>SVUJ01000010.1 GCA_015063305.1 Oscillospiraceae bacterium | reverse complement strand
TGTCCTTCCAAGGCATTCGAATAACCTCCTTTTAGGTCATTTTCTTGCCTTTTATTATATCACAAAACTGTATACAATCATCTTGCACTACCTGTATACTATCATACTGCACTGTACAGTCCTCGACTGTCCGTAAAACCAAAAGCCTTCTTCCGCGGAAGAAGGCTTTTTTCTTTATTCATTTCACTCCATCAGGTCGCTATTCCCGCGAACTGATTTTGGTAAAGCTTGTGGTATTCCCCACCCTTTTGGAGCAGCTCCTCGTGGTTACCCGCCTCGGATATCTGTCCGTCCTTAAGAACAACTATCATATCGGCATCTCTTATCGTCGAAAGACGGTGAGCTATGATAAGCGACGTGCGGTTCTTCATAAGCGCCACCATCGCCTGCTGTATGTGCATCTCGGTTCTGGTATCAACGCTTGACGTAGCCTCGTCAAGTATGAGTATCTTCGGGTCTGCGAGTACCGCCCTCGCTATCGCGAGAAGCTGACGCTGTCCCGCAGAGAGGTCGCTTCCCGACTCGGCAAGGACTGTCTCATAACCCTCGGGCAGTCTTTCTATAAATCTATCCGCCCTCGCGTGTGCCGCGGCGCGTTTTATATCCTCATCGGTCGCGTCCGCTCTTCCGTAACGTATGTTGGCGGCTATGGTGTCCGAGAAAAGCACCGTATCCTGAAGCACTATAGCTATCGAGTGGCGAAGTGTATCCTTGGGTATATCGGTAATATCCACTCCGTCTATCATTATCCTTCCGCCGTCAAGCTCGTAAAATCTCGTAAGCAGATTGACTATCGTGGTCTTTCCCGAGCCCGTTGCTCCAACTATCGCGACCTTCTGCCCCGCCTTTACCGAAAGGTTCAGCTTTTTGAGTACGGGCTCGCCCGCCTCGTAGGAGAAGTCCATATTCTCGAACTCTATATTTCCCTTTATATCGCTGACCGAGATATCCAATGCGCCCTCGTCTATCTCATCGGCGCTGTCCATTATCTCGAAAATTCTCTCCGCACCCGCAAGCGCTGTGAGTATCGACGAATACTGGTTCGCGATCTCGTTTACAGGGCGTGTGAATTTTTTGGAGTACTGGAGCATCGACTGTATATTTCCTATAGTCAAAGTTCTCATAAAGCTTACGGGGTTGAGCACGAAATATCCGCCGAATACCGCTATAAGCACATACTGAAGATTTCCCAGGAAATTCATACACGGCCCCATAATAGAGCCCCATACTCTCGCGCTTATACTGCACTTTTTGAATTCCTCACTCGTCTTGGCGAAATTTTCTACCGCCGACCTTTCTTTTCCGTAGGCAACGACAGTTTTATACGAGGTCACCATCTCCTCGACCTGACCGTTCATCTGTCCGAGTATCTTTTGGCGGCGAACGAAATATTTTCTCATAAACTTCGCCAGATTTCCCGAGATCAGTATAGTAAGCGGAATAGTGATGCAGGCTATAAGCGCCATCACCCAGCCGTAATACATCATCATTGAGAATGCGCCCACAAGTGTGAGTATGCTCGATATCAGCGAGGCTATCGACTGTGACACGGCGTTTGACACATTTTCAACGTCATTGGTCATTCTCGACATTATATCGCCGTGCTTATGAGTGTCGGTGTATTTTATCGGTAGCTTTGATATCTTGACAAAAAGGTCGTTTCTCAGTGTGTAAACGGTATTTTGCGAAAGCTTTGCCGCGATTATTCCTTGGAAAAAGCTGAGCAGTGCGCTTACCACGAAAAGCACAGCCATAATTCCAAGATATCCGAGCATTGCCGAAAAGTCGACCGAAAGCTGACCGTTCTTTATGCTTATCGTGTCTATCGCCGCACCCTGTAGAGCCGGCCCCGCAAGGTCGGATGCCGTTACCGCCACCATTATGATTATAAGCAGAATTATAAGCATCTTGCTCTTTCCTATGTATTTGAGCAATCTTCCAAGCGTTCTTGCGGTATTCTTCGGCTTCTCTCTGTTCACCCTCGCCCCAAGAGGCCCTCCGCCGCCGTGTCCGCCCGGTCTTCCGCCGGGGCCCATGGGCGGCATTTTTCCTTGATTTGTTCTCTGATTATTCATTTATACCGCCTCCGTTCTGCATCTGCGAATTGTAAATATCTCGGTAGGTCTCACAGCTCTGCATCAGCTCGCTGTGAGGAGCGCAGGCGATTATAGTTCCGTTTTCAATAACGGCTATTCTGTCGGCCTCTCTGACGCTCGCTATACGCTGAGCTATCATTATAACCGTTGTATCCTTGAATTTTTCGTTAAGCGCCGCGCGCAGCTTTGCCTCTGTGGCAAGGTCGAGAGCCGAGGTCGAGTCGTCGAGTATGAGTATCTCGGGCTCACGCACGATAGCTCTTGCTATCGACATTCTCTGCTTCTGTCCTCCCGAGAGCGATGCTCCCTTCTCTGCTATAAAGGTATCGTATCTATCGTTAAAGCCTTCAACAAAGCTCTGCGCCTGTGCGACCTCTATCGCCGAGCGTATCTCATCCTCATCGGCATCGGGCTTACCCCAACGGATATTATTGGCTATAGTGTCGGAAAAGAGCTCGCTCTTCTGCATAACGAAGCTTATCTTCGAACGTAGCTTTTCAAGGTCATATTCCTTTACGTTAAGACCGTCAACCATCACCTCTCCCTCGGTAGCGTCATAAAAACGGGGGATAAGATTAACGAGCGAGGTCTTTCCCGAGCCTGTTGCGCCGATTATCGCAACCGTTTCTCCCCTCTTGACCTCAAGGTCGATATCGTGAAGCACGGGACGTCCCACGGTGTTCGGATATTGGAAGGACACTCCCTTGAGCGATATAGCAACGTCATCTCTCTCTGCACTATCCGCACCGCCCTTTATAGCAGGCTCTGTGTCAAGCACCTCGTTTACTCTCTTGAGCGACGCCATCGCGCGGGAGATGGAGTTGGTCATCATAGTTACCATCATTATCGACATAAGCACCTGTGTAACGTAGGTTATAGCCGCCATTATCGTTCCCGCGGTCATTCCGCTTCCGCCAACATTCTCTATCTTAAATCCGCCTATGTATATGATAACGAGTATCGACAGGTTCATAACAATATGAAGCACAGGGTGAAGCACCGCCATTATCTTCATAACGCTGTAATTGGTATCCCTGAGGTCGCGGTTAGCCTCCTCAAATCTCTTTACCTCGTAATCCTCTTTGACGTATGCCTTGACAACTCTCGCTCCGCTTACGTTCTCCTGCACGACCGAGTTTACCTTGTCAAGCCTTTTTTGAACACCCGCAAATATCGGTATGGTCTTTCTCATTACCAAGAAAAGGGTAAGCAGCATTATCGGGAGAGCGCACAAAAGTATCGCCCCAAACGACAAGTCAAGCGTAAGCAGCATTATAGCGCCGCCAACGAAAAAGATAGGCGCGCGAACGAACATTCGAAGTATCATTTCAGTAAAGTCAACTATCATCGACACGTCGTTGGTCATACGTGTGACGAGTGAGCCCGTGGTGAATTTATCGGTCTGCTCTATCGAGAGCGACATAACTCTGCTGTAAGCATCACGGCGCAGGTCGTGTCCAAGTCCCTGCGAGGCCCTCGCCGCCGTAAACGCGCAGGATATGCCGAACATTCCGCCTACTATGACAGTAAGCAGCATCAGCACCCCAAAGGTTATTATGACCTGCATAGAGGTATAGCTTCCCTCTCCGAATAGAGTCTTCATAATAAACGAAGCAAACGGCACGTCGGAAACGTCCCCGCTCTTCGCTATACCGCAGTCAACTATAACTGTCATAAGACGCGGCAGACAAAGGTCGGCAAGTACCTCGAGCATCATAAATAAAGGTGAGAGTATCGCAAACACCTTATAGGGTTTTAAATATTGGAAAATCCTCTTCATTGTTTATCTGTGTCCTCCGCCGTTCTCGCTTCCCTTTTAGGGGCGAGAAGATTATCTCGCATTTTTTCCAAAAGCGCCATCATTTGTTCTTTTTCTGCCTCGGTCAGTCCCTCGAGCGCCATAGCGTCTACCTGACGTATCTTATCTATCGTGCGTCTGTCAAGATCCCTGCCCTTGTCGGTCAGATATACCCTCACGGCTCTCATATCCTTATCGTCGCGTTTGCGCTCAACAAAGCCGTTGTCCTCAAGCTTTTTGAGTATACCGCTGACGCTTGGCGCGCGCAGATGCGTGGCGTTCACAAGCTCGAGCTGAGTAACGCCGTCACCCGCCGCCAAAAAGGATATAACAAGCCTTGTTCCGTGCGGTGCGGCGATATCCTCAAGGTCGCGCAGCTCCCTCATGTGAGCGCGCGAAAGATGAGATATCTCGTGACACATTTTCACAGGATTATTGCTAAGCTCCTTGCGCTCGGGACGCTTCGGGGGCTGTATATATTGCTTATCCATAAATTCTCCTCTCATTTTAGTTAGTTACCTAACTAATTGTATCACAAAAGATAAAAAAGTCAAGTATTTTTATTAAAAAATTACATATAAATATAACTATATGATATTGGGACAAACAAGTAAAAATCGGATCGAAATGTATTTAATTCCACGGCAAAAATGTAAGCTGTGAAGTAGAGCCAAAGCTCAAAATCAAGTTTTCCACAAAAGAAAAAAATTTGTTCTTTTCATCAAATTTGTTATTAATCGAATCACCTTTTCTGCACACTATAATAATGCGAAAGAAAGATACTCCACCGTATCCGAGAGCAGACGATATTTCTCTGCTCCCTTCGCAAAGAAAGCTATACAATAAGGAAGACAGATAAATGACTAAAAGGATCATCAGAGGAATATCGTTTTTTCTTCTTGCGTTTATAATATTCTCGGCGGCGCTTACGGGAAGCTACGGGCTTATAGCTCCCACCAGTGTAAGCTGTTACGCCGAGGGCACTCAGCCAAGCTATCCCTTGGTGGCGGCTTATGAGCTCTCTCACATCAAGGAAGAGCTCAGTAAACAGCTATCACTAAAGACAAGTAACTCGCTATACGGGATAATACCCCCGAACTCCTTGGCGGTAAGTAAACAGCAACCGCTGATGCTCTACCCCGGCGGTATGCCCTTCGGAGTTAAATTTATAACCGAGGGCGTGCTGGTTGTCGGATTTTGCGACGTAGATTCAAGCACGGGCGCAAAAAATCCGTCGAGCGAGGCGGGTATCAGGATAAACGATATCATAACAAAGATAAACGGCAATACGATAAACGGCGCGTCCGAGCTGACGCGTATCGTTGAGGAAAGCGGGGGTTGTACTATAAGTATATCTTACCTTCGCGACGGAAAGGAGCATACCGCAAAGCTGACCCCCGCGTATTCGGTGGCAGAAAATAAGTACAAGACAGGCATATACGTTCGCGACAGCGGCGCGGGAATAGGAACTGTGAGCTTTATAGTGCCCGAAAGCTACGCCTTTGCGGGTCTTGGCCACGGAATATGCGACGCGGGAACAGGCAAGCTGATACCGATGCAGCGCGGCTCGGTGGTGGGCGTTACCATCAGCGGAGTTGTAAAAGGACTTGCGGGTTCACCCGGAGAGGTAAAGGGCTATTTCAGCTCGGGCAAGACAGGCTCTCTCTTAGGCAACACCGAATGCGGAGTGTACGGCGTGTTCGCGTCAAAGCCCGCAAATATCCACTGTGAGCCCTTGCCCGTGGGATATAAGAACGAGCTAAAGGAAGGCAAAGCCTATATCTACTCAACGCTTGACGAAAGCGGAGTTAAAAAATACGATATAGAGATATCGGATATAAATTACAATTCAAAGGGCAACAAGTGCTTCACGGTAAAGATAACCGACCCCGATCTGATAAACAAAACGGGCGGAATAATACAAGGAATGTCGGGCTCGCCGATAATCCAAGACGGTAAGATAGTGGGCGCTGTGACCCACGTGCTGATCAACGACCCCACCACGGGGTACGGAATATTCATTGAGAATATGCTAAATCAAATGGGGGATCTGGCGTCCTGACCGCGCCGCCCGAGATCCTTCGCGGCATCGCCACACGACAGTCATTCTTGAGCGCAAGCGAAGAATCCCGTGGGGCGACTTGCTCAAGGATGACACGGGCGGATATGCAATCCGGCGTCGCAAATCGTAGGGCGGGGGTTTACAATGTTACTCTTGACAGTTTACTCCCGCCCTACAAGAAATGATTTATCAAACCCGTAGGGGGCGTTCTTTGAACGCCCGCGGGCGAACACAGTTCGCCCCTACTGGCAAAATGTAAAATTCAATAAAAAACCGTTGTCCCTTACAGAACATTCACCACAAGTGTGTCAGGTAAGGGACAACAGTCTTTTGTCCGAAAAGTATTTGATTTTAGTCTAAAAGGCTGTCTATATTTCATCGCCCGAAAAATACTTCTTGTATTCAGGCTCAAACGCAAGACTTTTTAACAACTCTCTTTCACTATTAAAAATCGATTTACCCCCAGCGCCTCTATAGGTTTCCCACATTGCGGGTAAAGTAGTATCGTCTTTACAAATGTATTGCCACTCTTCTTCGTTAAATTGATATATTACTTCAAGCTGATATGTAAAATACCCCTTATCATCTTTTAATATCACATATCGCATAGATTTGTCTTTTGAATATATTACCCGTGTCACCTCATCTCTGAACGCGTCTAAATCCTTATCATATAGCCATTCAACAATATTTTCCCAAGATGGTATAGGTTGATGAATATTATTGGATTTTTCTGCTTTCTTGAAAAGTATTTTTGTGAGTTTGCTCCAAAAACTGTTTTTTACTTCTGTAACAGTTTTCATAAATGGCTTTGCATCAGGAAGCGGTTCATCTAAAACCCACGGCAGATTAATTCCGTAAACAGAGATAACGAAATATTCATTCTTCTGCTCGTTGGGAATGTAATGATCATCGATAACGACATTTAAAAACAAATCGCCGTCTTGCAGATCGATCTCGTATTTATCGTATTCCAACACCTTGCCGCTTACGGTATAAGCGACAAAGAAATAGTCAGCTATACCGTCCACCACATCCCAGCTTGTTTCATCGGGTCGTGAAATATCTACGCCAAGTTCAGAAAAGAACTCCTTGAGCTTCAGCAAAGCTGTTTCCGCTTGTACATAAAAATTACGGCAAGCGGGACAATCGCAAAGAGCGTGTTCACGATAATATTCTATTGTTTTATCCACGTCAACATCCATTTTGCAATCTTGCTTTTGTATGAGCATTATCGTTCTACCTCCTTGGAGTTACCTGTTCATCCGTTTTGCACAATCGGAGCATCTTCCGTAATCTATATCCCAATAAAAGTTTGTCTATTGGTGTGAATTATTTTGTAAAAAGCCATATTATAAACATACTTCCGAAAACCAAAACACAAAAAGCAGAAATAAATATCATTTCCCATGAAAAACTCTCTTTCCCTAAAAATCTTTCTTTATATTCATACTTTGCAGTCATTGCATATCGGAAAGCATCGATGATATTATTTTGACACACCTTTTGAGCCGAACTTTTTTCTGCCTTCTTCAAGATTTTTAGTATCTGTTTCTCAATTTTTGATAAAATCTTTTCTTCGCGATAAAGAACTCTGCGTGGCTCTTGTCCAACATGCGCCCTCTCTACCTTTTTCAGAATAAAAGCATATTCTCGGCATTCCTCCCGCCTAAAAGCATTTTTTTCAGTCGGACATAGCGTAAGAATAAAATAATGATATTTGTTTTTTTCGTAGTTATATCCTTTTTTCTTTTCTTCTTTATGATCTCGCGCACGATCTATTGAATTAAAGATTATTGCGCAGACACCATGTCCTCCCGATCTCTCTCCAACCTCCGACTCAAAATATCGCTTGGAAAGCAATATTTTTAAGCCTTTACTCGAAAGCTCGGGAGTATATTTATCAATTAAGGCTTGTGCTTTTTCTTTTAATTCCTTCATCTGAAATCCCTTTTGTCAATTATTATCTATAAACTTCTTAATTACCTTTGATAGTCACTATATTATATCAAAATTTTGAGTATATGTCAACTGAACGCAATTTGTAAATAATCCGTAAAAAAGGCAATATCATTCCCTCTTGGGTTTGACATTGCCTTTTTGTTTACTGATACTTGCTCATGTCAGGAAGCTCCGCGCCAAAGAAATCGGAAAAACGCTCTAATTTTGTCATCAGAATATCGAACTGAGCCTTCTTTCCGTCTGCAAAGGTTATGCGATAACGGAAAGCTGCAACCTTACTTTGACCTTGATTAATAACGGGCTCATCGTAAAGCTTTTCTTTTTCTACCAAAGAGATGTCGGTAACGTCCTCTTTGGTAAACCAATAATCCTTTTGAGCTGAACCGTAGATAACGCCCTTTTCCTTTCCATCGTTTTTGTCTTTTTCTATGTTCACGTAAGCGCCGTCCCAAAAATCACCGTCCTTTATTCCGTGGTTTACTTCACCAAGAAGTCCCGCGCCGTTCATTCGTGACATGGTTGACAAAAATCCTTGATTGTCTTCTTTCAATTTCTTAAAAAAGTCTTTAATTCCCATTTTAGTCTCCTTTTTATCTATATGAATTTTTTAGGGTCTTGTTATTTTTCGGATTCTTTTATCACTATCGGATCGCTTCCCAAAAGATCAACGACTTTGGGATCGCTCAGCAAGGTCTTTTCACCGTATTTTATTTCTTGGAACGCAAAGCTTATTTCCAGATCCTCAAGTTCCGAATTATATAAAGTCATCATTCCTTCATTGTTTGGATCTCCGTTGAGATTCCAAGAAAGCTCATAGGTTTGCGACTTCTCCATAAACTCACCGTTTGGGTGATTAAATGGCAACTGTATTGTGAGCTTACACTGGAAGAGAAGATCTCCTTTGGCATCCTTTATGTACAGTGTGCCCTTAGCATAATCTATCTTTTCCTTCGAGTTGTTCGTAACCTTTGCTTTGAGTGATACCGAAGCTCGCATACCGTTCAGCTCACCCTGCGAAATCTCTGTTATCTCAATGTCGATGTTCTCGTGAGAATACTTTGATTCAAAGCCCCAAGTAAGTCCACCGAGCGTAGCCCACAGAATACAAAAGATCATTGTACAAATGATCGGCATTTTGAAAAAACCAAAAACACCCTCTCCAAGTATCTTGTCCTGTATATCCTCCCGACAAGTCTCCCAATCCGCCTGTCTTCTCCGAGAAAAAGAAACGCGCAATGACTCAATGACAAATTTGAACACACCCGTCAAACCAACAATGATGGCATGAAATCCCACCATCACAAGTAAACCGTTGCGGCGTCTCTCCCGCTCCTTTACGTAGATGGGTGTTTTTCCCGTCAACGTGTTTCTTCTTCCAACGCGGAGTGAATATTCTTTCACGGGCTTTCCTTCGTAATCGCTTGCGTTCAGATCTTTTGTCGTGCTTGAAAACACCGACAATCCGTAGGAATGAACAAAAACGGATACACATATAAAAAAGAATATCATAGTGATAAAGCCAACAAGGCTCAACATCATCTGAAGCCAATTCTGAGTTTTATACCACCAATATGCCCAGCAGCCGACGCTCGCGACTACACAAAGCACTACTGCCTGCGGCACGACCGTAAGCAAGAATATGTATAAAATAGTTGAAAATTTGTTTTTTTGTTTCATAACTTACTCCTTTGGACAGTCTATTTGTAGCCTATATTGTATCATATATAGCCCACTTTGTCAAGAGAAATGGGCTATAATTAGACCAAATATTTTTAAGGAGGACAAAATGGACACTTGTACTGCGGTAAAAAACAGGCTTTTACAATTACTCGGTGAAAGAAATATGTCTATCCACAGATTAGCTATGGAATCGGCAGTTCCCCCTTCATCTATCAAAAATATTCTTTACGGAAAGAGCCAAAATCCCGGCATAGTCACGCTAAAAATGCTTTGTGACGGATTTGGAATCTCGCTTATTGACTTCTTTGATACAGAGGAATTCAGAAAATTAGAACAGGAAATAAAATAAAACAAGGCAATATCATTCCCTCTCGGGTTTGATATTGCTTTTTTCTTTAATTATACACTAAAATTTTGACCCTGTTTTATCAAAAATGCAAGCACCCCAATATTCAATATAGTGTGTTTATAATTTTATAGTTGTTCTTGACTTTTTTTGTCGCCTGTGTTACAATTATTTAGTAATTTTTTTAAAGGACGGTGTCTATATGAATATAATCACTTGCGCAGACAGAATGGAAAAGGTCCATTCCGATATCAGAGGTCCGCTTTTTGTTGAAGCGATGGAGATGCAGAGCCGCGGTATAAACGTACTCAAGCTCAACACAGGTAACCCCGCAGCGTTCGGCTTCGGTCTTCCCGAGAGCATAAGAAAGGCTATCGAGGGATATGAGAACAAGGCTGTCGGATACTGCGATTTCCGCGGTATGCCCGACGCAAGAGAGGCTATCTGTGAGTACCATAAGAGCAAGGGTATCGTTAATATATACCCCGATGACGTTTTCATCGGTAACGGTGTCAGCGAGGTCGTTTCCTTTGCGCTCCTGCCCCTCATAAACCCCGGTGACGAGGTGCTCGTTCCCTCTCCCAGCTATTCGCTTTGGGGCAACTCTGTACGTATAGCGGGCGGAACTCCCGTTTTCTATACCTGTGACGAAAGCTCGAATTGGTATCCCGACGTTGCTGATATACGCTCGAAGATAACCCCCAAGACCCGCGCTATCGTTTTGATAAACCCCAACAACCCCACAGGCGCTCTTTATCCCGATGAGCTCCTCCTCAAGATCGCAGATCTTGCAAGAGAGTTTGGTATTCTCATCTTCTCCGATGAGATATACGACCGCTTGGTAATGGACGGTCTTGTACATACCTCTATCGCCGCTCTCGCTCCCGATCTCCCCATCGTAACTATGAACGGTCTTTCAAAGTCCCACTGCCTGTGCGGATACCGTTGCGGTTGGATGCTTATAAGCGGACCTAAGGAGCTTACAGCGGAATATAAGCAGGGTATCGTTAAGCTCACCTCTATGAGACTTTGCGCGAACGCCCTTGCACAGCTCGTTATCCCCGCAGCTATGGCGGATATGGAAACTCCCACGTCGATGGTATCTCCCGGTGGACGTATATACGAGCAGAGAGAGGCTACTGTAAACGCCCTCTCCAAGATAGATGGAATATCCTTTGTTAAGAACAGCGCGGCATTCTATCTCTTCCCCAAGCTTGACATCAAGAAATTCAACATCACCAACGACAAGAAGTTTGCAAGAGATCTTTTGCACGCAACCAATATCCTGATGGTTCCCGGAAGCGGATTTGACTGGAAGGAACCCGACCACTTCAGAATAGTAATGCTTCCTCAGCCTGAGATCCTCGGCGACGCTATGAGAAGAATGGGCGAATTCCTTGACGGATACGTACAGGAATAAGATAAAAGATAAAAGATAATAGATAATAGATAAAAGAGCTCCGAGCGGTTTGAACCGCTCGGAGCTCTTTGTTATTTTATTTTTCTGCACTCGAGGTAGTAGCGCTTATCTACTGCGTGTCCCATAGAGAATGTCTTTCTAGGGAGCGCGCCGTCAAATATAACCGTTTTGAAAAGCTGGGATTTCTCCATACCGTCAAAGATAAAGCCTATGCTGTTATCCTTTTTGGCAAGAGCCTCGACCGACTCCTCACCGTGGATATAATCGACCTCAGCGCCCTTGTGCTGTGATATATATTCGTCAATGAAGTTTTGCAGAGTTCCAACAGCCAACTGCTGCTCGGGTCTTTCGATAACTATACTTCCCTTGGTATCTCCAAAGATATAGTTCACAGTCTGAGCCGAGCCATCACCCAAAAGCTTTGAGGCGTACTCCGAAAGAGCGTTTACAACCGCCATCGGCTCTACTCCCGTCATAATTCTGTATATGGGCTCAAATTTAAGCGCGTCGTCGTGGATATTTACGATCTCAACGAGGGCGTATCTCGCAGGGTGGTCTGCCGCCTTGTCCTCTCCTATCTCCGCCTTTATCTCCTCGTAAAGAGCCTTTGCGGTGGCAAGTGAATGATTTCCGTCGCCAACGGCAAACAAAAGCGCACCGAGAGCTGAGTTGCTGTATTTATCCTGCATAGCCTCGGGTGTGATAAGGGCATCAAGCGCCTTGGATATCCTTGCCTTATCCTCTTTACCGATAAGCGTTCCCGTGATATGCCCACCGCCGAGCATAAGTTCAAAATCGTACAGCAGCTCGGAATTTACCGTGTTTGACAGAGGCTCGATAACCGTCTTCTTCGGGTCATCTATAAGAAGCATAACGTGCGGAAGCTCTACCGAGGCTCCCCTTCTTATCGCAACTCTTGGGGGAATTCGCTCGATAACAGTTGCCTCGGTAGCTCTTATGAGCGTATCCGCCCCCTTTGTGTAATCGTAACACTCAAGGTCTATGGCAAGTACCACTCCTCGGCGCACACTTCCGTCCGACTGAGTACGCTCGACGTATATCATAGCGTCCTCGTGTTTTTCAAGAACGCCGCTTGTATACTTTTCCATCTCGGCGTTTATTTCGGGTATCCTCTCCTCGCTCTGCGAGAGATAGACCTCGGGAAGTATCATTCTGAGTGTGGACGGGGCATCTCCCACAACCTTCTCCGCGCCCTCCCAATATTCGGGCTCGCTGGTAAACTGGTCACAGGCTACGACAGCCCATTTTTCGGGGGAGTATTTATTGAAATCGGGCAAGAGTATATCTGCCTCAAAGTAAGATTTTCTCATTTAAAAGTCCTCTGTGGAATTATTTTTTCAAATATAGTGTGCATACCGTCTTTTCGGCAGATCTGGTAATCCTTTTGATTTTTCACCGTCCAGACAAATATCTTCGCTCCAAAAGCTTTTTTACATACCGTTATCATAAACGAACGGCGTATCTTTCCGTCAACGGCTATAAAATCGGGGCGTGAAAGCAGATTAAAGAGCATATGCGAAAGTCCGAAGGATACTGCCGCGCTTCCGTTTCTGTTCTTCTTGTTCAGCTTTGTTACGAGTTGACCTCTGGCGTATCTCGGTCTGTATTTTTTAAACCATCTGAGAAGGAGCGGGTTAAACGACTCAACACAAAACGCACCGTGGTATTTATCAAGCATTTCTGCCGCTATACGGCAAAGGCGCACGTCGCCGCTCTCTCCCTTAAGCTCGATAAGCAGCGGCACTCTGCCGTCAACAAGGTTCAACACCTCGGCAAGTGTAGGAATTGTGTATTCGCTATTTCCAAGGCGTATATTCTTCAGCTCGGCGCAAGTAAGTTCGGAGAGCTTTTTATCTATACCGCACATTCTCTTGAGGTCATAATCGTGAAAGACCATTATCTTATTGTCCTTAGAGAGCTGGATATCAAGCTCTATTCCGTATCCGCCCTTCACCGCTCTGACAAAGGCGGGACAGGAATTTTCGGGTATCTTATCCCCCCACAGACCTCTGTGCGCGTAATCGACGGTAAGCATATCCATGTCAGCCCTGTCAACGACACGCGGCATTATGAGAAATACGTATATCCCCGCAACCGCAAGCGCCGCGAAGACAATTATTATCAAAGCTGTTCCCATGTTTCAGCTCCTATTAATCAACGTCAAAGCTTTCAATGGTGGGGCGCGCCTTTTGCGGACGGCTGTCGCCGTGCTTTACAAAGAGCATAGTTATGAACGAAAGGAAAACGAATACCGCGCCGTACGGGAAAAATACGTGCATTCCAACGCTGTCAAGCAGCTTTCCGCTGAGTATGGGAGTGATAGTCTGCGCCACCATACTTGCCGTGTAATAGTAACCCGTATATTTTCCAACGTTGCTTCCGCGCGAAAGCTCAACCACCATAGGATAGCTGTTTACGTTTATCGTTGCCCAGCCTATTCCCGCCATCACAAACAGGGCGTTTACGAATATCTCATTACTTTCCGCCGTCATAAAGGAAGCCATAAGGAACGCAGAGCCCAGAAGCGCCACGCCGAAGAGTATGGTCTTCTTGCGTCCGACGCGAGAAGCGATAAATCCAACGGGGATATATGCCACTATCGCCGCCGCCTGAGCGATGATAAGCGTCGTATTGAAGTCCATCTGAAGCACGTTTGAGGCGTATACCGAATATTTACTCGTTATAGCGTTGTATCCCATAAACCAGAATACGACCGACATAAGGATAAATATGAGCGAGCGCATCTCGGCGCGCGACATTTTTCTATCTCCGCCAACGTCGTCCTCCGACTCATCAATACCGTACTTTTTGCTTGTTTCCTCCATCTCGGCAACGAATTTGGGCTCTTTGACCTTGATAATGAAGAAGATGAGCGCCAATATCATAAGTCCCGAGGTAAACGCGAAAACGGGTATGTAATTCATCAGCGCGTTTTCGGGCTCACCCGTTCCGAAAACCGTTCCCACAACGAGGATAATCGTTCCTCCAATCGCGCCCATAAGATTTATTATGGCGTTGGCTTTGGAGCGCAGTGGCTTGGGCGTAACGTCTGGCATAAGCGCCACCGCGGGCGAGCGGAAGGTAGCCATGGCGATCAGAGTTATCAAAAGAACTCCCACAAAGGCTATCAGGGTTATCTTATTATGCGAGGTAACGTCTGCCGCATACGCCTGTCTTGCGGGCGTTACGTATTTGATGTACTCCTCGCTGTCGTTAGAAAGCTTTACAAACTCTTCTTTTTGAATAAACGACGAAAGCGGAGCACTCTTGCCGTCAACAGTTATCGTGAGGTCGGCATCATAAAGCGTTGACATAGCACTCTCATAGTCGGGCGACTCCGAATCGGTGACTGCAGATATGCTGTCAAGCTTTGAGAGCTGAACGCTGTCCACCGCCGAAAGACCGAGAAAAGCAATTGCAGCCACTACCGCACCGACAACTATAAATGGAGTACGGCGGCCGTGCTTGCCCTTGTGCTTATCCGATATCGCTCCGAAAAGCGGGAGCATAAAGAGCGCGAGTATGTTGTCGACCGCCATTATCGCGCCCGACCAGAAGTGTGACATTCCAAACTTGTCGATAAGTATCTTCGGGATTATTGCATCATAGGTCTGCCAGAAAAGGGTTATAAGGAAAAATGCCGCGCCTACGTAAAAGGTTCTCTTGTAATTAAGCTTCATTTGTCTTTCTCCTGTCTGAATTCATTATATACAGTGCCTTCATAACGCCCGCCTGAGTTTTTCCGTCGATTATCTCGCCGCGGCATATCATATCCGCAAGCTCCTCTATCGGGATACGTACCACCTCTATAAATTCGTCCTCGTCAAGGTCGTTCTCACCGAAATCAAGCTCCTCGGCAAGATACATATAGATGCACTCGTCAAGTATCGCGGGTGAGGAATAAAACTTGCCCATATAGGTCAGCTTACCGCACACAGCCCCCGTTTCCTCTCGCAGCTCTCTGCGGACCGCCGCCTCGGGGTCTTCTCCCTTAAAATCGAGCTTGCCCGCGGGTATCTCAAGCACTACCTTGCCGATTGCGTATCTGTATTGCTTCACGCAGACCACCTCGTCCTCCCGCGTTACGGGGACAACGCATACCGCCCCCAGATGCCTTACATATTCCCTGAAAGCACCTCTGCCATCGGGAAGCTCTATATCGTCGCGATAGACGTGCAGTATCTTGCCGTCGAACAAAAGCTCGGACGCCACCTGTTTTTCTTCAAATTTATCTATATCCATAAGCACCTCGTGGGAAATACAATTATCCTTATAATTATACTATACTTTTCTCGGAAAATCAAGGAAAAAATATATTTCGATTTCAGTACGTAAGAAATTTGAAGAAGGGATTGTTTAAATGCTTATTTTATGTTATAATTATGATGGAAATATCGTATAACACATAAATTCGAGGTAATTATGAAAAATGTTGAAATATACACCGACGGCGCGTGCCGCGGAAATCCCGGCAAGGGGGGCTGGGGAGCTGTGCTGAGATACGGCGAATTTGAACGCGAGATATCTGGCGGAGAACGCGAGACCACCAATAACAGAATGGAGCTTACCGCCGCCATCGAGGCGCTGAAGCTTCTCAAAGAGCCCTGCTCTGTAACCCTTACGTCCGACTCAAAATATCTCATAGACGCCATCGAAAAGGGCTGGCTTGCTTCCTGGCAGAAAAAGGGCTGGAAGAAGGCTGACGGCAAGCCCGTGCTTAATATCGACCTGTGGCAAGAGCTGTGCGCCCTGCTTTCGGTACACGAAGTGAGCTTCGTTTGGGTACAGGGACACGCGGGACATAAATACAACGAAAGATGCGATGAGCTTGCCACCTCTTTTGCCGACAGTCTTTGAGTTTTTATACTTTCATTATCAAATTGACCATAAATTCGCCAAAAAGGTTTCTTAATCTAAACAATCAAGCCCACCGACATTTGTCGGTGGGCTTTTTCATAAGGGAGAACCTTTTAAGGAAAGGTTCTCCCTTTGACCCTCTCCAAACCTTTTCAAGCTATTTTTAACTATAGACGGTTTGTCTTGCTGAACGCTGCGGAGAGTCGAGGACGCCTCCGAGAAACAAACAAATAAGTAAAATATAATATAGAAAAACAAACGTCACTCACAAATTGTAACGGAGGATATTATCCTCCCACAACGTAGGGGCGATTCACGAATCGTCCGCAAAGTAAACGAAACCCCACCATTGGGTAGGAATAACTGATTAAGGCGAACAAAATGAAGCCTTCTCCAGTGGGAGAAGGTGGCGCCGTTAGGCGACGGATGAGGTGTCACCAAACGTAAAACAACTCCTCATCCACCACTCCGTGGTCCCCCTTCTCCCACAGGAGAAGGCTTATATAAAAAACACACCATCGGGTTGGAATAAACGATTAAGGCTGACTACCCCGATCTTTGCCCGCGGGGGCTCCCCGCCGATTCACAGGATCGTTTTTGGGCTACTTCGAATCCCTTTGATGATGCCGTGCCAACAAAAAAGGTGGATGCTATTGCATCCACCTTTTTTGTTGGCACGGCGTAAGGGATTCGAACCCCCGACCTTTTGGTTCGTAGCCAAACACTCTATCCAGCTGAGCTAACGCCGCAAACTACGCTTTTCGCGTACCTGTATATATTACCACAATTTATTACTATTGTCAATACCTTTTTTCATTTTTTATTTTTAATTTTAATTATTGTGTGTCGCTCAACTGTATTCTTTCAAACCATATATCTCTTTCGTCACACATACCTCTAAGAATATTTTCTGTTATACACGCCTCGCCCAAAACAGATATACATCTCACGTCGGGCGATGCCGCTTTTAAGACCCACCTCAAAAAGCTCTCGCACACAGCCCTCTTATCCTCTTCAAGCGCCCCCGCTGTTATCTCTCTCATATCCACCGTTATTCGCTCCGCGCACCTTGCCAGACTATCAAACACCAAAAATGAGGCTATATTATCTATCATCACTCCAAGCGATATAGAATCCTCAAATTCCCTTTTTTCTGCTCTCAGCTCATCGCAAACACCCCAAAGGCAACTTTTTATCCTTTCGTACTCTCTAACACCTCTAACCCGCGCCGCTATTGAGATCTCACCGTAAACAGCCGCTCGGCAGACCGCCCTCAGATGTTCCCACAAAAGCGCTTCATTCTTTTCATTAAGGCACACCGTAACGCTCTTACCGCCAAATGCTTCCGCCACACGTCTGTAAAGTATAAACAGCTTTTCCTCGTCGTCTATATTTTTTGCGTCTATTATAAATCCCGAAAATTTTCTCGTACCGTATTCAAACGTCGAATATATCCCTTCATTGCAAAATGAGGCGAATATCTCACTCGCCTGATCCTCTCTCAATTTCGAGCTGAAATCACTCACTATCTCTATCTCGGGCGAAACGAATAGCGCCCCCTTATCCGGGTACAGTATGGCGTTCTCGGCCTCTGTGCATTTATATAACTCCTCTTCGGGAATAACAAGCACAGAGACATTAAGCGTGTCGCACAATCGCACAAATACTCGGCTTAGCTCTCCAAAGCAAACAAACGCCGACACTCCCATACGCGCAAGAAAAACAAGTGAGCTGATGTCTACCTTCCCCTCTATTACTGCTATATCCCCCTCGCTATATGGGGTGTTCTCTGCAAAGCCTTGCAGTATACCCACAATAAGCGCACTCACCTCTGCTACCGCGGTGTCGTCCTTATATTCCGTTCTAAGATGTGTGACCGCATCGGATACGCTTATACCGCCCTCGATCATATCCTTTATCTCACAGAGGAATTCTCTGCTCCGTATAAGTCCGAGCATCAAAGAAAATTCCTCAGCCGCTTCGGGCGGTATAGCCTCTCCGAGATATTCAACGCTTTCCTCTATGCGGCTTATCGCTATCCCCACGGCTCTTGAAAATTCCGCCCACTCCTCACTCTGAGTTCTGTATGCTCTCTCAAGCTCCTCTTGCCGCCATATCCTTCTAAGCTTTCCCATCGCCGCGCTCTTGCCAACGCCTATCCCCTTGACCGTCTGCATTTTTGATACAACCGTACTCATAACCGCCCCCTCTTCTTCTTATACTCATATTTTGCGGTATTCCTCGGGAAATATACTAATATGGATATAAAAAGGCATACAGCCAAAACTGTATGCCTTATATGTTTTAAAATATTACTTCCTACCTGTAGAGCCAAAACCTCCCGCTCCGCGCACCGTTTCGGAAAGCTCATCGACCTCGTTAAAATCTGCTGTGAAATAGGGCGCTATCACAAGCTGGGCTATTCTCTCTCCCTGCTCTACCTTCTGAGTCTCCGTACCGTGGTTGTGGAGCGCCACCATTATCTCGCCCCTATAGTCGCAGTCTATAACCCCCACCTTGTTAGCGGGCGCAAGTCCGCGCTTTGAGGCAAGTCCGCTTCTCGCGTAAACAAGTCCAACGTAGCCCTCGGGAAGCTCGATAGCAACTCCCGTATGTATGAGTACCGTCTTCCCCGCCTCTATCTCTACTCCCTCGGAGCAACAGTAGAGGTCTGCTCCCGCAGCAAACTCAGAGCCGTAGCTCGGAAGTATCGCATTCGGGTCTGTCTTTTTTATATTCACCTTTATCTTCATATCTATCTCCTACTATTTAATTTTCTATATTGAATTCATTGAGGATTATCAGCTTTTCAAGCATCTTATCAAAGAGCATCGATTCATATATCTGCTCCTTCATATTCTCTCGCGCGTAGCTCTCGCTGTAGCCGTAGGCTTCGGTATATTTTTTGACGTATCTATCAAAATTTTTCGATTTTTCCTCTTTGGAGAGCGATATGCCCTCTGCCTTTATTATAGCGTAAAAGCAAAGGTCTTCCTTAACGAGCGCTCTCGCGTCCTCAAGCATCTGCTCCTCGGTGACCCCAAGCGCCGCTATGATATTTTCATAGCTGTCGTTTCCGTTTTTGGCGAGATATTCATATTTAGCCTTTGACTGAAAGAAGTAGTAATTCACCTGCTCCTCGGGGTATTTCTTCACCTCGGCATCAGCCACAACCTTATCCCAAACGGCGTTTCCCCGCTCGGATTCCGAGCCGCAGACTATCACGAGTCCGCTATAATTTCCAAGTGTTATATATTCACTCAACTCAAGCTGTGATATATCGGGTCTCCTTAAGCTCTGCGCGTTATCCGCCGACGTTTCGCCCGGTATATTATCTTTATCTCCACAGGAAAACAGCATTGTGCTTATCAAAAGCATAGCAACAAGAAAAAATACTGTCTTTTTCATTTTTCCTCCCATAGCCATTTTTTTAATTATAACATACTTTTATCTTTATTTAAAGTGTTTTTTCAAAAAAAGAAAAAAGGCTCAAAAAAGAGTTTAACTCTTCCTTGAAGCCTTTTATCTACTTTAGAGAATTAGTTGTTTTCAACCTTGACAACTTCCTGTCCCTTGTAATATCCGCAAGCCTTGCAAACGCGGTGGGTCTTAACGAACTCTCCGCACTTGGGGCACTTCGTCATTCCGGGGAGCGTGAGCTTCCATACGTTGGAACGTCTTTTATCTCTGCGTGCTTTTGATACTTTCCTCTTCGGTACTGCCATTTTCTACACCTCCTTGAAACGTGTAAAACACAACTTTATTTATAATTATTAATTATTTTTGTCTTCATCAAAAAATGTTTTAAGGATAGCCAGACGCGGGTCTATCTCCTTGGTGGGACATCCGCAATCGCCCTCTCTGCGCGGTTTACCGCATTTGGGGCAAAGTCCGGGGCAATCCTCGCTGCATAAAAGCTTACTTGGGAAACACAAGCAAAGCTCTTCTACAAGCTGCTCGTCTATATCAAGCATACTTCCCTTAAGCACAGCGTACTCGTCAAAATGCTCTTCGAGCTGCTCATCACTAAGTGTTCCTTCAGCAACCACGGTGCGTTCAAAATCAAGAGAGAAAACCCCGTCAACAGGAGC
Source organism: Oscillospiraceae bacterium (assembly GCA_015063305.1). Classification (GTDB taxonomy): domain Bacteria; phylum Bacillota; class Clostridia; order Oscillospirales; family CAG-272; genus HGM12713. Next base: position 49,422 of record SVUJ01000010.1, on the reverse strand, counting down.
AAGACATCTCGCGCACTCGCCTCGATAAGGAAGGTCTGCCCTGAGGACCAGGCGCATATAACCCGCATTATCTGTGATACTGCCGACCACGTGAGCATCGGTATCAAAAACGATTCCGTCAAGCGTTTGGGGCGCGAGCATATAGTCAATATCTATACGTCCGACCTCACCTCTTAGCAGAGGACCTGCATCAAGAACCATATCTACCTCCCGAGCTTTTTTCGATTGACATAAAATGCGACATTAGATATTATAATATATTCCTGTCCACTTGTCAAGAGATTTTTTAAATTTATCTCTTCTTTGGATAAATTAAAAGAAAATTCTTTATTTTTTGATGATTATATGATAAAATTAACTTAATTATTGATCTGAGGAGAGCGATTTATGAGATATATCGAAGACTTTTCTTATTTTTCAGACGGCAAACTGATACTTCCCAAAAGACCCGAGCGTTCAAATAAGGGAGATTTTGGGCGAGTGCTTTGTGTTTGCGGCTCGTACGGTATGGCGGGGGCTTCATATCTTTCAGCGCTTGGCGCATACCGCACGGGAGCGGGACTTGTTGAGATCTTCGCACCCGAAGAAAACAGAATTATTTTGCAGACACTCATTCCCGAGGCTGTGCTTACCGTGTACGATGAAAGCTCGTCCTATGAAAACAAGCTTCTCTGCGCTCTCGAGCGCTGTGATTCGGTGGTGATAGGCTGTGGGCTTGGGCGCACATCTCTATCGCTTGATATTTTGAAAACAGTTCTCAGAAACTCCACCGTACCCACGGTGGTCGATGCCGACGCGCTCAATCTGATATCCGAGCACCCCGTTCTGTATAAATATCTCGGTGGGAAGATAATCACCCCTCATATAAAAGAATTTTCGAGGCTGAGCGGTCTGCCCATAGAATATATTCTTGAAAATACAGCCGTCACAGCCCAGCGCTTCGCCGCCGACAATTCGCTTGTCTGCGTTCTTAAAGACCACCGAACGGTCGTTAGCGACGGCTCGGAAAAGGTTTATATAAACCAAGGGGGAAACAGCGGTATGGCAACGGGTGGCTCGGGCGACGTACTTGTGGGTATTATCGGCGCGCTCCTTGCTCAATCTCACCTTTCCCTCCCAAACTTTGATGCCGCCGCGCTCGGCGTTTATATCCACTCGAGAGCCGGTGACCGCGCCGCAGAATCCCGCGGAGAATATTCGGTAATGGCAAGGGACATCGCGGAAAATATAATAATATAAAACAATTATCCCCGACAGATTTTGAAAATCTGTCGGGGAGCTTTTATAAAATATTACTTTTTTATCTTCTTATGACATTTGACAGCCAAAACGATACACACAGCAATAGCCACCGCAAACGGGAGCGCATACAGAAAAGCCATTCGCGCGGGAGCGCTATAACCGCCGTGCTCGATAGCGCAAAGCATATCGCGGTAGTTATAGGCAACGACAGCGCACATAATATGGGACAAAAGTATTGCGATACCTGTAAACAGGTAACTTGATTTTTTCATACCGTATGCTCCGTTCTTATTTCTCTATCACCTTTACGTTATCTCTGTGATAGGTTTTCGGGGGAATGTCGGGCTTATCCGCAAGTCTTACCTTGAGAGTTCCCGCAAGAGGGCTTATCTCGGTAACAGTTCCTATCCCGTCGTCGGTCTTGACCGTCGAATCAACAGGCGGTGTGCGCTTTATCTCATAATCATATGTTTCGTGCTCGTAGCGCAGACAGCACATAAGTCTGCCGCAAGCGCCCGATATCTTTGCTGAGTTGAGCGAGAGATTCTGCTCCTTTGCCATCTTTATCGACACCTGACCGAAATCCGAAAGGAATACCGAGCAGCAAAGCGGACGTCCGCAAAGTCCGAGGCCGCCGATCAGCTTTGCCTCGTCGCGTATACCTATCTGTCTGAGCTCTATTCTCGTCTTAAAGACAGATGCAAGGTCCTTGACAAGCTCTCGGAAGTCAACTCTTCCCGATGAGGTAAAGTAGAACAAAAGCTTTGTGTTGTCAAAGGTGTACTGCGCCTCTATAAGCTTCATATCAAGCTTGTGCGCCAATATCCTCTCGTTACAGGTGACGAATGCCTGCTCCTCTTTTTTCTTGTTTTCAAGATGATGTTCCTTGTCCGCCTCGGTAGCTATCCTTATGACTGCTCTGAGCGGGGGAACTATATCGCTCTCGCTGACCTGTGTATTTGCCAAGGACACCTCGCCGTACTCAAGTCCGCGCGCCGTATCAACTATAGCGTAAGCTCCCTTTGTGAGCTTGTGTCCCGCGGGGTCAAAATAGTAGGTCTTACCCGATGATTTGAAGCGTATTCCTACCACATCAACCAGAACCTCACTCTTTTGGGCAGCTTCGGTATCCTCTGCCTTCTCCTCGACCACAGCTACCTCTTCTGCCACAGCCTCTACAGCCTCGATCTCCTCGGTCACGGGGAGCTTTTCCTCGGTAGGCTCTACAGGCTTCTGAGCACTCTCTTGCTGTGTGGGGTTATTTTTTCTATGATCGTTATGATATCTGTGATGATGTCTTTTGTTTCTGTTGCCCTGATATCTGTTCTCGCCGTTATTCTTAGCGCCGTTATTCTCTCTCGGCTCGCCCGAATTCTCTTTAGGCTCATTTTTTACAGCGTTTGGGTTAGAGGGCTTATGATGATGGTGATGATGGTGGTACTTTTTATGGTTATTTTTTATATTCTTTTCCTCTTCCATTTTCTCTCCGTTCTTTCGACTTTCGAAATATATTTATTATGTCATATATGTCATATCATTTCTAAGTTTGACAGAAGCGACAGTAAGGTAAGTCTTACGTTTGCGTTTCTCTCCACTCGCTCACATATCTCGAACACAGCGTCGCACAGCTTAACAAGCCTTGTTGCCGACACTCTCTCGGACAGCTCAAGCGCGGTATCCATAGATTCATAGAAGCAAAGCTCTACCGTGTCGCTTTTCTTGACCGCAAGGATATCCCTGAGCGCGGAGTATATAAGCTCAAGCTCCTGCGAGAGCGCCTCACGTTTAGTTGAAAAGGCTCTCATAAGAGCGACCGCCTGCTCTCTTGACGAATTATCCAAAGCGCAGCTTACAAAATCCTTGACCAGCTTTCTTCTCTCAAGCACGGGAGCGAAGCTTTTGGGCTCAAGAAGCTCAAGCGCCTGACCTATACCGTTCCCCGCCGACATAAGAAGCTCCTCATATTTGTGGGGCTCTGACATCTTCATCTGCGCGGCTCTTCTGTCCGTAGCGCATATATAAGCATCTATCTGTTCTCTTGAAACAGGCTCTGTTCTGAGCACGGGCGCGCGGCTTCTTATAGTTTCAAGAAACGCCCCTGAATCCTCGCAGAGCAGCAAGAAGAGCACGTATGACGGCGGCTCTTCAAGCGACAGGAGAAAGGCGTTCTGCGCCTGCTCGGTCATCTTGTCGGCGTCCTCAATAATATAGACCTTATAATCAAGATCATTTGGAATAACGTAAATATCCTCGCGGAGAAACCGTATACTGTCAACGCCCATCGTAACTCTGTCGCCACACCCGACCGTGATAACGTCGGGCGAGATAGAGCCGAGTATTTTTTTACACGAGCGGCACTCACCGCAAGGAAGAGGCATTATGTCGTTTCCTTTGTTCTCACAGGAGAGCGCGGCGGCGGCAGCCCTTGCTATCGTATGCTTTCCGCTTCCCTTCACTCCCTCGATTATATAAGCGTGGGACAATCTGTCATTCAGTATGTCCGAACAAAGTCTTTGCCGAAGGGAATCGTTTGCTATGATCTGTTCCATAAACTGTTTCATATCCTTATCCTTTCGAGCATTTTATTTTATCCAAGCATACAAAATAATTATAACAAATTTTATTTTCTCTGTCAAGCAAAACTGTAAACATAACGCCTTTCTCTGAATATATTTGTAGAAGACATACTTTTACAAACACAGAAAGGAAGACTATATGTATCACAGAAACTCCCAAGCCAGAACCGGCTCGTACTCGTCCTTACTCCGAGGCAGACGACCCTTTGCAAGAGCAGAGCTTCGCGGATCGGCGGAGTACCCGACAATATCAGGAACAGTTGAATTTTATTCTACCCCTATGGGTGTGGTGGTGAGCGCCGAGGTGTCTGATCTGCCATACGACAAGGACGCCCCTTGCGCCCCCCAGATATACGGATTTCATATCCACAACGCGGGAAAATGCACGGGAAGCGCCGAAGAACCCTTCTCGGACGCGGGAGCGCATTTTTCAAAGAATGAGTGTCCTCACCCCTCGCACTCGGGCGATCTTCCCCCGCTTTTTGGCAACGAGGGGTATGCCTGGTGCGCCTTTCTCACGGGAAGATTTTCTCCCGAGGATATAATGGGAAGAGCGGTCATAGTCCACTCAGCTCCCGACGATCTTAAGACCGACCCATCGGGAAATTCGGGTAAACGCATAGCCTGCGGAGTTATAGTCGGTGCGTGATATTGACTTTTTGCGGGATATGATATATAATATCTAAGATATCATATACTTGCGAGAGGAACTGCCGATGAAACTGCAATTGGTCGCTACCTGTCTTTTCGGACTTGAAAAGCTTTTGGGCGAGGAGATAGACGAGCTTGGCTGCACACGGACCGAAACGATAGACGGGCGCGTATATTTTGAGGGTGACGAGAACACCGTTGCCGATGCCAATATCCGCCTTCGTTTTGCCGAAAGGGTGTTTATAAATATGGGAAGCTTCCCTGCCGAGAGCTTTGAGGAGCTTTTTGAAGGCACAAAGACGCTGCCGTGGGAATGCTTTGTGGGTAAGAACGACGCCTTTCCCGTAAAGGGACACTCTATAAAAAGTAAGCTTTTCTCTATCCCCGACTGTCAGAGCATAATCAAAAAGGCTGTTGTGGCAAGGCTCTCCGACAAATACGGCATAAAATGGTTCTCCGAAGAGGGAGTTAAATATCAGATAGAATTTTTCATCCTCAAGGATAAGGTAACTCTTATGATAGACACATCGGGCGTTCCGCTTCACAAGAGGGGATACCGTCCTGAGGCGGGTGCAGCGCCTCTGCGCGAAACGCTTGCCGCGGCTGTAGCCGCGACCTCAAGACCCCGCGAGGACGTACTTCTCTGGGACCCCTTTTGCGGCTCGGGAACTATACTTATCGAATCTGCTATGATGATGCGTAACATCGCCCCAGGTATCAAGCGACGTTTTGCCGCCGAAAGCTTCCCTCAGATACCCTCAAGCATATGGGAAGAAGCGAGAGATTGGGCAAAAGAGGACATACTCCCCCACTCTGCCTTTGAGGCGTGGGGCTCGGACATTGACCCCGAGGTTCTGAAAATAGCCCGTCAGAGCGCAAAGCGCGCGGGCGTTGCCGACTCTATCAAGCTCTTCCACTCCGATGCTCTCTCAATATCAAAGCCCGACCGCAGAGGAACTATAGTCTGCAACCCGCCCTACGGAGAGCGCCTTATGACGGTATCCGAGGTCGAGGCCCTGTATCGCAAAATGGGAAAGCTTTTTGCCACCTTTGAGCCTTGGCAGATATATATTCTCACGTCCTGTGAGAATTTTCAGTCGCTTTACAGCAGACGCGCCGACAAGGTTCGTAAGCTGTACAACGGAATGATACCCTGCAATCTATATCAATATTTCAAAAAAAGATAGTAAATATCCCCCGTAAAACGAGGGATATTTCAGTTTCGGGCATAGCAGATGGGTCGTCGAAAGGCGCCGCCCCCTACCACCGCACAAGTGCGCTTTTTATTGGCCTGTCAGCCATGCATTTATTACGTTAACCCGCTTGAGCGGGATTTAACCAAAGCCTTCCTCCGGGAGGAAGGGGGACCGCATAGCGGTGGAAGGAGCCCGCGTAACGTTAAATTTAAGCTAATTTTATTGTAACGCCCTCTCCCTCACCCGACTTCGTCGGGAGCGTCTCACTGCGGTTCGGTCACGCTCGCGTTCTGACACCACACTGTGGTGTCATTCATTCCGCTCACGCCGCTTCGCTACCTCCCGGAGGGAGCCTTCCTCACAAAAGCATTTTTACTCATCTTTTTATTTAACTTTTTCTCACCTGCAATAGCCTCTTTTGAACCACGCCACTATCGCGTGGTTTTCGTCTTACAATAAAAAAACACGCCGTGGATATACACTATCCAACGGCGTGTTTTTTATAACCCCGTCTATAAGCCGGGTTCTGTCTTAAACGGCCATCTATCTTTGCTGAATGTCACCATTCAGCTCCGAGGCAATGCCTCGTGCCACCTGCGGACGTGTGTCGGGCAGACTGTCCGACTGCGGTGTTGCTTCCGATAGGGTTTACAGCAAACCTATGTTACCATAGGAGTGGGTGAGCTCTTACCTCGCCTTTCCATCCTTACCCTTGCGGGCGGTTTATTTCTGTTGCACTTTCCCGAGAGTCGCCTCCGGCTGACGTTATCAGCTATCGTGCCCTATGAAGCCCGGACTTTCCTCACGGTAATACCTTTCGGCACCATACCGCGCGGCCGTTCGGCGGAGTTACCTTTGAATTATAGCATATTAATAAAGTTTTGTCAATACGAGTATTACGGGTCGTCGAGAGCGCCGACCCCTACCGTTTTAGTGATTGTACACCACCCGATAGCGGAGTTATGCTTATTTTATATCAATATCCGTCTTCTTAATATGCGGTATTCTCGACACCACCACAGCCGCTATCGCGGTTATTATTATCTCGGGTATCATATAAAGTCCGTTATAGAATACAGAGTATATCAGAGCCAGCGCTCCTCCGCTCGTATGCTCGAGTATCCAGCCGCCGACAGCGTAAAAGCCCTCCTGAGAGAAGAACCACTCTGCCCAAGCGCCGTAAAATATCGCGCCCGATATAATATGAGCGATATATCTGAGCGAGAGCGCAAAAACACTTCCGACACAGAGCGCCGCGGACTTACTCTTAAAACGGTTTCTGAATATTCCGCCAAGTCCGAGAACGGTATATGCCACAAGGTAGTCGATAAGGATTATAGCCACCGCCGCAAATCCGCCCATATATCCGTCGCTCGTAGGCATAAAGAGCGCCATTACTACAGACGAGCTCGTACCGAGCGCGAGATCCATAAGTATCTGCAAAACAGAATATGTCGCAGACACGAAAAGTCCCCACTTTATCCCATACATATAGGAAATGAGAACTATCGGCAGCATACTCGCGATAGTAAAGCTTCCACCAAATGGCAGATTGAGAAAAGGAATGAGCGCGCAGACTATCGCCAATCCTGCCGACAGCGCGATCATTACGGCTGACATCGTCAGCCTTTGAGTTTTTAATGTTCGGTTCATTTTCCGACCTCCTGAAAAAAATTTGACCGCACGGAAATCTCCCGTGCGGTCAATATAATTTCGAATGTCGAAATTCACCATCTCCCTACGCCGGCATTATCCGTATCAGGTTAAAGGGTTCGGACTATGTCCATCTCAGCCGTAATAGGCACCCCTGATTTCTATGCGGTTGTTTACTGTCACATTTTATCACATAAAAATAAATTTGTCAATACTTAATAATAAAAATTCACTCCAACGCTCTTTATGTCAACACCCTCGAGCGCCTTTTCGTCAATTACTATCATATTCATATATTTTTCAAGATATTTAGCCAAAAGCTCATTTTTAAGCTCCTGCTCGAAAACGTATTTTCCCGTTGTGTTATTCACAAAGAAATCGGCATTCTCTTTATTATCATACGCGCCCTCATCAAGCTCGTACTTCATAACGATGTGTATACCGTAATCCGAATCTATACGCTTTACCTCTCCGGGTTTCATCTCAAAGACGCTCTGCAAAACTTCCTTTACGTCATACTCGGAGCTCTCGGTCATATAATATCCGTTCGGGTACTGCACCATTCCCTCGTCCTCGCCGTAATCATCAACAAGACGGTCAAAGAGGGTGTAATTCTTTTCTTCACATTCCTCAAGTATAAGCTGAGCGCGATCACTTGCCTCAATAAGCTCTGCCTTTGTATACTCTCTCTTCTGCTGATATCCGTTCTCGTCAAGCACGGGGCTACGCTTTCCGTTCTGCTTATCGTAGGCTATCTTTCCGTCCTCGGTAACGTATACCACGTCATCGTTCGCATCCTTAACGGTCTTTCCGTCGGAATCCTTCTTTACGATAGCATTCTCATCATAGGATATCCTCTTTGAGTCGGTGGTGTCGTAATATATCTCGTCACCGTTCTCATCGGTATAATACACAAGGTCATAGGTATAGATAAATACCTGCTTGAAGCGCACGTAATTGTTCTGATAATATTCCTCTATAAGAGAATTATCAAGCGAGGAGAAAAGATGGTCGTTCAGCATCGCTATCTTGGCTTCCATAATGTAAGCCTCGCGGAGCATCTTGTGGTTTACGCCGTATGCCTTAAGCATCGAGTTAAAGGTGTTCTTCGAGCCGTCCGCATCGTCCTCTATCATTCTATCTATCTCTTCGTCGATCTCATCTATAGTTGCCTTGGGAAGCTCAAGTCCTTCTTCTTCAAAGGCGTAGAGCGCGGCAAGATAGGTCTTGGCGTCCTGTATGACCTCGCTTGTATAAAGATCGTTGTAGGTAGTTCCGTCCGCGCTGACCACCGTATCCCAGAAGGAATCGGCAAGCGCCGACTCACCGTAGGCGTAAGAGGAAGCAAGCGTTCCCTTCATTCTCGAAAGAAAGAGCTGTATCATATTGACCGAAAGGCTCTCGCCCTCAAGCTTCATGGCTTTATTTCCGCCCCCCGAGCATCCCACAAGGCAAAGCGCCAACACTGCCAATACAAGCACGGTAGCTACCAGCTTTTTGAATATCTTTTTCATCTATATAAAATTCCTTTCATATCTGACTACCGACATTATATAACACGAATACCCTTTTGTCTATAGCCGTAACACAAAATTCCCTTTTTATTAACATTTAGCTCTCGCTCTCCTTCAGCGCTTTTTCAAGCTCACCATATCTCGAGAAGAGCTTATACAGCATATCGGGAACATTCTCGCCGCTCTGTTTGCGAACTCTGATGCCGGGATTGTCGGTCATTATGACCCTCATTCTTCCCTTATACTCAAACGCAAGGTCCGACCATATCTCTATGTTAAAGGCAGAGGGATATATCTTTACCTCGCTCGCGTCCTCTACCACAGAGGTGATGGCGCATCTTATCGCCGCCGCGCGGACAAGAGCCACCGTGAGAAGATTTTGTGTTTGCGCGGGGATATCTCCGTAGCGGTCTATCATCTCGTCAATGATATCATCTCTGTCCTCGGGAGTTTCTATATTCGCTATCTTCTTATAAAGCTCCATTCTCTGAGAGGAATAGCTGACGTATTTTTCGGGGATATAAGCGTCGCATTTGAGCGATATCGTAGTCTCTATCTTCTCGGGCAGCTTTTCTCCCTTTTCCTCAAGCACCGCTTCGTTGAGCAGCTTGATATAAAGGTCGTATCCCACCGCGTCAAGATGTCCGTGCTGCTCAGCCCCGAGAATATTACCCGCTCCCCTTATCTCAAGGTCGCGCATAGCTATCTTAAATCCCGCTCCGAACTCGGCGTACTCTCTTATCGCCTCAAGGCGCTTGGTGGCTATCTCGCTCACCGTCTTATCCTTGGGGAAGGTGAAGTAGGCGTACGCGCGGCGCGAGGAGCGTCCCACGCGTCCCCTTATCTGGTGTAGCTGAGAAAGTCCAAGACGGTGCGCGTGCTCTACGATAAGAGTGTTCGCGTTCGGAATATCCACTCCCGTTTCGATTATAGTGGTGGAAACGAGGATATCTATCTGTCCGCTCAGCATATCCGCCCAGATATCCTCAAGCCTTTCCTTGTCCATCTTTCCGTGAGCCACCGTTATCCTTGCCTCGGGTATAGCCCTTGCAAGTCTTGCGGCGCAGCTGTCTATACTCTCAACGAAATTATACAGATAGAAGACCTGCCCGCCTCGGCGAAGCTCTCTCTTTATCGCTTCTATTATTATAAGCTCGTCGTGCTCAAGCACGTAAGTCTGAACGGGAAGTCTGTCGCCCGGAGCTTCATCAAGCACCGACACGTCCCTGATACCGCCCATCGCCATATTGAGCGTTCTGGGGATAGGGGTCGCGCTGAGCGTGAGAACGTCCACGTTCCCCGCTATCTGCTTGAGCTTTTCCTTCTGAGCAACGCCAAAACGCTGTTCCTCGTCAACGATAAGAAGTCCAAGATCCTTGAACTCTATATCCTTGCCTATAAGTCGGTGCGTTCCTATTATTATGTCGACCTCGCCTCGCTTCAGCCGTCTTAGTGTTTGCGCCTGTTGCTTGGGAGTGCGGAATCTCGATATCATATCGACGTTCACCGAGAATCCTCGAGTTCGGCTGCTTATCGTCTGATAATGCTGGAGCGCGAGTATCGTGGTGGGAACTAATATCGCCACCTGTTTGCCACCAAGCACCGCCTTATATGCGGCTCTGAGCGCCACCTCGGTCTTGCCAAAGCCAACGTCCCCACAAAGAAGTCTGTCCATCGGAACGCTTGACATCATATCCTTCTTTATATCCTCGATAGCTTCAAGCTGTCCCGCGGTCTCATCGTATTCAAACGCCGCCTCAAAATCTCTTTGCAGGTCGTCATCCTCGGGAAAGGCAAAGCCGGGTCTTCTCATTCTCTCGGCATAAAGCTTTATAAGCTCCTTCGCCATCTCCTTGACCGCCGCTTTAGCCCGACTCTTTGCGCGTGTCCACTCACCGCCGCCGAACTTGGAGAGCTTTACAAGCCCGTCGTCGGAATGAGCGCCGATATATTTGGATATCATATCGAGCTTATCGGTGGGCAGGAAAAGCCTGTCGCTTCCCGCGTATTTTATATTGATATAATCTCGGCTCACGCCGTCGACCGTCAGATTTTCAATGCCCATATACTGACCTATTCCGTGTATCTCGTGCACCACGAAATCTCCCACGTTGAGGTCGTTATAGGACATTATGCGTTCAGCCGCGCTCTTTTTCTTTCTTGAGGTACGCAAGCGCCCCGCGCTTGAATATCCCATATCTCTGCCCTCGGAATTGGTGGAGAGCACAACTATCTTAGGCGAGGTCAGCTCGTATCCGCGGAGCGACTGCCGCCATTTTATCATAACTGTATTCTTAGGCAGGTCTTCTATGGCAAAATCTCCCGACTCTACCTCTATCATAGCCGAAAATCCCTTATCACAAAGATATCCGCGCAGATTCTTGGCGGAATTCTCATTCTCCGCCATAACTATGATGCGGTATCCCGCTCTTCTGTACCCCTCAAGATCCTCGCAGAGCAGCTCGTAATTTTCGCTGTACGACACCATGTGCTTCGTTCTGAAGGTGAACATAGCCGCAAGCTTTTTGCCCGAAAGTCCCTGACCGAAGGCGTCAAAGTGAACGGTGGGATTCTTCTCAAGGAATATGTCAAACGCCGACGTGGGCTTTGTGTAATCGGTGTATTTGGGCGCTATAGTGCCGTTCTCAAGAAGCTCCTCTATGCTCTGCTCAAGATGCCACTCTGATGCCTTTATCCTGTCGTAGCAGGCAGAGGTATTCCTCATCAGCACACAGGTTATACCCGAAAGATAGTCTATAAGTGACATACGCTCGGGATAAACGAGCGTGAAATATTTATCGGCAAAGTTTATATCAAGTCCGCCGTCGATAGCCGCTATCTCGGACACCATCTCAGCACAGGCTCTCTCGTCCTTGCTCTTTTTGAACTGCGCCTGTATCGCCTCCCGTATCTTGCTCCTCATCTGGGCGTCAACGAGAAGCTCGCGCGCGGGAATTATCTCGGCGCTGTTAAGAGATACCGTCATTCTCTGGGTGTTCGGGTCGAAAAGCTCCATTCGGTCTATATCCTCGCCGAAAAGCTCTATTCGCATAGGAAATGAGCCTACGCTGAGCTTGCCGTTGATATCGGTATATCTCGCGCAGGGCGGATAGATATCGACTATTCCCCCTCGGATAGCAAACTGTCCGGGCGCGTCAACAAGCTCGGTGCGGACGTATCCCGCCGCCAAGAGCTTATTCGCAAACTCTCCCATATCTATAGTGGTGCTGTCGTATTCGACCTTTATCATAGCCGAGATAAATCTCTCGGGCGGTATGGTGTAGCTGAGCGCGGCATCGGGCGTGGTAATGACCACGTCTATCTCCCCGCAAAGTATCTCGGACAACACTTTAAGCCTCTCATGCTCGTACTCATGGGAGGCAACTATGTTATAAAAATTAAGATCTCTTGTGACGAAGAACCCCGCGCGTATATCAAATCTCTTAAGAAGATTTGCAAGGCGCACACACTCCTTTTCCTCAGGGCAGACAAGCACAACGGGGTGCTTTCCGCACGCCACCCTCGCGATATCCTCGGATAGCGCGGCGTACGCGGCATCGACCGCCCCCTCGCAAAGTCCCGCCGCCGCTATCGGCAGAGGATTGCGAGCCGCCCTTTGCTCGGCTATAGTCTTCAGAAGGTGTTTATATTCCCCGTCCGACCTTATGCAATCGGTTAGTATATTCATTGTTTTCTCTCAAACGGAAGCTCCGTTCCTCTCCAAACTAATGCGCTCAATTTTTTGCGCTATTGCATATCTGCATCGCGCCGTCAACGTCCCCCGCGATGACCTTCTCAAGCCCGTCGCAAACGCGTCCGAAGCAATCAAAAAGCTTTTCCTTATCCTCTGCTTTGAACTCCGAGAGCACCCAGGAGGCAAGGTCGTAATCGGGATGCGGCTTCTGACCCACTCCTATCCTTATTCTCGGAAAAGCATCGCTTCCAAGGTGGTTGACTATGCTCTTAAGTCCGTTCTGTCCGCCGTCGCTTCCCTTTCGTCTAACGCGAAGTCTTGCAACGTCGAGATTGACGTCATCACATATTATGATTATGTTCTCGGGCGGTATCTTATAAAAGTTAGCCGCCTCGGCTATAGCCTCTCCCGAGTTATTCATAAAGGTCTGCGGCTTCATAAGCAGAACGCTCACGCCGCCTACGGTCGCTTCGCCGCAGAGCGACTTATATTTTACTCTGTCTATTTTCGCGCCGTATTTCTGCGATATATAATCCATCGCCAGAAATCCCGCGTTATGTCTTGTAAGATAATACTTATCTCCGGGGTTTCCAAGTCCCGCCACGATATGAGTTACGGGGGCGCGCTTTTTATCCTCGCCGCTTGATATCTTCTTGAAAAGCTCAAATATGTCTGCCATTTCTATCCTCTTATTTATACGACAATAGGCGGGTTTCGCATTTGCGCCCCCGCTTCAAAGTCTATTTTTCGGCTTATCACCAACGTATAAATTATATTACACTTGCGTAAAAAAATCAACAAACGATATCCATTTTAGAGCGCCTTAACAAAAAATTTACAATTTTTGTGGTTAAAAATGGTTAAACAGGGTGGTGTTTTGTACGATTATATGATATAATATGTGGTGCTGTTTTTGACGAGTTGTTATTTCGTCGTACAGCTTCTTAACTTTTGTCAAAAATTTTATATTTTTTTGGAGGTATTACCAAATGGCAAAGAAGTATTGCTATCTCTTTTCCGAAGGCGACGCAAGCATGCGTGAGCTCCTCGGCGGTAAGGGTGCTAACCTTGCAGAGATGACCAAGATCGGTCTTCCTGTTCCTCAGGGATTCACCATCTCTACCGAAGCTTGTACTCAGTACTATGAGGACGGCAGACAGATCAACCCCGAAATAATGGCTGAGATCATGGACTACATCGTAAAGATGGAGGGCGTTACAGGCAAGAAGTTCGGCGACCTCGAGAATCCCCTTCTCGTTTCGGTTCGTTCCGGTGCTCGTGCATCCATGCCCGGTATGATGGATACCATTCTTAACCTCGGTCTTAACGAGGAAGTTGTTGAGGTTATGGCTAAGAAGTCCGGCAACGCTCGTTGGGCTTACGACTGCTATAGAAGATTTATACAGATGTACTCCGACGTCGTTATGGAAGTTGGAAAGAAGTACTTTGAGGAGCTCATCGATAAGATGAAAGAGGCTAAGGGAGTTGTTTACGACGTTGACCTTACCGCTGACGACCTCAAGGAGCTCGCTGAGCAGTTCAAGGCTGAATACAAGTCTAAGATCGGCTCTGACTTCCCCTCCGACCCCAAGGAGCAGCTCATCGGCGCTGTTAAGGCAGTATTCCGCAGCTGGGATAACCCCCGCGCTAACGTTTACCGCCGTGACAACGATATTCCCTACAGCTGGGGTACTGCTGTAAACGTACAGGCAATGGCATTCGGTAATATGGGTGACGACTGCGGAACAGGTGTTGCATTCACACGTGACCCTGCTACCGGCGAGAAGAAGCTTATGGGTGAGTTCCTTGTAAACGCTCAGGGTGAGGACGTTGTTGCAGGCGTTCGTACTCCTATGCCCATCGCTGAGATGGCAGACAAGTTCCCCGAGGCTTTTGCTGAATTCCAGAAGGTTTGCGGCATCCTCGAGAACCACTACCACGACATGCAGGATATGGAGTTCACTATAGAGAATAAGAAGCTCTACATGCTCCAGACCCGTAACGGTAAGAGAACTGCCCCCGCAGCTCTCCAGATAGCTGTTGACCTCGTTGCTGAGGGTCACAAGACCAAGGAAGAGGCCGTTCTTATGATCGACCCCAGAAACCTTGACACACTTCTCCATCCCCAGTTCGACGCAAAGGCTCTTAAGGCTGCTACTCCTATGGGTAGAGGTCTTGGCGCATCCCCCGGTGCTGCTTGCGGTCAGGTAGTATTCACCGCTGAGGACGCAGAGGCTTGGAACAACGCAGGCAAGAAGGTAGTTCTTGTAAGACTTGAGACCTCTCCTGAGGATATCACAGGTATGAAGGCTGCTCAGGGTATACTCACCGTTCGCGGCGGTATGACATCTCACGCAGCAGTTGTTGCTCGTGGTATGGGTAAGTGCTGCGTTTCCGGTTGCGGCGACATTAATATGGACGAGGAGAACAAGAAGTTCACTCTCGCAGGTAAGACATTCGCAGAAGGCGACTTCATTTCTATAGACGGTTCTACAGGCGCTATCTACGACGGTATCATTCCTACCGTTGACGCCGAGATCTCGGGCAACTTCGGCACTATTATGGGCTGGGCTGACGAGTTCCGTACGCTCAAGGTTAGAACCAACGCTGATACTCCCACAGACGCTAAGAAGGCTCGTGAGCTCGGCGCTGAGGGTATCGGTCTTTGCCGTACAGAGCACATGTTCTTTGAGGCTGACAGAATTGCAGCATTCAGAGAGATGATCTGTGCTGATACTGCGGAGGAGAGAGAGGCAGCTCTTGCTAAGATCCTTCCCTACCAGCAGAACGACTTCGAGGCTCTCTACGAGGCTCTCGAGGGAACACCCGTTTGTATCAGATTCCTTGACCCCCCGCTCCACGAGTTCGTTCCTACCACCGAGGAAGACATCGCTCTCCTTGCTAAGGCACAGAAAAAGAGCGTTGAGGACATCAAGGCTATCATCGCATCTCTCCACGAGTTCAACCCCATGATGGGTCACAGAGGATGCCGTCTTGCAGTTACCTATCCCGAGATAGCTAAGATGCAGACAACCGCTGTTATCCGCGCAGCTATAAACACTCAGAAGGCTCATCCCGATTGGAACGTAAGACCCGAGATCATGATTCCTCTGGTTGGCGACGTTAAGGAGCTTAAGTACGTTAAGAGCGTAGTTGTTGCTACAGCCGATGCTGAGATCGCTGCTGCAGGTGTTGAGCTTGCATACGAAGTAGGTACTATGATCGAGATTCCCAGAGCTTGTCTGACTGCTGATGAGATCGCACAGAACGCAGACTTCTTCTGCTTCGGTACAAACGACCTCACCCAGATGACTTTCGGATTCTCCCGTGATGACGCAGGTAAGTTCCTCGATGCATACTATGATGCAAAGATATTCGAGAACGATCCCTTCGCAAGACTTGACCAGAACGGCGTAGGTAAGCTTATGCAGATGGCAATCTCACTCGGCAGACCCGCAAACAAGAACCTCCACGTAGGTATCTGCGGCGAGCACGGCGGTGACCCCACATCTGTTGAGTTCTGCCACAAGCTTGGTCTTGACTACGTATCCTGCTCTCCCTTCCGTGTTCCGATAGCACGTCTTGCTGCTGCACAGGCAGCCCTGAAATAAATCAACGGGTTAACTTTTCACAAAAGAGCGACCGATACTGATTTATATGTATAATTTGACGATTCCGACGAGGAAAATCCTCATCGGAGTCGTCTTTTTTTGTTTTACCTCCAAAATCTTGTTTCTTAGCAATAATTGTTTGATCTGAGTGCTTTGCCAATATATTTTTTACACCCAATTGAATGTCTACGTTGTATTCATCTCTATTCATAGAAAAAAGCGGCAGATTACTCTGCCGCTTTTTCTAATTCTGTAAAACCTATGTTATTTACCTATGCGCATTACGCAAGAGGTAAAATAACAATTAAAGCAATCGCAATAGCCAAAACAACGTCTTAAAGCCGAGCGTGCTTTTGATTTATTCAACATTTAAGGTCACAAGCTCTTGAATACTTGTTACACCTTTTTCCACAAGATTCTTGCAAGAAGTCCAAAGAGTCACCATTCCGTTTTGCTTTGCGAGGTCACGAAGCACCTCCAAATTCTTCTCACGGATAACGGCGTTACGCATATTTTCGTTCATATACATAATTTCGTGTACGGCAATTCTGCCCTTGTAGCCCGTTCCGTTGCAGAATTGGCAGCCCTGCGGACGGTAAATTCCGATAGGCTCGTTAATACCGAGTATCTCCATTTCCTTTGCGTTTGTCTTGCCTTTCTTCTTACATTCAGGACACAACCTCTTGACAAGTCTTTGAGCAATAACACCAACCAATGCGTCTGCCACAAGGTAATCTGCCACGCCCATATCCTCCAAACGGGTAATTGCTCCCGTTGCATCATTGGTATGCAAGGTGCTGAACACAATGTGTCCCGTAATTGCCGCTCTAACGGCTATCTCTGCCGTTTCCTCGTCACGCATTTCTCCAATCATTATAACATCGGGATCTTGTCGGAGAATGGAACGGAGCGCCGCCGAGAAAGTCATATTGGCTTTTGTGTTTACCTGCGTCTGATTTACACCCGGCATAATATACTCAACGGGATCTTCGACAGTAACGATATTCACGGCAGAGGTGTTGACCTCTTTTAAGAACGAATACAAGGTGGTTGACTTACCGCACCCCGTTGGACCGGTAAGTAGGATTATCCCGTGAGGTTTCGCAAGCATCTTATCAATCAAGACATTTTCATCTTCTGTAAATCCGAGGTCGCTTCTCGTAAATTTGAATGAGGTTTTATCAAGCACACGGATAACAAATTTTTCTCCGAACACCGTGGGAAGCGAGGAAACACGGAAATCAAACTCTTTACCTCCTACGATCATATTGATTCGTCCATCCTGCGGGACTCTCCGCTCCGCTATGTTAAGTCCCGCCATTATCTTGATACGGGCGCATATAGCGGAATAAGAGTTAATCGGGAACTCTGCTCTCTCTTGCAAGTCACCGTCAATACGGTAACGCACCTTGACCACTTTTTCAAATGGCTCAATATGAATATCACTCGCTCTATACGGTACGGCTTCCTTGATGATGGAATCCACCAATCGCACGGACGGGTTATTGAGCACATCGTTTTCCACGATCTCGTCATCGGTCTGCACCTTTTGGTTTGAGAACAAAGCGGCATCGCCTTCGGTATTCAAATCGTCAAGGGCTGCCGAGGTTGACATTACTGCGGCTATCGAATCAATATAGCGGTCAATCTGAACGGGGGGAACGAGAACGTAATCTACGGGAGAAACGATCTGCGAATTGATCGCCGACATAGACGAGCAATCAAGCGGCTTTGCGGTTGCAATCAGCAACTTTCCCTCCATACTCATTGATACGGGAATGACCTTGTACCGCTTCATAAACTCAAACGTAAACAAGTCAAATAGCGACTTGTCTATATCGAGCATATCAATCTCCACATACGGCATACAGTAATACTCACCCAAAACGGGCAGTTCCCTTGCTTCCGTAGTGTACTCTTTTGCAAGCATATAATCTCTCACGGAAACACCCAAGCGCTCACAATCTTCAAGTATCTTTTCCGCTTGCTTTTTCTTGATTATCTTTTTGTATATGTAAAACTGTAAAAGCTCTCTGTTTATATTCATCTTCCACCTCCGAAATCAACCAAGTCCATTCATAATGGAAAGCATTGGCGAATAAACCGCAATAAACAAAGTTCCGATCACTACGCCCATAATAATCAGCATCGTGGGCTGAATTTTAGAGGTAAGCGAGGACAATGAGGACTCCACTTGCTCGTCAAAGAATACGCAAGAGCGTCCCAGCACTTCCTCCAAAGAAGCCGTTTTTTCACCAACCGAGATCATTTGCAGAAGCATTTGCGGAAATAAATTTTGCTTTTGGAACGCATTTGTCAGCGAAACACCGTGTCGAACATCCTCCGCCGCCTCGTTAAACCGTTCTTCAATATAACTGTTGCCCAAAATAATGGATATGGTATCAAGTGCTGTTGCCAAATCCATTCCGCTCTCCAGAAGCAAACTGAACGCACGGGCGAAACGTGCGGTAATCAAATTGATCTGAATTCGCCCAATTAGGGGGCATTTGATTTTGATAATGTCGAATACTTTTTTCCCCGTTTTGGTGCGAGAAAAGAGAAAAATGCCGCCACCAAGAATAATTGCTCCGGCAACAAGGAGTTGCCACCAATTCAAAATAAAATCCGATACGTTATATACCGCTAACGTAATGCCTTCGGGCTTTACATCAAGCGTGGAGAGCGTTTCTCTAAATGTCGGTACGACGAAAGCCAACATTATGATAACGATACCAAGCGTCATCATAGCAAGCATCAACGGATATGCAAGCGCACCTTTAACCTTTCGCTTTATTTTCGCATCGGATTCGTAATAATCAGCAAGAGAGATAAATACACTATCGAGCTTTCCGCTTGCTTCACCTACGTGTACCATACTGCGAAAGAAATCGGGAAAGACTTTTTTGTGCTTATCAAGGGATTCGGAAAGCATTGCGCCGCCCTTTAAATCCTCGCTGATGACTTGCAAAATCGATTTGAAATATCCCGAATAGGGCTGTTGCTTCAAGCTATCAATACAACCAAGCAACGGAATACCCGTTGAAATCATTATGGAAAACTGTCGGCAAAAGGTAGTAAGCTCCGAAAGCTTGACCTTTCCCGTACCAAGCGTAAAGAAAGCCGACGGAGTGCCACCCTTATAGAGCGAAGCAGAAACCAAATACAAATTTTGCTTTGTAAGCTGCACCGCAAGATCTTTTTCGTCCTCGGCAATAAATATGCCCTTGTATTTTTTCTTCTGCAAATTTACCGCCACATATTTATACGTTGGCATAAGCTCTCACCTCACTTTCTTTCATAATCCGAGCAAAGATAAATACCAACTTATGATCTGTGTTCCAAAAAGCATAGAAGCTCCGAAACCGACCACAAGGAACGGGGCAAAGGGAAACTGTCTGCTCTCTCCCTTTTTACCCTTTGAAAGAATCAACATAATCACGGCTGCGGGAATAGTCGCTATCAGAAGTCCGAGCAACAAGCGTTCCCAACCGAGCAACAAGCCGACCACTCCTGCAAGTTTCACATCGCCGCCGCCAAGTCCCTCTTTGCCGCATAGCTTTTCAAACCCCCACGAAATAAGATAGAACACCGCAAAGCCCGAAACACCGCCAATTACGTGGGAAAGCCACCCATAGTCCTTGTCAAAGAAAATACTTGCCACGCCGAGAACGAGCAGAATGATCTGAAATCGGTCAAAGATAATTTGGTGTTCAAGGTCGATAAAGAACACACAAAGAAAGACCGAAAAGGCGACCATATAGATACAAGCAAGCGGAATACTTCTCTCCCAAAAGATAAAAGCACACAAGAGCCACAAGACCGTGTTGGCAAGCTCCACCGCCGTATAGCGAAAGGAAATGTGCGTTTTGCAACTGCGGCATTTACCGCCAAGCATCACGTAGGAAAGAACGGGAATATTATCGTACCACCGCAGCTCATACTTGCAGGTCGGGCAATGGGAATTTGGCTTTGCAAGACTCATTTTGTTCGGCAGACGGTATATGACCACATTGAGAAAGCTGCCGACGCACAATCCGAATATTCCCGAAAGAACGTAGGCGCAAATCAAATAGAATTTTTCCATTGTTCCGCCCTCAGAACTTGCCCGTCGTTGCAATCTGCTTGGGGAACAAACCGCCGTACAGTTCGAGATTTGAAATTACCGATGCCCCCTCCCCCTCACTCGGCAAACGGGTAAAGGTGATTCCGTTTTCCTCTGCTTCCTCGTTTGCCGTATCAAGTACACTCGCAAGGTCAAGCGGAAGATTAACGCACACAAATTCGGGCTTTCCAATCTCGGTGAGTTTTTCGTTTCCGTGTATCAAGGTCAATGCCCATTTCACGAATACACGGAAATTCTCATAGGCAATTCCCTCTTCGGTTTCGGGAATTCCCCTCTGCATAAACTTAGGCAGCTTACGGGGAGATTTTCTTGTAAAAATCTTCTGATTGATTTGAGGACGCAGAGGCGCGATTTCCTCGGCTTCGCCCTCATCTTCTTCCTCGGTTAAGGTTTCTTCATCCGCAGGAGCTTCCTCATCGGTGGTAAGCTCCTCGGAAATCTCCTCTTCGATTGCCCTTTCCTCCGAAAGCTTATCGCTCTGGCTATCCATAATCGCATCGGCAAATTCTTCTCCAAGAGCCATAACCGTCAGCTTTTGGGATTTCGCCCGTTCTCTTGCGTTAAGCACCGTAAGCTCGGCATAAGAATGGTCAAACAACATATCCTCCTGCGTTACCTTGGGTTTTCTCAAAAATTCAAGCCCAAAGGGGAGCGTGTAATAGCCAACCGTCTTGCCGTTTGCCACGAACACGAAACGGGAATATACGTCTTTTATATCAAGGAATAAGTATGATGCGTTTTTCAGCTTGGGATTGAGCTGTACCGCACCGCCAACCGACGCACTTGAAGCATAGGTCAGCGTGTCCACAAGCAGCTTGTTTTCCGAGCAAGCGGCGAAAATTGATGATACGATGTTCTTCTGCACCGCCGCTATAGAAAAGGTGGAATACTGCTTGTTCTGCTCAGCAACGTGAGATACCACACGAAGATCGTTATAGTTTCGGTAAAGTCCTCCGAGGGTTATATCAAGCGTCTTTTTTGTTTGTCCAAGCCCTTTCATCGTGGGAATTCGCACAGTATCGGTCAGAACTGCGTTGTCGGGCAGAACGACCGTGACCTTTCTCACGGTTTCGGACGGTGTATTTTGTGCAAACTCCTTTACGGCTTCCTTAAAGCGATCAAAGAAATGCTCGTCAAGCCGACCGCCCGCATAGCTTTTTATATGGTGTGCAATCGTACTTTTGTCGTTGCCGATCATTGAATAAAAATGAATGGCTGAACGCTCCGAGTCGATCGCGATTGTTGTCGAATAGGTTTGTTTTTTCATATTCTGTTCTCCGTTTTTAACGTAACAGATCACTCTGTCTGAGTTGGAAGCGAATAACGCCATACGTTGACGTTCAATTCTTCATCTGCGGTAAGCTCCGCTTCCACGTAAAGCACCGCCTTTTTGTTTTCGTCCGTTTTTCGCCATACGGTGAGTGCGTTTTCGCTCACCTCGTAGGCGTAATTGTCATAGGTCTCTGTAAAAGGTGTTTTCGCTTTGACGCTTGCAAGATAATCTTCTCCGATCTGATCTATCTCTATATCTTGCTGCAAGGTCATTTTTTCAATTTTCACTTGGTAATGTCCAAGCAAGGTCAAACTCGTCAGTAGAGCGCAAAGCATAAAGATAATTATCATAAACAGGATAGCGTTTTCAAGAGCCATTCCCCGTTTGCTTTTCAGTATTTGGTTTAATTTCATATTCCGTCCCCCTTTCGGTAGGAAAACGAAATAATCTCGTCCCCATTCTTATCGGTCACAATGAGCTCCAATTCGGGACGTGCGTTTTCTTGATAGCTTACGGCAATTTCTGCCGTAAATTTATTTTCCACGGAATTATAAGTATAGATTGTTTTTCCGCTCTCATCGGTTACGCCTTCGGTCAGCAAAACGCCATCCGAAAAGGCAATGAGAGAAAGAAATTCGTCCTGCGTATCTGCCGCCTTAAAGCTCTCCCACACGTTATCGGCAAAGCTCTGGGCGTGGGATCTGTTGATGGCGTTTGCCTTTGTCACTACAGAGGATAGCATAATGGAAAGTGCGCTAATGCTCACAATCACTATCACCGAAAGAGCAATCACGACCTCAACAAGAGAATAGCCGCGTTTGTTTTTATTCTTCATCGGCTACCTCCGCAGGCAGTGCCTGCCCCCAAATATCGGATAAAGTCGCTGCAGCTTTTTCAGACATCACACGATGGCAAAGCTCATATGAAGCCTTCTCGTTTTGTATCGTTCCGCATCGGAGCGAGAACACAAAGCTATGCTCGATCCGCTTTCCGTTCCTTGCGATTCGGTAGGTCACGCACTTGATGAGCTTATCGTTTGAGGTAAAGATTACACCGTCAATCGCATCAAGCCCCGCCTTCTGATCCCCGCCAAGCGTGAGAACACCGTCATTAAAGCTCACGTTTTTTGGGATTTCGTTTTCGGTCACACTCAGTGTTCCGTCCTCATTGACCTTGAACGTGCTACCCGCCACATCGTTCTCTGCCACCCATACTCCAAGTGTTTCTTTGAGCATAGCGTGATCCTCTAAAAAATCGTATTCTGCCTTGTTTTCGGTTGCAACGCCGTTCATAAGTACAGAAAAAGATGTTATCATAGTCATAAGGATAGCCAAAAGAGCCAAAACAACAGAAAGCTCGACAAGGGTAAACCCGCCCTTGCCGCGCTTTCCGATATGAGCCTTTAGCATTTTGATATTCCACATTTTTCTGCACATAGTTCTCATTCTTTCTAAAAAAGGCGCAAGCACTCTCGCACCCGCAAGGAGTGCAGAGTGCTTGCGTTTGTTCAGCAATTTTTCCTAAATGCTTAGCTTAGGTTATTAATGAATTATGCTCCTGTTTTCTCGGTAAACACGAAAACATTCGTGTATTCACCCGTAAGAGCGTTGTAGCCGTCCGGATCAGCCGTAACTGTGGTATCAAGAGCAATATCTCCATCTACCACTTTGAAATAATAGTTCTTGTTCGACTGATTCACCTTGATATAAAGGTCAGCACCATTAGCCGTATCATTCAAATCAAGATCGCCCTTGTATTCATCTTCTGTAAGCAAAGCCTTGTATGTATTTGTTGCTTCCTGTAATGCTGCGGACTCATTTGCCTTTTTGATCATTCCGCTGAAAGTAGGAATCATAACGGCTGCGAGAATTGCGATAACCGCAATAACGATTACAAGTTCTACGATGGTAAAGCCTTTTCTGTTAAGCTTTTTCAAGGTCGTTAAATCCTTTCAACCAGCTATACGAAACGTATTAATTAGTTCCACTCAACAGTGATATCGTTACCGCTGACAGATCCGGTATAAGTGCAGAAACGATAGTTTACACCGCCCGTAGTATTTACGTCGGCGCCTTCTGCATTGGTCACAGTACAACCAGTGAAGGTTACCTTGCCGCTCTCATACTGAGTAGCATTACGACCTTCTATAATAACGATAGCATTCTGGCTAACGAAAGCACCACTGCCCGAGGTTGTGTATTCTGATTCATCAGTGTACTCAACACCAGTTTTTGCCTTAAAGGTACAGTTATTGAACGTCACATTTGCACCACCAGCTATAGTAACAGTGCCAACAAATGTGCAGTTTTCAAATGTCCAGTTACCATGTCCGATATAGAGTGCGATCTCAGCATCCATAGTGCTGTTTTCAACCGTGCAATCGATGTCATCGGTTACATCAGCAGCCTGACCAACATTCTGGCAAAGACCAAACACTTGGCCCTTAATAGTTGTATCGGTGATATAAACGGATCCAGCGGTGGGCTTAACAGCGGAGCAATCCTCGTGTGCACTGTTTGTTGCATCTATGGTTACATTTGTAAGAGTAAGAGTAGTTCCGCTGCTTACGTCGATGTTTCCTTGGATGGTATTACCGTTACCGTCAATTTCAATATCGCCTGCGTTGTTGAAGGTCAAGTATTTCGTTTCCGCAGTATTTGCACTTGCATCAGAAAGAACATTCATTCCCTTTTCAAGAACAATGGAGTTCAAACCGTTGATATTAGCAAATGTACCGTTGGCAAGATCCTTGATATCATTAGCAGATCCTACCTTTACAACGTTAAAGAGCTCAACCTTAGTAAAATCGTAGTCTGCGTATTCCTTAGGGTAAACAACCTTGTTGTTTTCAACAAGAACAATAACATTCTTTTCTGCGATCCAAGCGAAGGAATATCCCTTGAAGAGAGGATCGAGCTTATGGTTGTATCCGTTTTCAGTAAGAATTTTCTTGATGTCCTGAATCTTCTGAGGACCTTGGCCATCAATAGCCTCAACTTCTAGAAGCTTGTTCATCTGTACTACTGCCTGCTCATCTGCAGAGCGGTTAGCCTTGTTCACAAGACTTACAAACGTAGGAATAAGTACCGCTGCGAGAATCGCAATTACAACAATAACGATTACAAGCTCAACGATTGTAAAACCCTTTTTGTTCAAATTTTTCTTCATTGTTTTCTCCTTTTCTCAAAAAGAATTTTGGGGTATAAATTTACAAACAAAACAACGATACCTATAATAAGCAAAGCTATAGGAATCAAAACCAACGGGATCATAAGTGTAAACGTTCCCTTTTATTTGATCTTCCCATTGGCTTTTAAGCCTTTCATAGAATACCGTCAAAGCAACTCATCAATTACTATTAGACGAACCTTTTACTTGTTGTTTTGTTCGCCTAAAATAGCAACAGACGAATTGGTGTTAATAAGTATATCACTTTTTTTGTTAAAAGTCAATATTTTTAAGACAAAAAAGTTGTGGAATGGTTTTTTCTGCAAATTTTATACATAGTTTTCCACATAGACGTATTTTTTTGTGAGATATGTTCGTCCAATACTATAATTTGCTTTGCCAAGGATATCACTCGACTTAAAATGCCTGTTTTCGACATATGTACAATTCGCTTCTCCCCCGTTCCAAAAATCCGTGTAAAGGCAAAGCAGAACGCCGCACATTGGGGGCTTGTTATGTTTCTCTCTTTCTCCTCATCTTTCCTCTCTGCCCTCTCTCTTTTTATTCAAGTGTTTTTGGTAAAAAGCAAGTGCTTTGATAATCGTGTCCTCGACCCGCTTCTGCGGCATACCTCTCGGAAAGAACTTATCAAGACGCTCCATAGGGATTTTGATCTTTTCTTTTTGATTGCCCTTTTGCTCGGTCATAATATCGAATATAGCGTCAATATCAAGGTTTCCTTCCTTGCTGAGATTTCTCATTCGAATAGCTTGTGCGTAGGACGGAGTGCAATCCTCGCTCTCGATCGTTTCAAGCAAATCCGTCTGCTCCTCAACAGTCAAATAAGATATCTCTACGGCAGGGCGTAAGGCAATTTTGCCCTCGTCCACCATTGTCAGCAGTCCGAGAATAAGCTTGGTCAAGCGGATATATCTGCGTACTTGATTTGCGCTTTCGCCCGCCTCCTCCCCGATAAGCTTGGCGGTTTCCATACTCTTTAACTTCCCACCCATTGGGTTGGAAGTTAGATCCGTGCGTTTTCCTTGCCTTTTCATCGCGTCCATCTTCATTTTATACGCTCTCGCCTTTTCGCTCGGCAGTATATGCTCTCGGTGTAAATTGGAATCCACCATTTCAACGATTGCTTCCTCACGAGTTAGTTCACGAACAATGGCGGGGACACCGACAATTCCGATTTTTTTACAAGCGTACTTTCGTCTGTGTCCTGAAATAATCTCATAACGCTCTCCGTTTGGACGGAGTATCACGGGGGTTAGAACACCGTTGTTAATGATGCTATTTACAAGCCGATCCATTTCCTCATCATCACGCACTTGAAATGGGTGGTCGAAAAAATCATCAATAGCGCTTATGGGAATGATAACAATTTTTTCCTTATCATCCAATTTAATCATCTCCTTTTCCAAAAGAAAAAGCCGACCTTATTTCTACTTTCGTAGTGATAAAGTCGGCTTTCGCTTCATTTCATCTATATTATAATATAATAATACAGACACGATAAATTGTCAAATATCCCCCTATTATTTGCTTAAAGGTAAAATTTCGAGCTTTTCAAACGGAATCGTCAAGAAAAACCCGACAAAAAAACCATAAAATTTATCCTTTCTGCACAGGCTGCTCTCCGAAAATAATTGAGCGAAATTTGGGCTGTCGCAAAAGCGACAGCACTTTTGTTATAAAATCCATATGTAATGAGAGAGTATTTGTTAAAAATATTTTTTAAAAAATGCAAAAAAGCTCTTGATTTTTGTAAACACTTGTGATATAATACATAGGTCTGAGATACAGACGGTTAAAAAATCGAATAGATTTGGAGAAGTCGCCTAGTTGGTCGAGGGCGCACGATTGGAAATCGTGTAACCTGTAACAGGGTTCGAGAGTTCGAATCTCTCCTTCTCCGCCAGCAAAAAACGCACTTTTGTCTACCGACAAAGGTGCGTTTTTTGAATGATGCTTGCCTTCGGCAAATGATATTGTTAGTAAAAAACAATTAAAGTGGTTAGATTTTTGTATGATCTTATCTACCTAAAAGTTCTTTAAGAACAGGGGTGATCTGCTCTGTCACCTTGGTATAGCCGAGATGGCTCAAATGTCCCCCGTCCAGCGTATAGTCTGCGTAAGCTTCGCCTGCCGAAACATCGTAGAGCGCACTGAACAGATCAATAAATTCATATCCGTATCGCTCGGCAAGGAGCTTGATCTTAACATTGTTATACGCCGCAAGCGGATTGTTACGCCCCCATTCTTCCCCGTTCATTGCAGTTAAGGAAAGGAGAACCACCTTTGTTTGAGGCAGGTTTTCTTGTATTCCTTGCAGGATAGCTTCATAATTTTGAAACATCGTGTCCAAATTGTTCGCTCCGATCAGCATAACGACAACCTTGGGCTTGAGGTCATAAAGAGAGAGTTGCAGCCGTTTCTCTACATCAAAGGTCGTATCGCCGTTGATACCACGATTTGCGGTAATATATTGGGGGTAGTAATTTTCCAAATCATATCTATCCGTCAAGCTGTCTCCGATAAAGGCAACATCTACTTCATAATCAGCATATTTCTGATTTTCTTTTTCATACTCCTCATATTTCTGCTCGTGATATGCTTGAAAGATCTCCTCGTACCGTTTCTGTTCGATCTTTTGAGGACGGATCACAGCAAAATAATAAATAGCAAACACTATCAGCGCCAACGCAACGGCGCATAACAAAATAAAATACCATTTTTTTACAATAGCGAATTTCATACGTCTTCTCCTCCCCGAGTTGTATTCCTATTGATATTATAACACAGCAAGAGCCCTTTGTAAATCTTTTTACTTCTTATCTGTGGGCCAAATTTATTGTAAATTCACCCCCTATTTTATCGTTAAACCGTTGACAATGATAGATATTTATGGTAAAATTCTTTAAAGACAGTATTTTACTTTTTAATATCTAAAATATATAAAATCAGAGAGGTTATTATTATGAAAAAAGCTGCTTTTGTTGGATTTGGTGAGGTAAACACACCTATCGACATCATTATCAAAAAGTGCGAGAATGCCGCAAAGGATCTCGAGGCTCAGGGTGTTGAGCTTGTGAAGGTCTATCCCGTTACCGACGACTATGAAGAGAAGGATATCAAGAAGGCTGTTGCCGCTCTCAAGGGTCAGGATTTTGACTGCTTGGTAGTTTGCATAGCAGGTTGGATCCCCACTCACGCCGTTGTAAAGGTAACCGAGCATTTCAGAGAAAAGCCTATCGTTCTTTGGGGTCTTTGCGGTTGGATAGAATCCGACGGCAGACTCGTTACCACCGCAGATCAGGCAGGTACTTCGGCTATCCGCAAGACCTTCTTCGATCTCGGCTATACATTCAAATACGTATACGACATAATCGGCAAGCCCTCGGGCGCTGCTAAGGTGGCTCAGTACATAACCGCTGCAAGTGCCGCTGCAAAGCTCCGTCACTCCAGAACAGGTATGGCGGGTTACCGCGATATGAACCTTTACGGTACTCAGTGCGACGGCCCCTCTCTCAAGAGAGTTGTTGGAACAGAGATCGAGACCTTTGAGATGCTTGAGCTTGAGCAGCGCTACAATAAGGTGACCGCCGAGGAAAAGCAGGCAGTTATAGACAACTGTATGCTCTCCAAGTGGAAGTTCCTCAAAGAGCCCAAGAGAGAAAGCCTTGAAATGGCTGCTGGATACTATCTCGCGGCTAAGGCTATCTGCGACGAGCGCGGATACGAAGCTATCTCCCTTAAGGACGTTGACGGAATGAAGAAGCTTTGCGGCTTCCCCCCGGCTCCCATATTTATGCTCCTTGCTGACGAGGCGGGACTTGCTACAATTCCCGAGAACGACTGTCTTGGAAACGTAACACAGCTTATGATAAGATACCTTACAGGTCAGGCTGCGCACTACCTCGAGTTCTATGAGTTCTTCGAGAACAGCGTTCTTGCAGGTGTTCCCGACTACGTTCCCGCAGCAGTTGTTGACGGAGAGGTCACCGTTATGCCCGCGGCATTCGGAGAGCTTTCCGAGGGTATACTCAACGTAAGTAAGGTAAAGGGCGGAAAGCTCACTATGTGCCGTCTTGTTGCTATTGACGGTGAATACTACATGCACATGGTAGACGGCTTCGGCAAAACTCCTCAGAAGTGGGAGGAGGCAGGTTGGACTCAGCCCGCGCCCCAGCTCCCCGGACTTGAGGTAGAGCTTGAGGACGTTGAGGACTTTGCTCAGAACATAATGTGTCAGCACTATATAATCTGCTATGGTGAGAACAGAGCTCTTATCGAGGATCTCTGCGACATTCTCGGCATAGAGGTTATCTGACGGAGGACTTGAACACACATCGCAAAGTGCTTTAAATCATCATGAAAACTCGTTTTTTAACTAATAAACACGCAAGTTTACTGATAGCTATTTCGCTGATATCTGCATACGCCTTCGTATGTATGACCAAAAACTGCTTCTCGGCAGCTATGGTATTTATAGTTAACGAGGGGTATATGACAAAGCTTGAGACCGGTATCATATCGGGATGCTTTTACATCGTATACGCCATTATGCAGATATTCGGCGGAGTTGCGGTTGACCGCTGGCATCCCGAAAGATTCATCACCTTTGGAATGCTCGGCGCGGCGCTTGCAAATATAGGCGTCTATTTCTGCTATGAAAATTATGCGCTGACACTCGCGATCTGGGTGCTCAATGCTTTGGCGCAATTTTGCGTATGGCCCGCCACATTTAAGCTGATATCTACCTTCCTCGCGACCGAGCACCGATACAGAGCCCTTACCATCGTTACACTTTCCAATCCTATGGGAGTTACGGCGGGTTATATCGTTGCCGCGCTCGTTGGAAAGTGGCAGCACAACTTCCTTGTGTCGGGTATAGGTCTGATAGTTCTCGCCTTGATATGGGAGATAGCCTTCCGTTCTGTAAAGAAAAACATCAGCGAGGAAGAGATACACGAGCCAACTTACGATTCCTTTTCGCACAGAGCTCGCACCCACATATCATTCTTTAGGCTCTCGCTTACATCGGGACTTATATTGATCCTGATAGTTGCTTTTTGCCGTACGTCAATAGAGCAGACCAAGAGCCTTATACCCACGATGATAAAGGAATCCTATGCAGAGGTAAGTCCTATTTTTGCGACTGCGCTTAACATAATAGTTTTGGTCTGCGCCGCATTGGGTCCGCTTCTTGGAAATACACTGAGAAAAATATTCAAAAGTGAATTTGTTGCTATGACAACGCTCCTTACCTGCGCCTTTCCCTTTGCTCTCGTTCCGCTGTGGGTGGGAAAGATAAACTATTGGATAATAGTCGCCTCGATCTCTGTGGTCATTCTTCTGGCAAGCGCCGCGGGATTTTTCACAACTACCTACATTGCCGTATCCTTTGCACAATGGGGAAAGGACGGAACTGTAGCGGGTCTTTTGAACGCTCTTTCATCCTTAGGATTCGTAGCCGTTCTCTTTGGACTTACGGCGATAGCGGAATTTGGCAATTGGACGATAACCTGGCTCTTCGTTGTTTTACTTTTAGTCATCGCGATGGTCCTGTCCTCTGTAGAAACTCCAATATGGAATCATTTTAAAGAGGATTCTAAAACACAAACCCAATAACCCTTAATCAAAAGGAGATAAAATATTATGAATAACATAAAAATAGGCTGGGGCGAGGTCAGCCTTGTTCCCGAGGGGAAAAAGGTAAGTCTTAGCGGTCAGTTCTATGAAAGAATATCCGACGAGCTAGAAACACCCATTTCTGTTACCGCTCTCGCTATAGAGTCGGGTGACGATCAGGCTATCTTCTGCTCCTGCGACCTGGTTTCCACAAATCATTGGCTTTTACTGGCGGTAAGAGAGCGTCTTGCTACTATCCCCGGTTTCCCCGTTGATAAGGTGATCACAAGCGCTATTCACACACATACCTCGTTATCATATCTTACTAAATCCGATTCTCCCGACTCGTCCCTCAAAGAGCTTGAAAAATTGATGCCCGGCGTTAAATATGAATCTCTCGCTCCCTACGACGGCGATGATCTTTTACAGGGAGAGGAGGCCTTCAACTTTGTAGCCGACAGAATCGCTAAGGCTGCTAAGCTGGCTTGGGACAACCGCACCGAGGGTATGTATGCCGCAGGCTTTGGGCGCGCGGCTGTAGGTATGTGCAGAAGAGTTTGCTATAACGACGGCTCCGCAAAGATGTGGGGCGACACCAACACCGCTACCTTCACAGAGCTTGAGGGCGGAAATGACAGCGGTATAGAGCTTCTCTTCACATTTACGCCCGATAAGAAGCTTACAGGTGTAATAGCTAACGTTGCCTGCCCCGCTCAGGTTCTTGAGCATAGAAGCTTCATATCCTCCGACTATTTCGGAAAGGTGAGAGGTATGCTTCGCGAAAAGTTTGGAGATGACATATTCCTTCTCTCTATATGCTCGCCCGCAGGCGACCAATGTCCTCGTGACCTGGTAAGATGGGTAGACCCCGAGGCTCCTATCAACGACCCCAATATCGTTCGTGAAAACGCAAGTAACCATAGAGCCGATCCCTCTATGTTCGACATTAAGGGCTGTAACCTGATCGCTCGCAGAATAACGAATGAGATAGTTTACGCTTATGAGGATATAGAAGAGTACGTAAGCGAGGCAGAATTCAAGCACAAGGTCATTACTCTTGATATGCCGATCCGCCGAGTTACTCCCAAGGAAACCGAAGCTGCGATAAAGGCTATCACCGACTTTGCAAAGGAAAATGCGGGTAAGTCGATCAACTTTAAGGACAACGCCAGAATGCACGTCCACGCGGGTGTTGTTGCAAGAAGCAAGACTCAGGAGAGAATGGACGCCATCCCGATAGAGTTCCACGTATTGCGCCTTGGCGACGTAGCTTTCGCCACTAGCCCCTACGAGCTCTTCCTTGATTACGGAAATCAGATACGCGCGAGAAGTAAGGCGGCTCAGACCTTCCTTATTCAGCTCTCCTGCGGATCGTACGGATATCTCCCCACCGAAAAGGCTGAGCGCGGAAGCCACTACTCGGCTTACGTTTCAAGCGGTACTGCCGGACACGAGGGCGGCGACCTTCTTGTTCGCAAGACACTTACCGAGATAAACGAGATGTTTAAATAATCTAAAAACAAAAAGAGCTTATGGCACTTGCCATAAGCTCTTTTGTTTTTATATATCTGCGTCTTTTATATACTCCGTTCCGTGCTCGGCAATAAACTGCTTACGCGCGGCGAGATTATCTCCAAGCAGAGTATCGAATATCTCTTCTGTCTTTGCCGCGTCGGTGGGCGTTACAGCGATAAGACGTCTTGTAGCGGGATTCATAGTGGTCTGCCACATCATCTCGGGCTCATTTTCACCAAGTCCCTTTGAACGCTGGAGGGTATATTTCTGTCCCGCAAGCTTTTTAAGTATATCCGCCTTCTCAAACTCGTTGTAGGCAAAGTATATCTTGTCCTTTGCCGTTATCTCAAAGAGCGGCGACTCGGCAATAAACACCTTGGATTCCTTAAGAAGCGTGGGGAGAAGACGGTAGAACAGCGTCAGGAGAAGTGTTCTTATCTGGAAGCCGTCCTCGTCGGCATCGGTACATATAATTATCTTTGACCAACGAAGCGCACCCAGATCAAAGTGGTTGAAATCTCCCTTTATCTTGCCGTTTATTTCAACTCCGCAGCCGATGACGCGCAAGAGGTCGGTGATTATCTCGCTCTTAAAAATCTTCTCATAGCTGCTCTTCATACAGTTGAGCGTTTTTCCTCTTACGGGGATTATCGCCTGAAAATCGGCGTTTCTTCCGAGCTTACAGGACGTGAGAGCTGAATCTCCCTCAACTATATAAAGCTCGCGCACCTCGGGGTCCTTGGAGCGGCAGTTTACGAACTTTTCAACCTTATTGGCGATATCGATAGAGCCTGTAAGCTTTTTCTTTATATTAAGTCTTGTAGCCTCGGCGTTCTCGCGGCTTCTCTTGTTTACAAGCACCTGATTTGCGAGTATCTCTGCCGCCGTGGGATTTTCCACGAAATATATCTCAAGATTTTTCTTGAGGAAATCGGTCATCGCCTCATAGATAAAGGTGTTTGTGATAGCCTTTTTGGTCTGGTTCTCATAAGAGGTCATCGTCGAGAAGCTGTTGATGACGAGCGCCAGGCAGTCGGATATATCCGAGAATGTTATCTTGGACTCGTTCTTATTGTACTTCCCTGCCGTTTTCAGATATTTATCAACGGCATAGACGAACGCGACCTTTACCGCCTTGTCGGGCGCGCCGCCGTGCTCGAGAAAGCTTGAGTTATGGTAATATTCAAGCGTGTTTACCGTGTTCGACACACAGAACGAAAAGTCTGCCTTGACCTTATATTCGTCCTTATCCTCTCTGTCACGTCCCTGTGTTTCCATATGCCAGAGCACGGGAGCTGTCATAGCGGTGTCGCCTACCATCTCAGTCAGATAATCTATTATTCCGTTTTCATAGACGAATTTCTGCTCACTGAATTTTCCCTTTTCGGTCTCAATTCTGAGCACAAAGCTGATGCCGGGGTTGACCACCGACTGTCTTCTCATCGTTTCAACGAAAAATTCACTCGGAATACTTATATCGGTGAAGACCTCAAGGTCGGGCTTCCAATGCACCACAGTACCCGTTCTTCTCTCGTTTCTCTCAAGCTCTCTTGTGATAAGCTCGCTTGCGGGCTCGCCCTTCTTGAAGCTTATCTTATATTCATTAGTGCCGTCGTATGAGAATACGTCCATATACTCCGAGCTGTACTGCGTGGCGCACGCGCCAAGACCGTTAAGTCCGAGAGAATATTCGTATGCCGAGCCGCCCTTGTTGTTATCATACTTACCGCCCGCATAAAGCTCACAGTATATAAGATCCCAGTTCCAGCGTCCCTCTGCCTCGTTATATCCAAGCGGCACTCCGCGTCCGTGGTCGTCAACGCATATCGAGTTGTCGAGATACGCCGTTACCTTTATCTCCGAGCCATTTCCCTCTCTTGCCTCGTCCACAGAGTTCGAGAGTATCTCGAAAAATGAATGCTCACAGCCCTCAAGACCGTCAGAGCCAAATATTACGGCAGGTCTTTTTCTTACTCGGTCAGCTCCCTTGAGCGCCTTTATGCTTTGGTCGTTATAATCATTTTTAACAGTTGTTTTCTTATCCGCCATCTTTAACCTTCCCATTTTTTGTACGCTTTTCTTACACCCAAGAAAATCGCCAAAAGAAGAGCGCCCACGGGATTATTCTCTGGGCTTGCAGAGGTCTTCCCAGGATACCGCGCGCGAGAACTCAAAAAGCTCGTCACAGCTGAGCTCTATCGCGCTGTTTGAAGATCCCGCCGCGGGAAATACAGTGTCAAAGCGCTTGAGCGACTCGTCCAGATACACCTCAACGTCCTCGGGAAGCGCAAAAGGACAAACGCCGCCAACGGCGTGTCCCGTCATAGCGAGGGCATCATCGTGGGAGAGCATAGATGCCTTAAATCCGAATTTATCCTTAAACTTTCTGTTATCTATTTTGTAGTCACCCGCGCAGACAACGAGCATACAGCCGCCTTCTTTTTTAGCGAGGGATATCGTCTTCGCGATCCTCGCACCTTCTGTTCCGAGCGCTGCGGCAGCGAGCTCCACGGTTGCGCTTGAAACGTCAAATTCAAGCACTCTATCCTGCACTCCGTAGGATTCAAAGTATTTTTTTACCTTTTCTATAGACATATCTATTTTTTCTCCGTTCCACAAATTATCATCAACTTACATTATATCAAATTTTTTTGATTTTGCAAAGAGGATTTTTCAATTATTTTCACAAATTTAGCATCATTTTACTTGCAATAGGGGGTTTTTGAGTATATAATGATAGTATACAGGAAAGGGCGGTGTCGAAGAGTGCAAAAGATAAACGGTATTGAAGAACTAAGGGGCGTAAAATGCGACGTATTGGGTATGGGAAAATCCAACCTGCCCCTCATAGATATACTTATAGGCGCTGGGGCTTTGGTGACTGTGCGCGATAAAAAAACGCGAGATGCCTTTGGCGGTATATGCGACATCCTTGAGCAAAAAGGCGTAAGCTTTATACTTGGGGAGCGCTACCTTGACGGTATAGACACCCCGGTTATCTTCCGCTCCCCGGGGATACGTCCCGACGCGGGCTCTATACCCGAAGCTGTGAAGAATGGCGCTCTGCTCTCCTCGGAAATGGAGCTTTTCGTATCCCTTACAAAGGCGGACATACTCGCCATCACGGGTAGCGACGGAAAGACTACCACCACGACACTCACACATCTTTTTATGAAGTCTATGACCGAGAGATATGCGCGCGGGCGCGCATACGTTGGCGGAAACATCGGTACTCCGTTGCTCTCAAAGTGCGCCGAGATGTCGGAGAAAGACACCGCGGTCATCGAGCTATCAAGCTTTCAGCTTATGACTATGGATTTCTCTGCTCTGCGAGCCGCGATAACCAACATCACGCCAAACCACCTGAATTGGCACACCGATATGGAAGAATATATAGCTGCAAAGCGAAAAATTTCCGTGGGCGCGGGGCTTTTAGTTCTGAATGCCGACAACTCTGTCACCGCCGATATCGCGCGTGAACGCGGAAAAGATATGGTGCTGTTTTCTTCAAGTAAAAGCTCATATGAGGATATAGTTTCTCCCTCGATGGAAAATACTTTCGCCATTTTTGCAAGGGGCGACGATATCATATACTCCGACGGCAGGTCAGAAAAGCTTCTCTTGAAGATATCGGATATAAAATTACCCGGGAAACACAATATCGAAAATTATATGACCGCTATAGCGCTGACCTACGGTCTTGTTGATACCGATATATACACCGAGATAGCCCGAAGCTTTGGCGGTGTAGAACACCGTCTTGAGCTTGTACGTGAGCTTGACGGCGTGAAATATTACAACAGCTCCATCGATTCTACCCCCACACGCACCGCCGCCGCACTCACGGCCGTTAGCGGCAGTAAGGTGGTGATATGCGGCGGATACGACAAAAACATATCCTTTGAGCCCCTTGCCAGATCTCTTTGCGAGAGCGCAAAATGCGCCGTTCTCACGGGAGCTACCGCAAAAAAGATAAAGGACGCTATACTCGGCTGTAAAAAATATTCTCCCGAAAAGCTGCTCATAATCGAGAGAACCGATTTTGCCGAGGCGGTTACCACCGCGCACGATGCTGCGTGCGCGGGCGATAGTGTTATCCTCTCCCCTGCCTGTGCGAGCTTTGATGCCTTCGCGGACTTTGAGGAGCGCGGAAGATTTTTCAAAAAGCTTGTAAATGAGCTCTGAAAGAGTAAAAATTAACAAATGGTTCTTGATATGCGGGTAAATATCTGCTATAATATAAGTTGAAATATCAAGGAAAGGCTACTTTGAAATGAAAAAATTTATAGCTTTGGTACTGGCTCTTATGCTGTGTACTTTGCTTTTATCATCCTGCGGTGACCGTGAGGAAGTGCCGAAAGGAATGCTCCTCGCATCTGTGAGCGGCGAACCCTTTAAGCTCTACGTTCCCGAGCAGATGACCGTGAATACCGAAAGCGGTATATCAAGCGCTTTTGCTTACGTACCCGAGAAAATGATAATATCGGCAAGATACTTCACACCCTCTGCGGATATGACTCTCGCGGAGTATATCGACTACTGCGCGCAGGGCTATGCATCCTCTCTCGCTTCCTTTGAGCTTAAATCGCGCGATGCCGCTGTACTTGCGGGGCTCGATGCTATTAAGATGACCTACACCGCGAAGATAGACGATACAGATTATACCTGCACACAGATATCCGTTCTTCACAAGGGCGATATGGTGTCGCTCAACTTCTATATTCCTACCGAGTCGGTAGAAAATCACGCCTCGACCATAACCTCTGTAAGCGACGTATTCGTGCTTTGCGACAGAGCCGAGCATGGGGGCGACGAATTTGTTGACAAGAAGACACCCGACGGAATGAAGATAGCTTCACACAAAAATCTTGAATACAGATTTTACGTTCCGAAGAATTGGATATGCGATTCCGAGAGCGGAAGATCCGAGGCATTTTACTCGGAGAGCGAACGCTCAAACGTCACGGTGACCTCATACTCGCCCGACACGGCTACCTCACTTGGCGACTATATTGCGTCTATCAAGGAAAGCTATGCCGCAAGCATATCGGGATATGAGCTTATTGAGGAAAAGGGCGACATTTTCGTTGCGGGACGTTCGGCGATATCCCTTACATTCAAAGCTAACTACGACGGTGTGGAATATCACATAAAACAGGTAGTGGTTCTCTACTCGGATATGTTCTACAGCATAACCTACACCGCAACAGCAAACAACTTTGGACTTCATATTGAGGACGTTGACCGTATGATATCGGTCTTCACCTTCAGATAAGATACTGAATAACTTTTTGGGGAAGGAAAAATTTCCTTCCCCATTATAGAAGGAATTGAAAATGGAAATATATCTTGACAACAGTGCCACCACGGCAATATCGGCGGCGGCAAGGGCAAAAATGCTTGAAGCGGCTGATAATTACGGAAATCCCTCATCTCTGCACGATATGGGTATGAGGGCAGAAAAGCTGATAAGCGAGGCAAGGCGCTCTATCCTTACCGCGCTTGGCGCTAAGGGGAGCGGAGAGATAGTCTTCACGTCTTGCGGAACAGAGGCATCCTCTCTTGCCATATTCGGCTCTGCCTTTGCTAAGGAGCGCAGAGATGCAAACCTCATATTGACCACCAACTCCGAGCATCCCTCGGTAGAGAACGCTATGCGCCGACTTGAGAAGGAGGGCTTTGAGGTGGTGAGGATATCCACACGCGGCGGTGTGCTTGACTTGGAGCAGATATCCTCTCTTTTGAACAAAAAGATATTTATGGCGTCGTTTATGATGGTAAACAACGAAACGGGCGCTTTATATAACGTAGCCGAGGCGTTCGCTATGATAAAGGCTAAATATCCGTCGGCAATAACCCATTGTGATGCCGTTCAGGGATTTTTGAAGACCCGCTTCACCCCGGCTCGTATACACGCCGACCTCGTTACGATAAGCGGTCATAAGCTACACGCCCCCAAGGGAGTTGGCGCGCTTTATATATCCAACGAGATGATAAAGGCAAAGAAGATAGTTCCCTTTTTGCTTGGCGGCGGACAGGAGAACGGTTGGCGTTCGGGAACTGAGAACGTTATAGGAATAGCGGCGTTCGGCGCGGCGGTTGCAGACATATATCCTCGCCTTGATGCAACTCTTTCACATATGCTCGGGCTTCGCTCCTACGCAATAGAAAAATTACAGGAGCTTGACGTGACGCTGAACATTCCCAACCGCACTTTTGCGCCCCATATTCTCAACATCACGCTTCCGAATATAAAGAGCGAAACTATGCTTCACTTCCTCTCAAGGGACGGCATATACGTCTCCAGTGGCTCGGCGTGCTCATCGCACTCGCACAGTCCAAGCTCCTCGCTCATAGCCTTCGGGCTTGACGCGCACAAGGCAGACTGCTCACTGAGAATAAGCTTTTCGGAGTACAATCAGAAATCCGACGTAGACGCTCTGAGCGAAGCCCTTGCTAAAGGAATAGAAACACTTGTAAGAATAAAAAGATAAGGACTCCATTTGGACTCCTTATCTTTTTATTTGAATATTTCAAGCAGCTCTGTGGGGTGCGATATCACTCTGTCAGCGCCGACACTCTCAAGCTCGGCTCTGCCGCGATATCCCCAATCACAGCCAACGGTGAACATTCCCGCGTTTTTGCCCGTGATTATATCAACGTCACTGTCGCCTATAAATGCGGTGTTTTCGGGAGCAACACCAAGCTCACCCGCTATCATAAGCGGCACTGTGGGGTCGGGCTTTTTAGGGTATTCCTTTCTCTGCCCTGCGGCGTATGCGAGAATATCCGAGGGTATCAACTGCGCCGCGATAGGCTTTACGTAAGCGTCCTGCTTGTTTGAGAGGACCGCTATACCGTATCCCCTCTTGTGAAGCTCTCTGATAGCCTCGCTCATTCCGTCGTAACACTTGTTGGCTTCCATATAGGTGGTGTCATACATATCCTCATAAGTTTTAAGAAAGCGGTCTACCTTTTCTTCATTTGTAGCGTCACTTTCGGGCATAAGTCGGCGCACAAGATTTCGCGCCCCGTTTCCTATAGCTCCCCTTACCTCCTCACAGCTATGCTGGGGGTATCCGAGCTTCTCTGATGCAAGGTTTATTGCGCGTGTGATAGACGGAAGTGTGTCGGCAAGTGTGCCGTCAAGGTCAAATATCAAAAGCTTTTTCATAGTGTTCCTCTGTTCTTGATTTATCCGAATAATTATAACACATATACCCCTATGTGTCAATATTGCGCCCTGAATGTCAAAATACACAATAAATTATTTCAGAAATTTTCAAAAATTATAAAAATATGGTCTTTTATATCGGAAAGTTTTGTGATATAATATTATTTTGGAAGTAAATTTTTAAAAGGAGATTGACCTGTGATAAGAAATGACTTGAGAAACGTTGCTATAATAGCGCACGTTGACCACGGAAAAACTACCCTTGTTGATGAGATGCTCAAGCAGGGCGGAATCTACCGCGACAACCAGGAGACCGTTACACGCGTTATGGACTCGGGTGACCTCGAAAAGGAAAGAGGTATCACTATACTCGCAAAGAACACTGCCGTACACTATAAGGACGTGAAGATAAATATCATCGACACCCCAGGACACGCGGATTTCGGCGGCGAGGTTGAGAGAATCCTCAAAATGGTAAACGGCGTTATTTTGCTGGTCGATGCTGCGGAAGGTCCTATGCCTCAGACAAGATTCGTGCTTCAGCGAGCTCTTGAGCTTAACCACAGAGTTATAATCGTTATAAATAAGATAGACAAGCCCGACGCAAGACTCGGTGAGGTAGAGGACGAGATACTTGAGCTGCTTATCGACCTCAACGCGTCCGACGAACAGCTTGACAGCCCTATGCTCTACTGCTCGGGCAGAGCGGGAACTGCTACAGAAGACCCCGATGTCGAGGGGGTTGACCTTGTTCCCCTCTTTGATAAGATACTCGACTATATGCCCGCTCCCGAGGGCGACGAGGAGGGAGAGCTCCAGCTTCTTGTTTCTTCTATAGACTACAATGAATACGTTGGCAGAATAGGTATCGGACGCATAGAGCGCGGTTCTATCAGAACCAATCAAGACGCTTATATATGTAACTATCACTCTGGCGCTGCTCCAAAGAGAACTAAGATAGTTTCGCTCTATCAGATAGACGGACTTGTAAGAGTTCCCGTTGAGAACGCCAAGATGGGTGACATCGTTTGCTTCTCGGGCGCTGAGAATATCACCATTGGTGATACCATAACCAGCCTTAATGCCCCCGAGCCTCTTGAATTTGTAAAGGTAAGTGAGCCTACCGTGGAAATGACCTTCTCTGTAAACAGCAGTCCCTTTGCGGGTAAGGAGGGCAAGTTCGTTACCTCAAGACAGCTCCGCGACAGACTTTACAAGGAGCTTCTTAAGGACGTGTCGCTCAGAGTTCAGGACGGTGAGACCACCGAGGAATTCAGAGTTGCGGGACGCGGCGAGATGCACCTTTCCATACTTATCGAAACTATGCGCCGCGAGGGCTATGAGATGATGTGCTCCAACCCCCGTGTTCTCTTCAAGGAGATAGACGGTGTGAAGTGTGAGCCTATGGAGAGGGTTACGCTTGACGTCCCCTCGGAATACGTTGGCGCTGTTGTTGAGAAGCTTGGTCAGCGCAAGGGCGACCTTCTTGAAATGAATCCTCTCGGTTCGAGAATGAGAATAGAATATTCTATCCCCTCAAGATGTCTTTTCGGATACCGTTCGGAATTTCTCACCGCGACCCGCGGCGAGGGTATTATGAACACGATATTCGACGGCTATCAGCCCTACAGAGGTGAGATAGTAATGAGATTTACAGGCTCTCTTGTTGCGTCCGAGGACGGAGAAACGACGAGATACGGTCTTTACAACACTCAGGAGCGCGGAAACCTCTTCGTTGGTCCTCAGACCCCCGTTTACGAGGGAATGGTGGTTGGAGAAACACCCAAGAACGAGGATATATCGGTCAACCCCTGTAAGAAGAAGCAGCTTACGGCTATCCGTTCTGCGGGCGCTGACGAAAAGCTCTTGCTCACTCCCCCTGTGATCTTCTCGCTTGAGGAAGCTATCGAGTTTATAACCGACGACGAGCTTATCGAGGTAACACCGAAGTCTATAAGAATTCGCAAGAAGATACTGAATACCGAGCTTCGTATGAAGGCGGTAATGAAGGCTCGACGCGAAGCAGCAAAATAATTTCAGGACTGCTTCATTCAGCACAGAACAAAAACACACAAAAACAGAATAAAAAGGAAACCGCTTTTACTATCGTAATCTGATAGCAAGAGCGGTTTTTTAGGTAGAAATTCTTACGAATTTCAATTTTTATATGTGTTTTTTAGCCG
Organism: Oscillospiraceae bacterium; assembly: GCA_015063305.1. Classification (GTDB taxonomy): domain Bacteria; phylum Bacillota; class Clostridia; order Oscillospirales; family CAG-272; genus HGM12713. The sequence continues at coordinate 8,212 of SVUJ01000010.1, read as the reverse complement.
CGCTTTGGCTCTCTGGCGTACAATCGTACGCCGACGAGAACCAAATCACGACTTCTGTATCTTAATGAAACAGCCCTTTAGATATCATCGGTAGCAGGGTTATCTATAAGCTGACCGTGCTCATTAAAGCGAGAGCCGTGGCAGGGGCAATCCCAAGAGCGCTCCTGCGCGTTCCACTTCAAGGCGCACCCGAGATGCGGACAACGCTTAGTGGTAGGCGTGGCAAAATTGACTGCCGTTTCAAAAAGATTTGCGCCAAGCTGTGCCCGAAGTATAGTTCTTGAGGGATCAAATACTGTGGCGTATTTATTTTCCTTTCCGAGAACCATATCGGAAAGAAGCTTTCCCGCCACCATTGATGAACTCATTCCCCACTTATTAAATCCCGTGGCGACAAACATATTTGGCGTGTTTTTTGAATATTGACCTATATACGGAACACCGTCAAGGCTCATACAATCCTGGGTTGCAAAACGGTATTTTATCTGCGAGTGAGGATAATATTTTCTCGCGAGATCTTCAAGCTCCTGCCAACATCCGCCCTTCTTGCCTGTTCTGTGCGAACCGCCCCCCAAAAGCAGATATTTTCCGTAATTCCTGAAGGAAAGTCCGTTTTGCGAGGCGTCAACGTAGATACCGTTCACATCTTCCGCCCCCTCAAGCGCTATGACATATGAGCGGTGCTGATACATCTTCACAAAATAACATCCGTGCTTATTTATGAAGGGAAAATGAGTTGTAACTATTATTTTTTCTGCCTCTATCTTTCCTCTATCGGTAATGGCGGTATTCCCTATTAACTCTTTTATCTTGGTATGCTCAAATATATTAAGCCCCCTTGATATATTCGCCACGAATTTCAGCGGGTCAAACTGAGCTTGGTTGTGGAATTTTACCGCGCCCTCCACCTTGAACGGGAGTGACAGACTGTCACAAAACTCGGCTCTATATCCAAGCTTAGCTATTGCCGCCAGCTCGTTCTCTATCTCTCTCAGGCTGTTACGTGAATATACGAAGGAATCCTTATTCTCAAAACCGCAATCTATATTCTCACATATTCTGCGATATTCTCTCACGGCTTCTTCATTTGCTTCAAGATAAAGCTTTGCTTTATCCACCCCAAACTCGCGCACGAGCTTCGCGTATATCAAGCCGTGCTGTGAGCTTATCTTTGCGGTCGTGTTCTTTGTGATTCCCGAGCATATCCTGTCGGCTTCGCAGAGCATATAATCCACCCCTGCCTTCTCCAACCAATAAGCGCAAAGCAGACCTGCCATTCCTCCGCCTATTATCAATACCTCTGTCTTTTTGTCCCCGCTAAGTCGTTCGAATTTTGGAATATCCCTGCCGTTCCAACAGCTTGACCCCATAAATTTACTATTTCTCCTCTCAGAGATAATCGCGGATATCTATCGCCAGCTTCTCTTCAAGATTTATCAGTCGCTTGCATATATCCTTAGACACCTCGTCCGCCGCCTTATACTGATTGAGATATCTGTTGAGGGATTTAACACCCATATTACAGCCGTCGGTTATGAGGTCCGCGATAGTGTGGTCAGACTCATTCACAACAAGCTTCATATTCGTCTTCATCCACGACATTCCCTTGGCTATGGGATTCGGGTCTTTTCCCTCGTCCTTGTATTTGTTAAGAAGCTCCTGTATCTCATCGTTTAATTTGTCGTGCTCGTCTTTACATTTGTTCAAGGTTTCTTTAAGCTCCTTTGACTTTACGTAGCCAAGCACGTCATCAATAGAAGCTACACCCATTTTTACCCCCGCGTCACATTCGCGGAGCAATTTTATCGTATCCTGTTCGATCATAAGATCCTCCTGCTATATAAATTTCTTTATATAGTATTTACCTTTTTTGCGATATTATAACGAGATCCGCACACAAGAATCTTGTGTGCGGATCTCATTATATCATTTGTAATTTTAGATCAATTCAAATCAAACATCTTTATCTCAATACAAGAGTTAGCGGGGATCATAATAGAGTTATCCTTAAGCTCCTCGCCTGTGAGAGTGTAACGGTTCTCTTCGTCTATGCGGTATATCTGAACGTCACTTGCCTCAAATCCGCTAAGATCAAGGTTTATCTTTACCTGCTCGTTATTGGTGTTCGCAAGAGCGATAACCGACTTTCTTCCGTCCACGCCCGCCTGAACGAATACGTGCTCGTCAGAGCTGCTGCTTTCGGCAGAATTTCCAAGCTTATAGAGCGCGTTGAAGATCATAAACGAATAGTATGTGCGGTAGGGATATCCGTTGTCGGGATTGAAGAGCGACTTATAAGCGCTAAATCCTATTCCCGCATCATAGAAGCACATAATATCGGTGCTTGTATTCTGCATCATAAGCATAAAGCCAAGTGTTTTAGCCGCCGATCTGGGAAGATCGCGGTGGCGCGCGTCGGTCCAGAGATTCCACTCATTAAGATGATGCTCGGTATTCGTATATCCGTAATGGTCAAGTATACGGCGAACGTAATCTGCGTGCTCTGTTATAATGATGAAATCTTCTTCGGTCGATTTATGGCAGTTATCGTATACGTGCCACGAGAAGAAGTCAAGGGGCGCGCCTGTTTCTCTCTGATACTTCAAGAATCCGTGAAGGAAGGATATAGTGAACTCATATATATAAGTATCCTCGTGTCCTATTCCCTTAAGCTCGGTGTCCTGAACGTACTCGTATACTCCGCAATGACCGTAGCCGCCCACCTTTATAGTGTCGCCAAAGCAGCTCTTGAGGTGCTTTGCGGTAACAGAGTAGAGGCGGTAATATTCCTCGGGAGTACCCTTCCACATAGCCGCCGTCTTTTCCTTGTAGCAGTCATCGGGCTCGTTCCATATCTCCCAATAGGTTATGTTAAAATGATATCCGTCTGCCCAACCCTCGTTGTAGTGACGAATAACGTGTTCGCAGATACGCGCCCACTTCTCAAAATCCTTGGGCGGGAATATACGGAATGCCTTTATCATATGCGCGTTTTCAATGGTAACACCAAGGCGGAAATAGGGTTCGCAGCCTGCCTTGATAAGTCCCTCGATTATCTTATCGGTGAAGGGGAAGTTGTAGGATGCGGGATCGTTTTCATCGGCGTCAAAATCCGGGAAAAGGTTGGGGATATCTACATAAAGTCCGCCACCCATCCAGCCTCCAACGTCGTGCAGACGGGAGTAAGGGATACCCGCGCGTGTAAGATAGGGGAAGAATGTATCGCTAATTCCCGTTCTGGGGGGCTGTCCAACGCCGTGCATAGGCTTGAACTTGCCGTTTATCTTTTCAAAATCCACCTTTATCTGGGCTTCTCTGACCTGTTTTTTCATAAGAAATTCTCCTTTTGGGAAATAATAAAGTACTATGGACAATATATCATATTATGCCTTCTTTGTCAATAGATTCCAAGGATTTCTATCAATTAATATCTATCGTTCAAACAAGAAAGAGCCCATTTCGGCGCATTGCCGAAATGGGCTTTTGAACTCATATTTTTATGCTTACTCCGAGCTTGAATAACACAAAATATATTTATGTGTTAACCTACAGTTTTTTCTTTTATAATTACCTTGACCGCCTCTTTGCTTACAGTTCCGTCGGAATTCCAAGAAATATTTGATCTTCCGTCAGCCTCGGGCTTTCCCGTTATTCCGTGGAAAACAAAGCTGTCGTCTGAGAATACACCCTTTAAGATCTCACACATATCGGATGCAGAGGTCGTAGGAGAAATATCCGCGCCCTTCGATTTAGCTACTTTGAGCGCCTCGTATATAGCCCATACGCTGTCGTATGCCGCAGCGCCAAACTCATTGGGTGCTTCTCCGTACGCCGTTACGTAAGCATCAACAAAATCCTTTGCCGCGCCCTCGGTGACATTAATATCTACCTGAGAAAATCTACATATTTCCTGAGGAATATAGTTTATATTGAAACCGTCGATAAGGTCGATGCCGTCAAATCCGTCACATCCGTAGTATGCCGTGATCGAATTGTCAACAAGGTTAGCCTGACTCATAAAATAAGAAGCTTCTGTGTAATAGACAGGCATGAATACGATATCACAGTCCTTAAGAGCATCTATCTGGGAGTAAAATGAGGAAGTATAACCTGTAAAGCTTGCTTCGATAATGTTTGCCTTAAGAGAATCCGAAAGAGCAGCTTTGAATTCGTTTGTAATGCCCACAGAGTATTCGAGGTCTGCCTTGTAGAAAATACCTATCTTCTTATCCGCACAGTTTTCATTGAAGTACTTTGCGGCGGCAGTACCCTGGTTGGAATCCGAGAAGCACATCTGATATCCGTTACTGAACTCCACTATCTCGTCTGCCGTTGCAGAGGGGGTAAGGAAGAACACGTTATATTGATCCGAAAGGCTCTTAAACTCAAGACCGGGTCTACTTGTAACCGTTCCAAGCGATATCTGCATACCTGCTTGCATAAGCTGTGAAAAAGCATTTGGAATCTTTGTGGCATCGTGCACATCATCAACCATAAGAAAATCAAGCTTCATTCCAAGCTCCCCTTCGTTCATCGCTATCGCATTTATCTGATCGATCGCAAGCTTGACCGAGTTATTTACTGTAACACCGTATATCGCGGCAGGTCCTGTAAGAGGTCCTGTAGCTCCAATTTTGATCTTGCCTTGACCGGTAGACGAATTACCGCCGTTATTGTCCGTCGTCTGTGCTGTCGTCTGTGTTGTCGTCTGTGCTGTGGTTGTTTGGTCGGGATCGTTTGTGGTAGAGGTATCATTACACGCCATCAACGAAAACAGGAAAATAAAGACCAAAAACAAACTAATAAATTTTTTCATAGTAAAACTCCTTTGCCGTGGATTTGCACTTTTATTCTACCATAAATTCCACATATTGTCAAGGAGTACAGCCATTCTAACATTATAAAAACCCAAAGCACCCCAATCGGGGTGCTTTGGGTTTATTTGGACTTTTATGTTTTCACACTTTTTGATAATTGGGCCCATCTATCTTCGGTGCGCGTTTTTTGAACATTCCAACAAAATTCTGTATGCAATTAAGAATACGAATAACAAAAAGTATTAAGTAAAAAGTCAAACCTATATATGTACCAATCGAACTATAGTATATCATAGTACTAAAGAAAATCGCATTTATGATCACAAGCGCCAAATATATATAACTATATATACTATGTGCTGAAACTATACTACGCGTTGAAACCACAAACATCATAGCTTCCAAAAAGGATATAAATTCACATACAATAACAATGATCAAGGTCGTCAGAAGTGCAAACCAACCGTTTTCCACAGGATCTCCCAAAAATAAGACATATCCTTGTGTATATAATCGGATCGTTTCGATCCAAAAATACAGTTGAAGAAGTATTGATAATATCTGTATCGGAAAACGAACAAATTTCATATCTCCACCGCCTTTCTGGGTTTAGTATAGCATAAAACCTCAGCGGTGTCAACTGTTATGCCAAAGCAATTACGCCCGTTTCGTTGAGAACCAAAAACAGCATATACAACGCGTATACCGCGAGAAGAGCAAAACCCTGCCATTTTTTGAATCTTCCCTGAATTATAGTCGGAACTATTGCAATAGCGCACGCGGCGATACACACGGGAAAGTCGAATACAAGGTTGATTTTCTCAACAGGGAGTGCTTGTCCGTTTATAACCGCACAAAGCGGAAGGATAAGCGTTGCATCAATGATATTTGCACCAATGATGTTACCTACCGAAAGAGAATTTTCTTTCTTGCGGATTGCGGTAAGCGTGGTGACAAGCTCAGGAAGCGACGTACCAAGCGCTATGACCGTAAATCCTATAATAGCTTCACTTACACCAAAGCCCGCAGCAAGCGTTTTGCCTGAGGAAACCAGAAATTCTGCGCCAAATACAATACAAGCTGTACCGAGAACAAAGAAGAGGATCTTTGACGGGAGCACTTTCTTTTCGTAGGCGTCTACCGTTTCTTCCGCCGCGCCCTTTTTGCCCTCGATAAGATTGCTGATCATAAATACAAGGAATATCGCCCACAGAATATACGCCGACCAAACAGGCAGTGCGCCCGACAAGGACAATACGGTAAGACCCACGATGGCCGCAAGCAAAAGACCTCCCTTGAGAGAAAATTCCTTTCTTCCGATCACTCCCGCCATAGCAACGAGGGATACGCCCATAATAAGCGTTGTGTTAGCGGTAACAGAGCCGACCGCATTACCGATAGCCAACTGCGCGGAGCCGTTCATTGCGGCTCTGACCGAAACAAGCATTTCGGGAAGTGTTGTAGCAAAGGAAACAATAGTTGCACCGACAACAAACTTCGGTATTCCCGTTGCCTCAGCAAACCAGGACGCCGAATCAACAAACCAATCTCCACCCTTAATGGTAAGAACAAGACCTACAACAAAAATCACGGCAGCGGTTGCCAGAAGTGCGCCGCCCGTAAGTCCTCCAAAAAGTGTAAAACCAAAAAACTCCATTTTCCCTCCAAAAAACAAAAAATCCAAGCACGGCGAACCATACTTGGCATGGAAGTAAAAATAAGACTCCATGTAGGCTGCCTGCTTACATGAGTCTCGCAATTTAAAGCAAGCCAGGTCGTAAGACCAGGATGTTGACTTGCTACGCTTGTGCGCTTACTACTCCCTCACTCGAAGTATTGTACCACGGACAGCAAATTTTGTCAAGGCAGATCGAAAAAATTCCCGGGAAGGCAAAAAATCTCCCCTTGTCTTTCGCTCCAATTTGAAAAATAGCGCCTCCAAAAAGATGCCATCACAAAGCTAATGAAATATTGTATACTGCAAAGAACAAAAGCAAGCATATTCCAAGCACGGTAACAAAAGAGCTTTCAACCTTTTTTGTTTCTTTATCTATACGAAAAACGATAAACGCGTTCTTTTTGCATTCGAGATTTTGATAGATGTCGGAAAATATTATCGCAGGAATTTGAATGGCACAAAGAATCAGATTGCAAAGAGCTATGGTCAAGAAAAAATTTTCCAACCAACCAAAGCCGATTGCTAGAATAAAATATAACAAAGTCACTACTATTAAAACAATGTTTAAAGGATAAATCAAACCCAAATCAATTTCCAAATGAATTTTTTTGTATAACCAATAATTTGCATACCCCTTCTTGTTCTTTTTTATAAAGGTTTTACTGTTTTTATTAACACGCAAATACGAATCAACGCCAAAACGAAATGCCATATAAATAAAAATGGCAAAGATAGCGCATATGATGTTGTATATGTAAAAATTCATGTCTTCATCGCCTTTCCGGGTTTATTATAGCATAAAAATGCATTTTGTCGATGTTTCGCTATTTACTTTTACCTATTACGTTTCAAAAAACACCATGAGGTTAATCGTCTTTTTTCTGATACCAAGAGCATTTTCCGTCAAGGGAAATTTTTCCTCTATGCCCTTCTAAATTATCTTCCTCTATATCCTCATTATAGTGGATACAATCCGTGCATTTCATTTCTACAATTTGTTCCAAACGAACATTATACTCAAAGCGGTACAATACGGTTGCTTCTACTTCTTGAATTTTGTTCAAGTTTGCGATATTGATATAAACTTTCTTCGTATCTTCTTTTATAAGATAAGGGAAAACGCAGTTTTCAGTTTCGAATTGTTTTAATTCAATAAAGGAGCTATAATGCTTGTTGGCGTAATCAATAAAATCTTTTATACAAGTTATACCATCAGGATAATAATAGTAATCGTAATCTATTTCAAGTATTTTCATATTTTTCTCCTTTTGAGCCGCTTTCTCTGCTACAATTATACCTCAAAAGCTAAAGGATGTCAATCAAAAATCAAATCACACCAAGAGGCCACCGATTCTCCACCTCTTCGGCGACACGACGCACCAGTCGCATAGTCGTCTGCTCTCGCCTGCGCTTGCTCGGCTCGGCATACTCCTTGCTTTGTGGCGAAAAGCGTTGCTAAAACGATACTTAATCGTTTTAGCTTAGCTTTCAGATTAGAACCGCCGAGCACTGCTCGGCACTTCCAGTCCAAAGATAGCGCCTCCAAAAAGATAAGCGGTACGCTTTTGCGTACCGCTTATCTTTTTGGCGCGTGTTGACAAAAAAGATGCCTTATTCAATTCGCTCAATATATAAAATTATATTCTTACCTGTAATATCAGTAACATACTTTATTTTTAAGTATTGCCCGTTTTCAGTAACAACGCCACCATAACAA
>SVUJ01000009.1 GCA_015063305.1 Oscillospiraceae bacterium | reverse complement strand
TCCAAGGCATTCGAATAACCTCCTTTTAGGTCATTTTCTTGCCTTTTATTATATCACAAAACTGTATACAATCATCTTGCACTACCTGTATACTATCATACTGCACTGTACAGTCCTCGACGCCCCGCACCATTGTAGGGACAGGAGTCCCCGACTGTCCGCACAATCTGTCTGTAATTTTTATTGGTAGGGGCCACCTTCGGTCGTCCGGTCGGCACTGCCGACCCCTTTTTCAAACCTTTTCACACCTTTTATCTATATCTCTCGTAATAGAAGAGATACTGTTGAGCGATACCCGCGTATGGGCCTAACATATCGGGTGAAAAATCCCCCGCTCCGTCAGAGAAATATTTTTCTATAACTCTCTTTATCCATACGTCGATGGGGAAGGCATCATATCGCGCAAATCCGAAGAGCAGAGCGCAGCTTGCAACCTTTGGCCCTACCCCCTTTATTTTGCAAAGATGCTCCACACATTTTGACGTGTCGCTCTCCTCACACAAAAGCGCGTAGTCTATCTGTCCTGCCGATGCCTTCATAGCGGCATCGTATATGTACTTTGCCCGAAATCCCGTCTTCAGCTCAAAAAGTCCGTCAACGCCAAGCTCCGACAGCGCCTCGGGCGTTGGGAAGGAATACAAAACGGTATTGGGGGCAACGTGCCCACGAAGCGCCTCGGGTATATCTATCGGCTCTCCGCAACGCTCCGACAGCGCCCCGATTATCTTCTTTATCCTCGGTATGTTATTGTTCTGCGAGATTATAAAAGAGCATATGGCTTCCCACGGCTCTTGGCGGAGTATCCTTATCCCCTTGCCAAAATCCATAGCGCTGTGGAGCGCGGGATTTGACGAGCGCGAGGATATATCGCTTAAAATAAGTGAATAATCAACGTCAAGACCGAGAAAGGACTTCCAGATATCCTCAAAATCCCGCTCGTCCGAGTTGTATATGTAAAGCGTGTCGGCGTCCTGAGCAAAGGACACGAAACGCCCAAAGGCAACGCCCGAAAATTCCGCCGCGTGCTTACTGTTTGGCACGGGGTCGAAGCGAAAGCACTGTCCGCAATCAAACACCTTAACTACGTCAAAATGCTCTATTCCGCATATTTTTACACACAAAGCCTCGCGGTCGGCTATCAGAGTAGGAGAAAGTATCATTTTTAACCTCTACTTTGTTTAAAATGAAATAAAACCCTTGAAAAGGAGATGAAAATATGTTATAATGTGCTATCTATCTGTATATTGTTATAATTATTATATATCATAGGCTCTTTTTTTGCAAGAGCTTTTATCGGAGAGAAAAAATGGAACAGATCTATACCATACCCGTAAACGAGGCGTTTGAGGCATCTCGCGACGACCGTGCGTGTGGCTGCCCTATGTGCGCCCTTTATAATAAGCTGGAGGAAAACGAGCTCGACGCGATACTCGGAGCGTCTATGATGGAGCCCGATATACGTATAAAGACCAACAAGGAGGGCTTCTGCAAGACCCATTACGATATGATGTTCACCAGAAAGAACCGCCTTGGAATGGCGCTGACGCTTGAGAGCCATCTTGACGAACTGATATCCGACCTCAAGGGCGGCGCTCTGCCGCTTATGGGCGCAAAGCCTCAGAAGAGGATATCCGAGCTTGAGGCGTCCTGCTACGTTTGCCGCAGAATAGATTTCAATTTCAAGCATATGATAGAGACCGTGGTGTATCTGTGGGACAAGGACGAGGAATTCGTGGCGAAGCTCAAGGCTCAGCCCTATTTCTGTCTTCCCCACTACCGCGCGCTTCTCGAATGCGGCGAGGCAAGGCTTCAGAAAAAGAGATACACCGCATTTTCAAAGGATTGCTCCGAGGTGGTAAACAAGTATCTTGCCGAGCTGAAGGACGACATCAGCTGGTTCTGCAAGAAATTTGACTACAGATACGGCGACGAGCCGTGGTACAACTCGAAGGACTCGGTCGAGCGCGCTATAAAATTCCTGCGCTCCGATCTGCACCCCGCCGAGCCGCCGAAAAACCAAAAGAACTGAGAGGGCTACCTATAAATGATAGATTTATTAGAGCTTCAAAAATACTTTATACTCAACCACTTGAAAGAGGGTGATGTTGCTGTTGATTTCACTATGGGAAACGGTCACGACACAGAATTTCTCTCAAGAACGGTGGGTGAGTTCGGTCACGTTTTCGCCTTTGACGTTCAGGAGCAGGCGCTTGCCTCGACCTCGGACAGACTTGCACGGTCGGATTGCCCCGACAACTGCACCCTGATACTTGACTCGCATCACAACGTAAAGAAATACGTTGACGTTCCGATAAAGGCGGGAATGTTCAATCTCGGATACCTGCCCGGAAGCGACAAAAAGATAACCACTATGCGCTCGACCACCCTACCCGCAATAGAGGCGGCGATATCGCTTATGGCGCCCGATGCAATAATCCTTATCGCGGTCTACCCCGGTCACGCAGAGGGCGCTGAGGAGGGCAAGATGATTTGCGATTACCTTGCGGGACTTTCAAGATACAAGGTCTGCGCCACCAGAATAAACATTCTCAATTCCCCTACCTCGCCGTTTTTCATAATCGTTGAAAACAAACCCCGATAAGGAGTAAAAAAATGAAAAAACAGGATACCCCGTCTTTCGAGAAAAAGGAAAATCCGCTGAGTGCCGAGGAAATGGATATCCTTCGTTCAAGGACAAAAAATATAGGCGACAGAAGCAAGATACCCCCGCCCGAGAAGAAAAATCAGAGCAAGGCGGTAAAGCTTGCAAAGAAAAACAAGAGCTCAGCTGTGGTGATATCTGTGATCGCCGTTGCTTTTGTTCTTGTTGTTGCGCTTCTTGCGGTCTATCTTTCCGAAAGTCTTGGGCTTAACAGCAAGAAAAATTACACCTTTACCTTTGGCAAAGAGCAAGTAAAGGAAAAGTACGAAGATATAGTTATAAACGACGTTCTGTACGTCGATATGGCTAAGCTCGCGAGCTTCTCGGATATGTCGGTCAGCGGCGGTGCTGACACGCGCAAATACCTTGTGTCCGAAGACCAGTACCTCAAATTTACAAACGCTGACGAATACGCGGTGATAAACGGCGCTAAGGTAGTGATCGAATCCCCCGCCATAATAAATACGGAAAAGTGTCTTGTTCCCTATCAGTTTATCTCAAAAGCGGTAAGCACGGGGCTCTCGTTCAAGCACGACCAGAGAAAGAATACAGTCGAGATAAACAGGACTACCTACACCGTTGACGGTGAGAAGTTCAAAGAGGATATAACCTTCTCGCACGAAAAATTCCAAATAGCACAAGCCATACAGAGCACAGTCGGCGTAAAATATGAATATAATACCGATGTATCAAATTTTCTTGCGTATATCGACCCCGAGGACGCCACTCCCTATCTTTTGCTGGTAAATCCCGAAAATCCGCTTGACGGGAGCTTTGTCCCCGAGAATATGTCGGCTATCCCCTCCAAGTACACGGGTAAGGAGACCTATATGTTGGTCGGCTGCGCCGAGAGGGCGCTGACGGCTATGATGCAGGCTATGTATGCTGACGGTATCAGCGCGGTGTATGTGACCAGCGCATACAGAAGCTATACCTATCAATACAACCTTTTTGAGGGCTACGTAAAAAATAAGATCTCTGTGGGAATGAGCCGAGAGGCTGCCGAAGCCGAGGTGCTCAAGACCTCGGCTCGTCCCGGTACGAGTGAGCATCAGAGCGGTCTTTGCGTGGATTTTATGACCACCTCGATGACAACCCTAAACAACGAGGATTTTGAACGTTCAAGGGCTTTTGAATGGCTCTCGCAGAACGCCTATAAGTACGGCTACATACTGAGATACCCCGAGGAAAAGAAGGCTGAGGTCTTTTACGATTACGAATCCTGGCATTTTCGATTTGTAGGCCGCGAGGCTGCTACCGAAATTTATTTTTCGGGGCTCTGTCTTGAGGAATACCTCGCGCTCATATAATATTCAGAGCGCAAAATATAAATAAAGGACGGCGGATATATGTCTTCAATAAAAACCAAAGAGCTTTTCGACCTCTCGCACACAGATGCACGGGATCTGCTTGACAGGTGCGAATACCCTTGGTCTGCCCTGCCGCAGATAAAGGATTTTATAAACGCTTTTATACCCTCTCTGCCCGATGACGAATACCTCGCTCCCGCCGAGGACGTAAGGATATCCAAAAGCGCTACCGTAGCGCCAAACGCCACGATATGCGGACCGACTATAATAGGAGCGGGCACAGAGGTACGCCCCGGAGCGTATATCAGAGGCGGAGTTATGGTGGGAAAAAATTGCGTTGTCGGAAACTCCTGTGAGCTGAAAAATGCGATACTTTTCGATAACGTTCAAGTTCCGCATTTCAACTATATCGGCGACTCGATACTCGGATATAGAGCGCATACGGGCGCGGGGGCTATAACCTCAAACGTGAAGAGCGACAAGACACTCGTGAGGGTAAAAACAGAGGACGGATATATAGATACGGGGCTTAAAAAGTTCGGCGCTATGATCGGCGACCGAGTTGAGGTCGGCTGTAACAGCGTACTCAATCCCGGCACGGTGATAGGCAGAGATTCAAATATATACCCCCTCTCAAGCGTTCGCGGCGTCGTACCGCCCGAGAGTATATACAAATCTCAAAACGAAATAGTGAAGAAAAACTGATTAAGAAAGGGATATATTTATGGGAAGACTTTTCGGAACAGACGGCGTTCGCGGAATAGCAAACACCGAGCTTAGCTGCGAGAGAGCCTTGGAGATAGGCAGAGCCGCGGCTACGGTACTTGCTGACGGCTGCCGCCGCAGACCCGTGTTCGTAATAGGCTGCGACACACGCGCATCATCCGAGATGCTTGATTGTGCCCTCACCGCAGGACTTTGCTCTGTGGGTGCTGACGTTATTCGCCTTGGCGTTATACCCACGCCCGCGGTGGCTTATCTTGTGGTAAAATACAAGGCAGACGCGGGAATTATGATATCCGCGTCGCACAATCCCGCCGAGTTCAACGGCATCAAGATATTCAGCGGAAACGGATACAAGCTCCCCGATATGCTTGAGGAGCAGATAGAGGCTATCGTGCTTGATAAGCACCCTATGCCCGAGCCCATCACGGGCGGAGCGCTCGGCCGCGTTACCTATACCCCGGATGCGGTAAAGGACTACATAAAGCACGTAAAATCAAACGTGCATCACTCGCTTGAGGGACTTGAGATTGCTATAGACTGCGCCAACGGCTCGGCATCTGCCACGGCGGAGCGCCTCTTTACAGAGCTTGGCGCTAAGGTACATATGCTCAACGACAAGCCCGACGGCGTGAACATAAACAAAAACTGCGGCTCGACCCACCTTGAGGGTCTTGCCGAATACGTTGTTGCAAACAAGCTCGACTGCGGAATTGCCTTTGACGGCGACGCCGACAGATGCCTTTGCATAGACGAAAAGGGAGAACAGGTAGACGGAGATATGATAATGGCTATCTGCGCTCTCGACCTCAAAAAGCGTGGCAAGCTCAACGGAAACACGGTGGTTGGCACTATAATGACCAACTTCGGCTTCGGCAAATTCTGCGAGGAGAACGGCATACGCTTTATAGCAACAAAGGTCGGCGACAGATACGTGCTTGAGGAGATGCTGCTTGAGGACTATTCATTCGGCGGAGAGCAGTCGGGACATATCATATTCCGTGATTTCACCACAACGGGTGACGGTCAGATGACTGCAACGCAGCTCCTTTGCCATATGAGATGCGAGAAAAAGCCCCTTTCGGAGCTTGCCTCGGTAATGAAGAGATACCCTCAGGTGATGATAAATCTCAAGATATCGGCGGCGGGCAAGATAGCCTTCTACACCGACAGAGATGTAAACGACAAGATAGAAGAAGCAAAGACAACACTTGGCAGCACGGGAAGAATAGTGGTGCGTCCCTCGGGAACAGAACCGCTTATACGAGTTATGGTCGAGGGAATGGACGAGGACGAGATAACCCGTATAGCAGAGGACGTGGCAAACACTATCTCCGAGCGACTTGGAAACAGATAAAATACTCTCTTTCTGTATGCAGACGGGGGATCTTATCCCCCCGTTTGATATAAATTTATAGGTAAGCGCCGGGACCGTTTTTCGGTTGACGAGGTGCGGAGTTATCGAAAGATTCGGCGGATGCTCCGTCGGCAGAGGGAAACTGCCGCAGTATACCTTCAAATATGCGGGTGACCGCAAAACAAAGGGTATTCAAACCAACCGCATTGGTATCCGTATATTCTGATACGGACAATGGACAACTTAATATATGTGCGGAATTATTGGCTACAGCGGAGATCAGGACAGCATCCCGATAATAATTGAGGGTCTTCGCACCCTCGAATATCGCGGATATGACTCTGCAGGAATCTCGGTATGCACCGAGGAAGGCATCAAAACGGTAAAAACTCAGGGCAGACTTACCGTTCTTGAGGATAAGCTCAAGGAAAATCCCGAACTTGGGGGCGGCTGCGCTATAGGTCACACCCGTTGGGCGACCCACGGTGAGCCGTCAGATACGAACTCACACCCTCACTCTGCGAAAAATCTTACCTTGGTGCATAACGGCATCATAGAGAATTACGCCGAGATAGCCGAGATGCTGAAGGGCGCGGGGTACACGTTCGAATCGGAAACAGACACCGAGAGAGGGGCAAAGCTCATAGACCTGCTCTATGAAAAATACCAAGACCCCATCGTGGCTATAAGCAAAGCCACAAAGATAATCCGAGGCTCTTACGCGCTCGGTGTGATCTTCAATGACATTCCCGATACGATATTCGCTATCAGAAAGGACAGTCCGCTTATAGTGGCAAAGGGAGAGGACGGCTGCTTTATCGCCTCGGATATCCCCGCTATACTTAAGCATACAAAGCAGTATTACAGACTTGCCGAGGGAATTATAGCAAAGGTAAGCAAAAGCGAGGTGGAATTCTTCGATATGGAGAAAAATCTGACCGAACAGCAGCTTGAAACCGTGGATTGGGACGTTGAACAGGCTCAGAAGGGCGGCTTCCCTCACTTTATGATAAAGGAGATCCACGAAGAGCCCGAGGCGCTGAGAAAAACTCTTGAGCCGAGAATACGTGACGGTCTTCCCTATTTCGACATTCCCCGACTTGACGGAGATTTTCTCTCCAAGTTCGGTTCTATCCACATAGTTGCCTGCGGTACTGCTATGCACGCGGGACTTATAGGCAAGGCGATAATAGAGCGCATCGCGCGTATCCCCGTAAACGTGGAGATAGCGAGTGAATTCAGATACCGCAATCCGATACTGAAGAAAAACGACCTTGTGCTTCTGATATCTCAGTCGGGTGAGACGGCAGACACGCTCGCCGCGCTTCGACTTGCAAAGGCTCAGGGCGTATATACCTTGGCGATAGTGAACGTGATAGGCTCTTCGGTCGCAAGAGAGGCAGAGGACGTTATGTACACCAGAGCCGGGCCTGAGATAGCCGTTGCAAGTACCAAGGCATACAGCGTTCAGTGCTCTCTGCTCTATCTTCTTGCGGTGAAGCTTGCCGTGCTTAACAAGACTATGTCCGAGGACGAGGCAAGAGATTTTTGCGCGAGAATGCTTACCGACATACCGAAAACTGTCACTTCGGCGCTCGAGATGAGCACAAAGATATGCGAGGCGGCTTCAAGACTGGTAGCGGCAGAGCACCTCTTCTACATAGGCAGAGATATGGACTGTCAGCTCTGTACCGAGGCATCTCTCAAGCTCAAGGAGATATCCTATATCCACAGCGAGGCTTACGCCGCGGGAGAGCTGAAGCACGGAACGATATCACTCGTTACCGACGGAACTCCCGTGATAGCTCTCACGACTGTGGGTAAGGTCTGTGAAAAGACGATATCGGGCATCAGAGAGGTAAAATCGAGAGGCGCGTACGTGGTATCTATATGCTCCGAGGAATTGGCGGCGAAATACGATATCCCTTGCGATGAGCAGATAATCATACCGCATATCGACGAGATACTTTCGGTATTCCCCGCGATATGTATTCTCCAGCTTCTTGCATATCACGTTTCCGCCCAGAAGGGACTTGACGTTGACAAGCCGAGAAACCTTGCGAAGTCGGTAACGGTGGAATAATAATTTAGATATAACAAAAAGCCTTCTCCTACGGGGAAGGCTTTTTGTCTTTATTTCACGGGTCGCCGAGGACGTCGCCCCCTACAGGTGAATTTATGATTTAAAGACCATTTTTTTACAATGAGATTTTCCGTAGAGAGCATTACAAATTGTAGGGGGCGACGTCCTCGACGCCCCGTTTACAAGCAACACAAATAAACGCCGATACGGTGGCGCAAATATCATCTCACAATCCGTAGGGCGGTGGCTTGCTACCGCCGTTTTTATTTGCTATCCACTCACACCCAGAATACAGGATAGGTACTCAGCCACCGTTCGGTCTGTATTATCATCGCGTAGCTGCGAAGACGCTGTTTTACGTCCTTTTCTTTTTTAATCAAATCTAAAAATTCGCTACCTAACATAGCATAGACCTTGCTATTTTTGTCCGAGAATAATCTCTGCACCTCCTGAGCGAGATTTTTCTCACATCTGTAAAAGCTATTGTTCTTAAACACCTTTTCATTCTGCGGCGCAAGAGTGTTCACCATAACACCGTTCATCATTCCCAAACGGTCTGCGCGTTCAGCTGAATAAAGGGGGTCTATAGCAAAGGTCATATCCTCTATCGATACTCTCTTCTGCCCTCGGTTTGCCTTTATGGTTTCCAAGAACGACGGCATATATTCGTCAAAGCAGGGATAGTCAAACCCTATCATTATCTCGTGCAGAAGCGATAAGGGCTCATAACACGCCGCCTTCGTGTCGGGGCAAATAATAGCGCTCTCCCGCCGCCAGCTCGGCTTACCGTGCGAAGCGCCGTACCTGTAGCCCGACACCTGTGTACCAAGCTTTGAGTGCAACGCAAAGCTGCCCGCGGGAAGCTCGTGTATCTCCTTATAAATATCCTCTCCACGCACACTGCCGACAGGCGCTCGTATCTTCTCCGCCACCGCCGCTCGGTCTATCTCGGCGCTGTGACTCATATACCTGAGCATTCCCTTTATCTCAGAGGCAAAAACAAAGGCAGTGCCGTCGTTCATATAGTAAAGAGGCTTCAGTCCCGCTCTGTCCCGCGCGACAAAGACCTCATTTCTCGTCTTGTCGTATATGGCAAAGGCAAACGCGCCGTCCATATGCTCAACGCACTCATACCCAAAGGCAAGATATGCTTCAAGCACAGCCCTCGGACAGCACTCAAAGCCGCATAGCTCGATAGGGTCGGAAAGCTCGTCAAGGCTGTATATCTCACCGTCAAAGACAACGGTATAGCTGTCCTCTCCGCGCACGATATTATAGGGCTGTCTTTCCGAGCGCGAGGAGGAAAGCACCATTCTGTTATGCTGGAGCGCCACACCTCGCTCAACATACGCCCCCGACTGCTCCCTGCCTCGCAGCACCATACTTCGCCCCATCGCATGGATACGCTCAAAGCTCAGCCTCTCGGAATAAAAATCAATTATGCCGCATATAGAACTCATATCTCCACCGCCCGTCTTTATATTTCAATTCAATTCTATGATAAAATGCGGCGTCTTATTAAAAAATCTGCCTCTTTCGGTATCACGCCGCGGCGGACTTTCATATAATTTTAATGGACTGATAAGGAGGTAGCATCATGTGTCAGATAAGGCTTCGCAAGGCTATCGGTATCTCTACCGTGTGTTTTGGCGCCGGAATATTTTTCTCCTTTATTTTCCCCGGATATTTTCTCGCCTTTATTGAGGCAGCCGTACTTATAGCGGCGGGTATGCTTCTGCTTGGAAAACATCATTAGAAAGGAAACCGCTTATGAAAATAGTACTTCTTCGTTCTCCCGCCTTTCTTGCGCCGTTTTTGAGGAAATTTTTCGGGATCAAGAAAAAATGACCCACAAAGGGCTGACTGCTATAAGTCAGCCCTTTGTGCTATTATAATATTTAAGGTTGAAATTTGGGGATTTATTGAAAATGTGTGGCAAAAATACTTTACAGAGGGTAAAATTTGTGGTATAATATAATGGATTGTAGGCGGAATGCGCGTTAAAATTCCGTCAAATGAAAATTATAAGGGGAAAGTTATGAAAACAGATATTCAAATAGCTTCTGAAGCAACGATGCTTCCCATATCCCAGATCGCCGCAAAGCTTGACATCACCGACGATGAGCTTGAGCTTTACGGAAAGTACAAGGCAAAGATAAACGACGAATTTTTGGAGAGAATGAGCAATAAGCCGAACGGAAAGCTTATTCTCGTTACCGCTATAAACCCCACCCCCGCAGGGGAGGGTAAGACCACCACCTCGGTAGGTCTTGGTATGGCTATGAGCAAGATAGGCAAGAAGGCTATAATCGCGCTTCGCGAGCCCTCTCTCGGACCTGTGTTCGGAGTTAAGGGCGGAGCTGCGGGTGGCGGATACGCTCAGGTAGTTCCTATGGACGATATAAACCTTCACTTCACAGGTGACTTCCACGCTATCACAGCGGCTAACAACCTGCTATGCGCTATCATAGATAACCACCTTCAGCAGGGTAACGAGCTCGGCATAGACCAGCGCCGTATCCTCTTCCCCAGAGTTACCGACACCAACGACCGTGCGCTTCGCAATATCACCGTTGGTCTTGGCGCTAAGGTGGACGGTATACCGCGTCAGGATCACTTTATGATAACCGTTGCCAGCGAGATAATGGCTATCCTCTGCCTTGCAGAGTCGCTCACCGATCTCAAGCAAAGACTTGGAAATATCCTTGTTGCATACACCTATGACAACAAGCCTGTATATTGCCGCGACCTCAATGCGAACGGCGCTATGGCAGTTCTCCTTAAGGACGCTATAAAGCCTAATCTCGTTCAGACGCTTGAGAACACTCCCGCGCTTATTCACGGCGGCCCGTTCGCGAATATCGCTCACGGCTGTAACTCGGTAAGAGCTACAAAGCTCGCGCTCAAGCTCGCAGATTACGCGATAACCGAGGCGGGATTCGGAGCTGACCTCGGAGCTGAAAAGTTCCTTGACATCAAGTGCCGCAAGGCGGGACTTGCTCCCTCTGCGGTAGTCCTCGTTGCCACCGTTCGTGCGCTCAAATACAACGGCGGTATCGCAAAAGACAAGCTTGCCGAGGAGAACCTTGAGGCGCTCCGCGCGGGAAGCGTGAACCTTGAGGCGCATATCGACAACCTCACGAAGTACGGTCTTCCCGTAGTCGTTGCTATAAACAGATTTGGAACTGACACCGAAGCCGAGCTTGATATCATAAGAGATATTTGTGAGGCGAAGGGCGTTGACTTTGCGCTCTCCGAGGTATTTGCGAAAGGCGGTGAGGGCGGCATTGACCTTGCTCATAAGGTCGTTGCGGCTTGCGAAAAGAAGTCCGAGTTCAAGTTTATGTATGAAGACGATATGTCTATCAAGGAAAAGATAGAAGCTATCGCAAAGAATATATACGGCGCTGATGGAGTTAAGTACGACGCGGCGGCGCTCAAAACTATCGCCGAGATAGAGGCGCTTGACCCCAAGTTCTCGAAATTCCCGATATGCGTTGCCAAGACGCAGTATTCTCTCTCGGACGACCCCGCAAAGCTCGGCCGTCCCTCGGGCTTCACCCTGACGGTAAGAGAGATAAAGCTCTCTGCGGGAGCTGAGTTTATAGTAGTGCTCACAGGAGCTATCATGACTATGCCCGGTCTTCCCAAAAAGCCCGCCGCTTACTCTATAGATATAGACGACGCGGGCAACATCACGGGACTGTTCTGATATGACATTTCCCTACGAGATAATCACCTGTACGGCTGACCAAACCGAAAAAGTGGGAGAGGAACTTGCCTGTATGTTCAAACAGGACGCTTCTCTGCCCCGTTTCGTTGCTATGTTCGGAGATCTTGGCGTGGGCAAAACGGCGTTTACAAGGGGCTTTGTGCGAGTGCTCTCGCCAAGCTCGGCGGTAAAGTCGCCCACGTTCGCTATAGTCAAGGAGTACCCCTCGGCGGATATTCCCGTGTACCATTTCGATATGTACCGCATAACCGATGAGGACGACCTCTTCTCAATAGGCTTTGACGACTACCTTGCACGGCGCGGGGTGTCTATAGTCGAGTGGAGCGAGAATATTCCTTATGCTCTTCCGGGCGAACGCGTGAACATAACTATAGAAAAGCTCTCCGCCGACACTCCCGACAACAGGAGAATTACCATAACTATTCAAAAAGGACCTCAAAAATGAAGATTCTTGCTTTAGACAGCACCGCGCTCACCGCTTCGGTTGCGCTGACCGAGAATAGTGAGCTCCTTGCTGAATATACACTCAGAAACGGCAACACGCACAGCGAAACTCTGCTTCCTATGATAGAGTCGGCGATGAAAATGCTCTCTCTGTCGGTTTCGGATATCGACCTTTTTGCCTGCTCGGCAGGTCCGGGCTCTTTTACGGGGGTCAGGATAGGCGCGGCAACGGTAAAGGGGCTTGCCTTTGGAAGCGAAAAGCCCTGTGTGGGCGTGTCCACGCTTGAAGCGCTTGCTTATAATCTTGTGGGATATTGCGGACTTATCTGCCCTGTTATGAACGCAAGACGTTCTCAGGTATACACCGCGCTCTTCCGCTCCGACGGAAAGACACTCACAAGACTTATGGAGGATTCGGCTCTTCCGATATCCGAGCTTGATACTATCCTTGCGGAGTACGGCGAAAGCGTGAGATTTTGCGGAGATGGGTATGATATAACGATACCCGAGCTTAAAAAATGCGGCTACATCGAAACTCCCGAGAGGCTGCGCCATCAGTCGGCGTACTCGGTAGCTGTGATAGCGGCAGAAAAATTTGCAAACGGAGAATTTTTGAGCGATACAGAGCTTGTAGCCACATATCTCCGTCCCTCACAAGCCGAGCGCGAGCTTGCCGAGAAAATGAAAAACGCGTAAAAAACATAAAAGCATAACCCCTGAAAGGAACACTGATATGAACATCGTTATAGGCTGCGACCACGCAGGCTTCGCTATTAAAACCGCTGTTATAGAACATATAAAAGAAAAGGGCTATAACTGCATCGACGTAGGAACAAATTCCGAGGATAGCTGTCATTATCCCGTATATGCTCACGCCGCTTGTGAAAAGATATTATCGGGTGAGTGTCAGCTCGGTATACTCATCTGCGGCACGGGAATAGGAATGTCTATCGCCGCAAACAAGCACGACGGCATCCGTGCGGCGTGCTGCTCGGACACTTTTTCGGCAAGACTTACACGTGAGCACAATGACGCGAACATTCTTTGCTTCGGTGAGCGCGTTGTCGGAGTTGGACTTGCACTCGACCTTGTAGACGCTTTTCTCGGAGCTGAGTATCTGAATTCGGGAAATCACGTAACACGTGTCGAAATGATATCCGAGATCGAGAAGAATTGCTTCGCGGCAAACTGAATTATAAATTCGGAGGAAAATTATTTTGTGTATGCTTAAAAAGATCGCGGGGGTATTCCGCGCCATTTCAGGCTCGCCCCACCCTAAAAATTTCACCTCCGCCGTTATAGCGGCGGCGGGAAGCTCGGTGCGCTTCGGCGGTGAGCTTACTAAGCAAATGACCGAGCTCTGCGGAGCTCCTATCGTCGTTCACACACTTCTCGCCCACCAGAAGTGCGACTGTATCCACGAAATAATAATAGTAGCTAAAAAAGAAGAGGTGGGAGAGTACGAGCGCCTTTGCGAGGAGTACGGTATAACCAAGGTGTCTGCCGTAATTACAGGCGGATTTACCCGTCAGGACTCGGTGCTCAAGGGGCTTGACGCCGTATCTAAAAAGTCAAAATTTATCGCTATATCCGACGCGGCAAGATGTCTTATAACACCGCACCAGATAGAGCTCGTTTGCCGCGCGGCTTACAAATACAGTGCGGCTACCGCGGCGCATAATTCTACAGACACCGTCAAGATAGCCGACAGTAAAGGATTTATAGAGTCCACCGCCGACAGAAAGACCGTCTGGCTGGCGCAGACACCGCAGGTCTTCAAGACCAAGCTTTACAGAGCGGCGGCATATACCGCGCTCAAAAAGGGATTTGACGGCACGGACGACAATATGTTAGTTGAAAATATAAACCATCCTATAAGACTCGTTGAATGCGGAACGCAGAATATCAAGATAACCACACGTGACGATATGGTATTTGCCGAGGCGTTGCTTAAAAAAAGAGAGATAGAAAGACTTGAGGACGAAATATGAGAATAGGACACGGATATGACGTTCATAGACTCTGCGGAGGCAGAAGACTTGTTATCGGAGGAGTGGAGATACCCTACAGGCTTGGACTGTTTGGGCACTCGGATGCCGACGTCCTTTTGCACGCGGTATGTGACGCGCTCCTTGGCGCTGCGGCGCTGGGAGATATCGGAAAGCTTTTCCCAGACACCGATGAAAAATACAAGGATGCCGACAGTATGGTGTTGCTCAGGAACGTGGCATCCCGTCTCTCACAGGCAGGATATCGCGTGGTAAACGTTGACACAACTGTCGTAGCGCAAACTCCCAAGTTAGCTCCGCATATCCAGAAGATGAGGCAGAATATCGCCTTCGCTCTGGGTATAAACGTATCCGAGGTCAGTGTTAAGGCAACTACCGAGGAGGGTCTTGGCGTTTCGGGTCAGAAGCAGGCGATAGCGGCTCACGCCGTCTGTCTTATTGAGAAAAAACAGCTCAGATAAGGTCTAAACCGAAACACGGCAGATATTGAATAAAATATTCCCATCTGCCGTATTCCGTACAGTATGCTTCCCTCGGCTGCGTGTCCCACACTTCCTTTAGCCCTAAAATTCCTTGCCGAGATGGGCGTACTTGTATTCACTATCATAATATGAATTTCGCCAAAATTCGCCATAGCCGCCGCGCTGTGACCGCCCCGTTTTTTCGGAGCGCCGTAGCGAAACGCGGCTCACTAATCTTGAAATTATTTTAAAATTTTAATATCAAATCACCCAAGAAAGGACATATGAATTATGTTTATCGTTTCCCCTTCTATTCTTGCCGCCGACTTCTCTGTGATGGGCGCGGAAATAAAAAAAGTTGAAAAGGCAGGCGCAAAGTACATACACCTTGACGTTATGGACGGAATGTTCGTGCCTAATATGAGCTTTGGCGCACCTGTCATCGCATCTGTCAGAAAGACCTCGTCGATAATCTTTGACGTTCACCTTATGATAACCGAGCCTCAGCGATACATTGACGACTTTCTCAAGGCGGGAGCAGACATAATCACCATACATTATGAGAGCTGTGAGGATCCGCTTTCGGTTATCCGTTACATAAGATCCAAGGAGTGCCGCGCGGCGATAGCAATAAAGCCGGCTACTCCCCCCGAGGTAGTATATCCTATGCTGAAAGAGCTCGATATGGTCCTCGTTATGACAGTAGAGCCCGGCTTTGGCGGACAGAAGATGAAGCCCGAGTGTCTTGAAAAGGTAAGAGCTATCCGCACATACGCTAACGAAAACGGCATCGACATCGACATTCAGGTAGACGGCGGTCTTACCCCCGACAACACCAAGATGGCGACCGAGGCAGGAGCTAACGTTATCGTTGCGGGTTCTGCGGTATTCAACGCGCCCAAGGCAAAGGTAGTTATCGACCAGATGAAGCGCGCAAGCGAGCTTTATCCCTTCGGAAGCGGACTCGGCGAGCGAGTTGACGTGGGCAAGGTTCGCAAGAGAGGTTAATTGTCTACAATAGCATCGGCAGAGGCTTGCGCCTCTGCCGATTTTGTGGTATAATAGATTGGGTGATGAAATGTCAAATTTTATCTTACATTGTAGGGGGCGACGTCCTCGACGCCCCGAAGAACGTAGAATTATCGCCATACGGAAAAACAGCAGAGAAATATATCGCTCAATTAAATGATTTTTATGATGATGTCAAGGTTGACAGATATGTAATTATGCCGAACCATATTCATATTATGTTGTTTATGTTCGGGAACGGGTCGTCGAGGGCGCCGACCCCTACCAACGAAATGTTACCGCATATTGTTTCCACGTTCAAACGTTTTTGCAATAAAGAAATTGGAAACAACATTTTTCAACGTGGGTATATAGAACACATCATTCGTGATCGCGAGGATTACGAAACAAGAACCAAATACATCTACGAAAATCCTATGCGCTGGTATTATGATGAATTATATACGGAAGAATAAAACACCCCGACAGAG
This sequence comes from Oscillospiraceae bacterium, assembly GCA_015063305.1. GTDB lineage: Bacteria > Bacillota > Clostridia > Oscillospirales > CAG-272 > HGM12713. The sequence goes on along the minus strand of SVUJ01000009.1, from coordinate 60,368 downwards.
CTTGAATATCTGTCGGGGATTTATATATAAATCTACTTTAACAAAGATCCCTTAATGCAACATTGTATATCTCCTTACCCTTTTTTCTTGCATGCTTGTACATCGCGTATGCACCACCGTACGCATGGGTTATGTATGATATAACAATGTCTGCTTGCTCTGCCATCCATTTGTTGCGATATGGAATTGCATATCTATCAGGCACATTTTTAAGAACGGGATACAGTATAATATCAAAACGATTTTTCTGATATTCCTTTGCATACATATAGGGGGTTACAAATATAAGTTTAGTATCGGGGTGAGCTTTTTTGAATTTTTTTGCACAGTTATAAGCAAAATCATCAAAATTCCCATATTCCCCTAAAAAGAACTCAACAGACTTACCTTTAACCCTTTCTTCTAACAAGTTAAGTACCTTTGCTTCATCCTCAGGACTTCTTTCATATTCCGAGTGTCCGCAAAATGCAATTATCATATTAACCTCACAAAACGTATTATTTTAAACAAAACGAACATATCTAATGTACACATTATATAACGTATAAGTCTATTTGTCAACAGATTTTTTGCTATATAATGTATACATCATATAATGTGTGGGGTGATAATATTGCATTTTCGTATTGACGAGATACTAAAAGAAAAAGGAAAAACAAGATATTGGCTTTATATGCAGTTGGGGCTTAGCTATCAGAATTTTAAAAGAATACTTGAAAATGAAACAAGCTCTATAAAATTTGAAAACCTCAAGGCTATCTGCGATATCTTGGAATGTACCCCCAACGATCTGTTCGTTGAGTATTACGGGAAATAATATAAAATATATAACTAAAAAAAGACGAAGATTTCACATCTTCGTCTTTTTATTTATGTATCTTTAGTTTCTAAGCAATTTTTCTATTTTAGGAAGCACCGAGATAAGTATCGATGCGCCGATGATCGCCGCCGCGCCCTGCAAGCAGTTTCCGCTCACGCTCGCAAGCGCTCCCGCACCATAGCCGAGAATAAACGCTTCGTAAAGAAGATATCCGCCAACCATTACACACTCAGCCACGACGGCAGAGGTGACATGGAATAAGACATCAAGCTTTTTGCCCTTCGCAATTTTTTTGAAAAGCTCGTAAAGAAAATAAGCGCAGACCGCCATCGCGGCCTTTATAACAAACGTGGCGGGAATATAGGCGCTGTATCCCAAGAGCAGGTCGGCAAGGGCACTTCCTATCCCCGCCGCAAGCGCGCCGAGCACAGGTCCGAGCGACCACGCGCCAACAAGCACGAAAATATCACCAAGATTAAAATATCCAAAAGGCAACGGCACTTGAATAAAGGTCGCCACACAGCATAGTGATGCGAATATTGCCGAAAAGGCTATCTTTTTTGATGCACTTAACTTTGAATTTAACATAGATTTTTCCTCTTTGCAAAAATATTTGACATACATTTTAGCACTTTTTTATCCCAAATTCAATATCTTTCGCAAAATTAAATCTAATATTTTATCCTTTTTTGCGCTGTAACCACTCGATCGCTTCTTTAATAAACTGATAGCGGGGTCGTTTGAAATGATTTTGTGTCGACCCCCGTTATTCAGGATAAAAATTCCTACGCCAAATATTTGTTTGCGTGTTTAAAGATGGGGCATATACGGTAAAAATATACCTGTAAGATATTTGGAAGCTTTAAAGCTCGAAAGGTTTGGTAAATAACAATGAGTGTTAAACGAGGAGATATCTATTACGCCGATCTGAGTCCTGTGGTTGGCTCTGAGCAGGGCGGATTGCGTCCTGTTCTCATTATACAGAATGATATAGGAAATAAATACAGTCCCACCGTTATCGCGGCGGCGATAACCTCTCGCCTTGACAAGACCCGTCTGCCCACTCACATCGACATCTATGCCGACAAGGTGGGACTTGCAAAGGATTCGGTCGTCCTGCTCGAGCAGATAAGAACGCTTGACAAACGCAGACTCAAGGAAAAGATGGGACACCTTGACGACCGTCTTATGACAGAGGTGAACAACGCCATCGCCGTAAGCTTCGGGCTTGGCGAGGCTACGGCTACGCCTATAGTCAGCGAAGTGCCCGAAGCGCCCGCCGCAGGCGCACAGCCGGGTATCGTTACGGCTTGAAGTTAGGCTATCCCCTTGATTTTGTCTTTGCTTAGTGGTAAAATAAGATAACGGAGGGGATAATATGAAGCATACAGAAAATTTTAAGATAAGATGGCACGACACCGATGCCACAAGAAAAGTCCGTCCCTCGGAGATACTTGTTTATATGCAGGAAACGGCAAATCTTCAGCTTGAGAGGGCGGGACTGTCGCTTGACACGCTCAGAGATGAGCGAGGACTTGCCTTTATTCTCAGCAAGATAAAGCTTGTTTTTCACGCGCCGCTCTATGCGTATGACGAGATAAGCGTTCGCACCTGGACCTGTGAGAGCCGAGGCTATACATTCAGCAGATGCTTTGATATATACCGCAAAGACGAGCTTATAGCCGAGGCGATATCCTTTTGGGCGTTGCTTGATATAAAGGAGCGAAAGCTTGTCAGATGCGATAAGCTCTCGCTTGGAGTAGAGCCCGACGCGCCGCTTGAGCTTGACGTTCCGAGAAGAATAAAGCCGCCGCAGACCGAGCTTGAGGTCATTGGAAAGCGCGATATCCGCTATTCGGATATAGATTACAATATGCATATGAACAACACAAAATACCCGAATATGCTCTGCGATTTTATGCCGCTTGACGAGGTGGGAAGCATCACACAGATGACACTTGAATTCGTGCACGAGTCGGCGTTTGGCGACACGCTTACCTTCAACAGAGCAACACTTGAGGACGGCTATTACTTCAAAACGGTAAACACCGCGGGGGATACCTGTCTTGTAGCTGAGGTGAAAACAAAACAATAAATTCCTATTTTAGGTTTTGTTTGTTTTGTTTATAATACGGGGCGTCGAGGACGTCGCCCCCTACAGGTTAACTAACATTTAACGTACAATCTGCTATAGTGTAATTCACCGCAACGGACATTCCAAATTGTAGGGGGCGACGTCCTCGACGCCCCGCAAAACGAACATTGCAATTTGACCTCAATGCGATGCAGAAAACATCATATATCTCAAATAAAAACAACCGCGGAGGCGCTTTTGTATGCGCTTCCGCGGTTTTATCATATTCAATAATTGTCGCTTCCGTCCTCGGGTATAACTTCCTTGAACGCCACGATAGCGCACTCTATCATATCGTCGTCGGGCTCGAACACAGTAAGGTGCTGAAGCCACACACCGGGCGCTGATATTATACGAGTGAAGAGATTGTTCTTTCTTCCCGCAAGCTTTATAAGCTCGTAGCCTATTCCCATAGTCAAGGGAAGCAGGATAATTCTTATTATAGTTCTCAACCAAGCGGGCGGAACTGCGCCCGTTATGAGTATCGAGATGGGGTCTATGAAGAATGCTATAAATATTCCCACGATCAGCATCAATATCAAAAACGATGTTCCGCATCTGGGGTGGAAGCGCCTTTGCGCTCTGACGTTCTCCACAGTCAGCTCAAGTCCGCTCTCATAGCAGAATATCGTCTTGTGCTCCGCTCCGTGATACATAAATGTTCTGCGGATATCCTTCATCAATGACACGAGCGCCATATACGCCACAAGTATGATTATCTTGAGCACTCCCTCAAATACCGACTTCACCAAAGAGGCGAGCGCCTCGTTCTCGGGGCGAAGGAAGGGCAACAGGGTCGATGTCCATTTGTATATATAAGTGGGAAGCATAAAGAAGAGAGTGACCGATATCACCACCGCCAATACAGAGGATATCACCATAATAGCGCCCATAAGAACACCGTTTTCCTTTTTTGCTTCCTCTTCCGACTTGGCTTCTTCGTCTTTCTGTATCTCCTCGGGGGCAATTCCCTTTCGAGCCGCCTTCTTAAGCGCTTTTTTCTCTTTCTTCTCCTGCTTTTTGCGCTTCTCTTCCTCTTCGAGCGCGTCAAGTCCCGATATCTCAGCCGAGCGCATAAGGCACTTATAGCCCGACTTCATCGCATCTATAAAATTAAAGAGTCCGCGCACGATAGGCAGCTTAAAGAATTTAGCCTTGGAAGGGCTTTTTGTTTCCCATTTTTCAAGGACTATCTCCCCCTCGGGATTTCTGACAGCCATAGCCGACATCTTGGGCCCTCTCATCATAATTCCCTCGATAAGAGCCTGACCGCCTATCGAGGTCTTTTTTCTTTCACAGCAATCCTTATTACTCAATTTCACCACACCCTGACTTTCCCATTTTTATCAAAATGCCAATATTCCGCCGTATCATCTGTCGGCGCTCCTTCGGAATAGATATAGAGCTTCGCGCCCCGAAGCTTTTCGTTGCCCGCGGTCATATCAACGCTCTCCCAAGCTTCCGCCGTGCCGTAATAATATACCGCGGCAAGCGAAGGACACTCGGAGAATGCCCCGTCGTTTATCTTTGTAAGTGTTTCGTGCATAATGACCGTTTTAAGCTCACCGCACCCCTCAAAAGCATTTTCGTCGATAAGCTCGGCGCTCTTTGGCAAAACAACGCTCTTCAGAGCGCTACAGCCGTAAAACGCCTGATAAGGAACGCTTACAAGCCCCTCACCAAGCTCTATGCTCTCAAGCTTGGCACAGCCGTAAAACGCGCTCTCGCCTATACTCTGAAGCTTACCCTCAATAAGTATCACGAGCTCGGAAGAGTCTTTAAACGCAGACTTTCCAACCGAAACTATATTCTCACCAAGAATTATACGTCCTATAACGGTACTGTCTGTATTTTTGAACGCCTCATCGGCAATACCCGTTACAGGCAGACCGCGAATGATGGAGGGGATACTTATCGAAAGGCTTGAAAGCCCACCCTTATATCCCTTTATTACTACCTCGCCGTCCACTATCTCATAATCAAACAGCGACTCGGCGCTCAGCCAACGGGCGGACAAGGTTATATCCGTGTTTACCGTCTGAGTAGAAAAGAGCCATTCCTTGCCCTCATAGCTCCAGCCGTTAAAAACATAGCCCTCTTTTTCGGGGCTCGTGGGTTGGCTCAAAAGCGAGCCCGACTTGACCTTGACACTCTCTACCGCGCCCCCTCCGTTTGTGTTAAAGCTTACGGTGCAATATTCCTCTGTCACCTCGGGCATATCGGGGTCATTACACGCCGAAAAGCAACACAGAGCAAGTGCCGCCACCGCCACAAAAAGCAATATTTTCATATTTTTCATCTGCAATATCTCCTTGGGGCTTATACAGCCTCAATTTATTATATCTTTTTTATTCACTTTTGTCAATGGTGCTCCCGACTTAACAATAAATTTACATAATCTTAAAACAGCTTACCTCAATCATTTAAGCGCGACATTCCTCATATATTTTAAAGTAAAACGTCAAATGGAGGAAGTATGAATATATCAACATCTAAAACGAGAGGACTTGGGGGGCTCACCTCGGCAGAGGTGACAGCCTCGCGCACCGAGCACGGAGCTAACGTTATGAGCTCCCGCCCCTCGAAAAGCTTTATTGCTCACTTTATATCAAATCTCGGTGACCCCGTGATAAAAATACTTTTGTGCGCGCTGGGAGTGAATCTTTTTTTCGTATTCAGGGGCGGCGATATACTTGAAACGGTGGGGATAGCTATATCCATATTTCTCGCCGCCTTTATCTCCACGCTTTCCGAGCGCGGCGGAGAGTCGGCATTCAAGCGCCTTTCGGAGGAATGCTCAAGGGCGGATTTCCGAGTTCGGCGCGATGGCAGGATATGCTCCGTGCCTATTGCCGATATCGTGGTAGGCGACCTCGTGCTTATCGGAGCGGGAGAACAGATACCCGCCGACGGAGTTATAGTTTCGGGGCGTATATCTGTAGACCAATCCTCAATGACGGGTGAGAGCCGAGAGATTGAAAAGTATAAGACTTCAAAGGACACTATAGACCCAAACTCCCCCTCTGCCCTATTCAGGGGGTGCACAATACTTTCGGGAGAGGCAGAGATGACTGTGCTCCGAGTTGGTGACAAGACCTTTCTCGGTGAGATATCGGGAGAGGTGCAGATGGACACTCGCGAAAGCCCCCTAAAGGTGCGCCTTCGCAAGCTTGCGAAGCAGATAAGCCGACTTGGATATCTTGCGGCGATACTCGTTGCCATAGCGTATCTCTTCAACGTATTTTTTATCGACAGCGGATTTAATATGCAGCTCGTGTCGATGAAGCTTTCAAATATCCCCTATCTGCTCGAAAACCTGCTCGACGCCTTTATGCTCGGTCTTACCGTGGTGATAGTGGCAGTTCCCGAGGGACTTCCGATGATGATAGCCGTGGTGCTCTCCTCTAACATTCGGCGAATGATACGCGACAACGTGCTTGTGAGAAAGCCCGTTGGTATCGAGGCAGCGGGCAGTATGAATATCCTTTTTACCGACAAGACCGGAACGCTGACCGAGGGCCGCCTTGGCGTTGGCGCTCTCTTTTTGGCAAACTGCAGCACCTTCCCGTCTGCCGATGCTATGAAAAGGGTGTCCCCGCGTGTTTTCGAGGAATATCTGATATCCTCACAGCTCAACACCTCATCAAGTCTTGCCGACACGGGGGCAACAGGCGGGAACGCCACCGACAGAGCGCTCCTTGAGAGCGTGAAGCGCTATTCTCTCCCAAAAGGAGTGCGCGTTATCGCTTCCCGTCCATTTGACAGCGCCGCAAAATATTCCTCGGTCACCCTCTCAGACCGCCGAACCTTTATAAAGGGCGCGCCCGAAAAACTGCTCCCCTACGTAAAATACGCCCTTGACGGGAGCGGCAGAGAGATAAGCTTCGCTCCGCACTCATACGAGTTTCGCCGCAAAATAACCGAGCTTACAAGCTCGGGCGGCAGAGTTATGATCTTAGGCTACACACACGACAATATATCCCAAAATTCCTTTGGCGAGATAACTCTCATATGCGCCGTGCTGCTGAATGACAGTATCCGCGCCGAAGCTAAAACGGCTGTTGAGGAGCTTAAGAGTGCGGGGATACAGGTGGTGATGATAACCGGCGACAACCGAGATACCGCAGAGTCTATCGCGCAGAGTTGCGGCATCATAGACCAAAAGCACCGAATCATACTGACAAGCGACGAGCTTGGGAAAATATCCGACCGAGAGCTGAAGAAAATACTCCCCTCACTCGCCGTTATCGCAAGGGCGCTCCCCACCGACAAGAGCCGACTTGTAAAGGCGGCTCAGGAGATTGGTCTTGTAACGGGAATGACGGGAGACGGAATAAACGATGCCCCCGCCCTCAAGCGCGCCGATATCGGCTTCGCTATGGGCGGCGGCACACAGGTGGCAAAGGACGCGGGGGATATAATCATAACCGACAACAACCTCGCATCTATATGCAAAGCCGTCCTTTACGGCAGAAATATTTTCAAGAGCATCAGAAAATTTATAGTCCTCCAGCTGACTATGAATTTCTGCGCGGTGGGGGTGTCGATGATATGCCCCTTCCTCGGCATAGACGCCCCCGTAACGGTAGTCCAGATGCTCTGGATAAACATCATAATGGATACGCTCGGCGGTCTTGCCTTTGCGGGTGAGCGGGCTCTGCCCTCTTATATGAGAGAAAAGCCGAAACGGCGCGACGAGCCTATCCTAAACAAATATATGATAGACCAGATAATTTTTCTTGGCGGCTCTACCGTGGCGCTCTACATAGCATTTCTGAAGCTTCCGTTCTTTACATCTCATTTTCGTCCCGCCTCGGATAATCTGTATCTGCTGACCGCCTTTTTCGCCCTCTTTATCTTCTCCTCGGTATTCAACTGCTTCAATTCTCGGACAGACAGACTACGCCTTTTCGCTGGGATATCAAAAAACAAGGCGTTCTGCACTATAATGTCGATGGTATGTGTGATACAGATAGTCTTCGTCTATCTTGGCGGAAGCGTGCTTCGCAGCGCGCCGCTGACCCCCTCCGAGCTTGGCTTTACCCTCTCGGTCGCCCTTCTGGTCTTCCCCATCGAGCTTATGAGAAAGATATTCTGGCGGCTCAGAGGAAACAAAAACGGATTTTAGGGCAATCATATGGCTAGGGGCGACCATTGGTCGTCCGAACAATATAAAAAGGATACCACCTGCAAAGGTGGTATCCTTTTTAGCTTTATTCAAACTTATTATTCAGCGCCGTCTATCGCCTTGAGGTCGTCCTCAGACACGATGCACTCGAATTTCTCGCCGCAAGCGGGGCAGATGAGATCCTCGGGATCGATGCTGTCGTCAAAGCATACGGTCTCGCCGCAGGAAGGACAGTCTATCTCAAAGAACTCCTCGTCCTCATCGTCAAACTCGCAGTCGCAATCAAGATCGCAGCAATCGCAATCTCCGTCGCACTCGTCCTCATCGTCGTAACAGCCGCAGTCAAGCAAGCACTCCTCCGCCTCTCCGAGGTCCTCGTCTATCTCCTCGATATAATCGTTGAGATACTCGATGTCCTCTTCCATATCGGAAATAGTGATAGCCATATCGGAAACGAGGTCAAGCAGAGCCGCGATGACCTTTCCCTCCTTAGAGCCGTTATCTATCTCAAGTCCCTCTGCGAGGCCCTTGATGTAAGCTGCCTTTTCATTGAGTGTCATAATAACACCTCCGTAATTTAATTAAACTCTGGAAAGATACTCGCCTGTTCTGGTATCTATCTTAAGTGTGTCACCCTCGTTAACGAAGAGCGGAACCTTGATGACCGCGCCTGTTTCAAGAGTTGCGGGCTTAAGTGTGTTGGTTGCGGTGTTTCCTGCAAATCCGGGATCGGTTGCGGTAACAACGAGCTCAACGAACGTGGGGGGCTCTACGTCAAATACGTTACCCTTGTAGGAAACTATCTTACAGAGCATCTCTTCCTTAACGAACTTGAAGTTCTCGGGAAGCTTGTCGCTGTTGAGAGGGATCATGTCGAATGTCTCCATGTCCATGAAGTAGTACAGATCTCCGTCGTTGTAGGAGTACTGCATTTCCTTTCTCTCGATGTAAGCGTTCTCGAACTTGTCCGTAGGGCTAAAAGTTCTTTCAATAACAGAACCTGTGATAACGTTCTTTATTTTTGTACGAACGAAAGCTGCTCCCTTTCCGGGCTTTACGTGCTGGAACTCGATAACCTGAAATACACTTCCGTCCATATCAAAGGTTATACCGTTTTTAAAATCGCCGGCTACTACCATTTTCTATTTACCTCCGAAAATTAAATTTAGATTTTGCATACTTCAACTCTGTGGTACGCATTAAAATACAGTTTATTTTACTACATTTTCCCCACAATTTCAAGTACTTTTTCAAAAAAACATCTCATCATTTACAAAAAAGCTAAAAATGGAAGTAAAATGTAAAAATCCTTGACAAATTTTTGAGGGTGTATTATAATAATTATGTATGTATAATTGGCTTTATAGTGAAAGGAACAGACGAAATGATAAGAAGTATGACCGCTTTCGGCAGAGCCAGAGAAACTGTTGGCGGAAAGGATATAACCGTTGAGATAAAATCGGTGAACAACCGTTTTTTCGATTGCTCGGTAAAGCTCCCCAGAGCCTTTTCCTATCTTGAGGAAAAGATAAAACCCTATCTGCAATCCCACTCGGTCGCAAGAGGAAAGGTCGACGTTTATATCGGCATCGACCTGCTCGACACACCGCAGATAAATATAATCCCCGATGAAGCGTACGCTTCAAGCTATATAGCCGCGCTCCGCGCGCTCGGCGAGAGGTTTAGTCTTCGTGACGATATCTCGGTGATGACGGTGGCTCAGAACCGCGATGTTTTCATTCAAACAAAAGCCGCCGATGACGAGGAAAAAGATTGGCAAGATGTGTCGGCTGTCCTTGATATCGCGATAGAGCGATTTATCGAGGCAAGACGCCGAGAGGGAGAAAATATCGAAAAAGACCTGCTTGGAAAGATATCCTCTATCAGCCGCTCGGTCGACGAGATAGACGCGCTTTCCGCCGAGGACACGCGCACCTACCGTCAGAAGCTTGAGGAAAGACTGCGCGATATGCTCTCGGACAACAGAATAGTTTTCGACGAGAACAGGATACTCACCGAATGTGCTATATTCGCGGATAAGATAGCGATAGACGAGGAGCTGGTACGCCTTCGCTCCCATTTTGACGGTTTTCGCGATATACTGAACTCTCATGAGCCCGTTGGAAGAAAGCTTGACTTCCTCACCCAGGAGCTCAACCGCGAGATAAACACGATAGGCTCGAAATCCTCGAACTCGGCCATCACCCGCAAGGTGGTTGACGTAAAGTGCGAGATAGAAAAGATACGCGAGCAGATACAAAATATCGAATAAGAGGCGCAAAAAATGAAGCTCATAAATATTGGATTTGGAAATATGGCGGCGTCTGAGCGGATAGTTACTATCGTCAGCCCCGATTCCGCACCGATAAAGCGTCTGGTTCAGGACGCGAAGGACAGCGGACGCGTTATAGACGTTTCCTGCGGCCGCCGCACACGCGCGGTGATAATCACCGACAGTGAGCACGTTCTTCTCTCCGCCCTCACCCCCGAGCGCATATCAAACAGACTCGGCGACGGCACGGACAGCGCGGAAGACGACGAGGAAGAATAAGGACAAAGGACAAAAAGGATATGTCAAAAGGATTAATGCTTATAATCTCAGGCCCTGCGGGAAGCGGAAAGGGTACTGTAAACGCCCACCTGATAGGAAGCGGAGATTTCGTTTACTCGGTGTCGGCTACCACGCGTATGCCCCGCCCCGGAGAGGTTGACGGAGTGAACTACCATTTCATCACAAAAGAGGATTTTATATCGCGCATTGAAAACGGCGATATGCTTGAATACACCGAATATTGCGGCAACTTTTACGGAACGCCGAAAAAAGAGGCGATAGCGGTGCTTGAGAGCGGCAAAAACCTGATACTTGAGATAGAGGTTGACGGAGCGAACCAGATAAAAGAAAAGTATCCCGACGCGGTACTTATAATGCTCCTTCCCCCCTCGTTCAAAACTCAAGAGCAGAGGCTCAGAGGAAGAGGAACTGAGAGCGAGGATAAGGTACTTGCCCGTCTTGAGCGGACTCGCGAGGAGCTTGCCGACGTCAGCTCTTACGACTACATAGTTTACAACTACGATGGCAAGGATACCGAGGCGGCAGACCGCATAAGGGCGATAGTTGATGCCGAAAAGAGCTCGATAAGGAGAAATCCCAACGTCCGCGACAGATATTTTGAAGACTGAGACCGCGTGACTATTCACCGAAAAATTTTACAATACTAACAATACCCACAATAATAAATTCCAAGGAGATACATTATGCTTTACCCTACTATAAGCGAACTTACAAAAAATGAATTCAACCGTTACGAGCTTGCCCTTGCTACCGCAAAGTGCGCAAGAAAGATCACCGATGAGTACGTTCAGCAGCGCGAGGCTGCCGAAAAGGCTTCGACAGGAAACAAGGAGACCGACAGAAACCTCATCAACTCGATCAACAAGGAATACCGTGACGAAAAGGCGGTAAAGAATGCCATCAACCGCATACACAACGGTGAATATACCCTTGTGAGAATAGAGAACGAGGAAGAAACTCCCGTGGTGGAGGAAGCGGCTGAATAAGCCCCTGTCGAAAAACGAATTTTGAGAGGAGGACGGCTATGGAATACGAATACGCCGGCGTTTACCTGCTTGACAATCCGTTTTTCCTTGACAATAACTACGGTTATTATATACCGTCAGAGCTACGCGCACAGATAAAGCGCGGAATGTTCGTTACCGTCCCCTTTGGCGCGTCAAACAGAAAGGTCTTCGCTATAGTAACCGAGCTCCGCACGGAGTCCCCGAACAAGGCGCTCGACTATAAGCCCATCTTTTCGGTATGCGACGTAAAGCTCTCTCTTTCGGAGGAGCTTTTGTCACTTTGCGCCTTTATGAAGGAGCAGACGCTCTGCACCTTTGGCGAGGCGGTAAGGGCTATCGTACCCGCATCGATAATCTCGCGTATGGTAGAGATCTATTCTGCCGCTCCCTGCTCTGACGAAATACTCAAAAAACTCGACGCGACGACGCTTCTTATTTGCGATTATATCCGCAAACGAGGAAGCGTCAGCTTTGATTTACTCGAAAAAAGGTTTGGTTCGCTAACCGTTGGCCTTTTGAAAAAGCTGCGCGACTGCGGAGCGGTAACGAGGAGCTTTGAGGTCAGGGATAAAGCAGAAAAAAGCGAAAGACTTTACTCTTTGGCTATATCAGGCGAACAAGCAAAAGCAATATGCGACGGAAGCGACAAGGAGTTCCGCTTGCGCTCCGAGATGCATATAGAGATAGTTCGTTCTCTTGTGGACAAGGACGAACCTACACACGAGGATGAGCTTATATCCCTCACAGGTGCTTCAAAGGCGCAGATAAAGGCGCTGGTGACCAAGGGGATACTGCAAAAGACCGAGCTTAAGATAGACCGCAGTGACCTTGGGGAATATATCGGTGAGGCTAAAGCTATAGAGCTTAACGACGAACAGCAAAGCGCGCTCGATACGCTGAACGCTCTCATAGATACCAAAGAGGCGAAGGCGGCCCTGCTTCACGGAATAACAGGAAGCGGAAAGACCTGCGTTATGATGAAGCTCATAGACCGAGTGCTGGGCGACGGCAAGGGAGTTATACTGCTTTTGCCCGAGATATCGCTCACGCCGCAAACGCTTGGACTTTTCTGCTCTCGCTACGGAGAGCGCGTGGCGGTGATACATTCGGCGCTCTCTGCGGGTGAGAGATTTGACACCTACAACAAGATAAAAGAGGGCAAGGCTGACGTAGTCATAGGCACTCGCTCTGCCGTTTTCGCCCCCGTAAAAGACCTCGGACTTATCATCATAGACGAGGAACAGGAGCACACCTACAAATCGGATATGAACCCGAAATACCACGCCAGAGATATAGCGCGCTACCGTTGCGCACACAACAAAGCGCTGATGCTGCTCGCGTCCGCGACACCCTCGATAGAGAGCTACAGAAAGGCAGAGGAAGGAAAATATACTCTTGTCAAGCTCACCAAGCGTTTTGGCGAAGCGGTGCTTCCCGACGTTACGGTCTACGATATGAGGCGTGAGGGCGAGGAAGGAAATCTTTCCCCCCTGTCTTCTCTGCTCTGCCAAAAGCTTGTTGACGCGCACAAGGCGGGCGGACAGTCGGTGCTCTTTCTCAACAGACGAGGATATAATAATTTTTTGAGTTGCAGAAGCTGCGGAGAGGCGGTCAAATGTCCTGTTTGCAGTGTGTCTATGACCTATCACACGGTAGGCAGAGATTATGAGAGGGGCGAGCTGCGCTGTCATTGGTGCGGAAGAAGGACAGCTCTTCCCGAGGAATGTCCGTCCTGCCACAGCCCGCATCTTGCAAGGATAGGCTACGGCACACAGCGAGTTGAGCAGGAGCTGCAAAAGCTTATTCCAAACGCGTCGGTGCTCCGTATGGATACCGACAGCGCATCGACAAAATACGCATACGAAGATATGCTTGGAAAATTCAGACGCCACGAGGCGGACGTTATGCTTGGAACACAGATGGTTACCAAGGGACACGATTTTCCCGACGTGACGATGGTTGGAGTTCTGCTTGCCGACTCATCTCTGTATCTTGACGACTACAGAGCGGCAGAGCGCACATTCGCTATGATAACACAAGTCATAGGCAGAGCGGGCAGAGCCGACAGGCACGGAGAGGCGGTAATACAGACCAACAATCCCGACAACGAGTGTATAAAGCTCGCCTGCGCTCAGGACTACGAGGCATTTTATAAGAGCGAGATACGTCTGCGCCGTCTTTTGGTCTTCCCGCCCTTTTGCGATATCGCGATGCTGACACTCAGCTGCACCGAGGAAAGTGAGCTGGTGAAGGGCGCGACCGTGATAGCAAAGGAGCTCAAAGAGCGCTCGGAGGGCGAATACCGCGACGTTCCTATGATAATATTCGGACCGTTTGAAGCGCCCGTATACAAGGTGGACAACAAATACCGTATGCGGATAATAATAAAATGCCGTCTTAACAAGCGCTCAAGAGCGCTGTTCAGCGATATTCTTACCCTGTTTTCCAAGGGCTCGGGCAGAAGGCTGTCACTCTCGATAGACTTTAATCCCTCAAATATATGATTAAGTTATAAAGGAATAGTATTATGGCAAAATTAAAAATAGTAAAGCTTGGCGACGACGTTCTTCGCAAGACCTGCCGTCCCGTTGATAAGATAACACCAAGAATTCTGACTCTGCTTGACGATATGGCAGAAACGATGCACGCCGCAGACGGCGTTGGTCTTGCCGCACCTCAGGTTGGAGTGCTGCGCAGAATAGTAGTTATAGAGGTAGAAGAGGGACAGCTCATAGAGCTGATAAACCCCAAGATAATAGCATATTCGGGAACACAGAGCGGAAGCGAGGGCTGTCTTTCCGTGCCGGGTAAATTCGGAAACGTCACGCGCCCTATGCACGTGACGGTGAGAGCTATGAACAGACACGGTGAGATATTTGATATAACAGGCTCTGAGCTTCTGGCGAGAGCGCTCTGTCACGAGCTCGACCACCTTGACGGAAAGCTCTATATCGATATCGCAACAGACATTGAAAGCCGCTGACGGAGGTCATATATGAGAACTCTTTTTATGGGTACGCCCGATTTTGCCGTATTTTCCCTTGATGCGCTCTGCACCTCGGGGGAAAATATAATAGGGGTAATAACTCAGCCCGATAAACCCAAGGGGCGCGGATATACTATGACTCCGCCGCCCGTTAAGGTCTACGCCGAGGAGAGAGGAATAAAGGTATATCAGCCGAATACCCTCAGGGGCGAGGAGTTTTCCAATCTTCTGAGTGAGCTGGACCCCGAGCTTATAGTTGTAGTCGCTTACGGCAAGATACTGCCCGAAAACGTGATAAAATATCCCAAATACGGCTGTATCAACGTGCACGGCTCTCTGCTCCCCGAATACCGTGGAGCTGCGCCTATGCAAAGGGCGATAATCGACGGACGCACCGTAACGGGAATAACCACTATGTATATGGACGTGGGGCTTGATACGGGAAATATGATACTCAAAGAGGAAATTAAGATAGCCGAGAACGACAATTTTGAGGATATACACGACAGGCTCGGAGCTTGCGGAGCTCGCGTTCTGCTCGACACGGTGGAGCGTATAAAAGAGGGCAACGCGCCCTCTATCCCTCAGGACGATTCTCTTTCGACCTACGCCTCGAAAATAGAAAAAAGCGATTGCCTCATAGATTTCTCGGCAGATGCCAAAACAGTCCACGACCTCATAAGAGGTCTTTCTCCGATACCGCTCGCATTCACTCACACGCCCGACGGTAAGCTGCTGAAAATATTCAGATCAGAGATATGTGAGAGAAGCTCGGAAAACGAAGTCACAGGAAAGGTCGTGTCGCTTGAGGGCGGAAATATTACCGTTGCCTGCGGACGCGGCTCGGTAAACCTTTTGGGCGTGTTGCCCGAGGGCAAGGGACGAATGAGCGCGGCTGACTTCATACGCGGCAGAAAAATAGCGCTCGGAGATATCCTGAAATGATTTTGAAAGGAAAATGATATATGTTCGGTTTATTTTATTTTGACTGGACGCTGCTTATAGTTCTTCCCGCACTTATCTTTTCGATATGGGCGCAGATGAACGTAAATTCAACATTCGATAAATATTCAAAGATAAAGAACAAAAGAGGGATCACGGGAGCTGACGCGGCTCGCCGCGTCCTTGACGCAAACGGCCTTCGCGAGGTCCGCATAGAGAGAGTGCGCGGTCACCTTACCGACCACTATGACCCCAGAGATAACGTGATCCGTCTTTCCGACTCGGTCTACGATTCAAGCTCTGCGGCGGCGGTGGGCGTTGCCTGTCACGAGGCTGGACACGCGGTACAGTACGCGAAGCACTATTTCCCCATAAAGATACGCTCGGCTATAATCCCGATAACAAAATTCGGTTCTATGCTCTCTATGCCAATCTTCCTTTTTGGACTTATACTGGCGTTTGAGCCCCTGCTCCTTGCGGGAATAATCCTCTATTCGGCGGTAACCTTCTTCCAGCTCGTCACTCTCCCCGTTGAGTTCAACGCATCGTCAAGAGCGATGGAAGCGATAGAGCACTCGGGTATGCTCGACCCCAATGAGGCATCTGCTTCGGCTCAGGTGCTCCGCGCGGCGGCACTCACCTACGTTGCGGCACTTGCAACCTCTCTGCTCACCCTGCTCAGATTGTTGACACTTGCCAACGGCAGAAGAAGATAACAACGATATCACTAAAGTAAAGGTATAGAAATATGAACGCACGGCGGATAGCCTTAAAAGTGCTCCTTGATTGTGAGCGCTCGGATCAATATTCAAATATCGCGCTTGATAACGCCCTTGAGGCGAGCGGACTCTGTCCTCTTGACAAGGCGCTCGCCTCGGCGATAGTCTACGGTGTGACCGAAAGACGGCTGACGCTTGACTATTATATATCAAAGCTTTCGTCAAGACCCCTTGAGAAGATAGACAAAGAGGCTATCTATGCCCTTCGTATGGGACTTTATCAGCTCATATATATGGACAAGATACCCGCGCACGCCGCGGTAAACGAAACCGTGGCTCTATGCAAAAAGAGCTTTGCGGGGTTTGTTAACGCCCTTTTGCGCTCTTATATGCGCCTTAGTGAGCCGATAGCCCTTCCCTCTCGCGAGGGCTCTCCCACAGAATACCTCTCGGCGGCGTACTCGGTATGTCTGCCGCTTGCCGAAAAGCTTATAGCGATCTTTGGCTTGGAGCGTGCCGAGAGTATTCTGGGCGCTTCATTCGACACTCCGAAGACCACTCTGCGCGTGAATACGCTTAAGACCACACGCGAGGAATTATACAAGAATATACCTGATGCCGAACTTTCTCAGCTCTCGCCGCACGCCGTCAAGGTCGGCGGCGCGGTACGTGGGCTCTACGGCTTTGACGAGGGACTGTTTTTCGTTCAGGACGAGGCGTCGCAGATATGCGTTGGCGCGCTTGGAGCGAAGAGTGGAGATATCCTCGTTGACGCCTGCTCCTGCCCCGGCTCAAAAAGCTTTGGCGCGGCTATAGATATGGAAAACGAGGGGCAGATATTCTCCTTTGACCTGCATAAAAACAAGCTCTCGCTTATAAGCAAGGGAGCGCAGCGCCTTGGAATAAGCATAATAAAGGCTGACGTTTGCGACGGGCGAAAATTTATCCCCGAGCTTGAGGCAACTGCCGACAAGGTGCTTTGCGACGTTCCCTGCTCAGGCTTTGGCGTTATCGCGAAAAAGCCCGAGCTTCGCTACAAAGATCCCGAGACCTCAAGCGCCCTGCCCGATATACAGCTTGCGATACTTAAAAATTGCTCGAGATACGTAAAGGCGGGCGGTGTGCTCGTATACTCCACCTGCACCATCTTCCCCGAGGAAAACGAGGAGAATATACGCAGATTTTTAGCATCAGCACCCGAGTTCGAGCTTGACGGCTTCAGCTTTGGCGGAATATCCTGTGAGGGCGGAGCGCTCTCGCTATATCCCGATACACACCGCACCGACGGATTTTTCGTAGCGCGAATGATAAAGAAAAAATAAGGTTATAATCAATTTGGGTAATAATATGGAAACAACAAAAAAAGACCTGCTCTCCTTAGACGAAAAGGAGCTGACAGAGCTTGTTCTGTCATTGGGTGAGCCTAAATACAGAGCCGAACAGTTATTTTCTCAGATGCATAAGGGAGTATCCCCCGAGCAGATGACTAACATATCCAAAAGCTTCAAGCAGAAGCTTTCCGAGGTGGCGTATTTTTATCTGCCCACGATAGAGAAAAAGCTGGTGTCGGCTATAGACGGAACGGTGAAATACCTTTTCGCCCTCTCTGACGGAAACTGCGTTGAGAGCGTGGTAATGAAATATAAGCACGGAAACACCATCTGCATATCCTCGCAGGTAGGCTGTCTTATGGGGTGCGCGTTTTGCGCTTCTACCATAGGCGGAAAGGTGCGCGATCTCGCGCCGTCCGAGCTTCTCGGACAGATAATAGCCGCCGAGCGCGATGGCGGCGAGAGGATATCAAACATAGTAATGATGGGTATCGGCGAGCCGCTTGACAACTACGACAACGTGATAAAATTCCTTCGTCTTGTGGGAAACGAAAAGGGACTGAATATAGGCTACAGACACATCTCTCTTTCGACCTGCGGTCTTGTTGATAAGATAGCAATGCTGGCTAAAGAGGATCTGCCCATAACCCTCTCTATCTCGCTTCACGCATCGGATGACGCAACGCGCTCGTCAATAATGCCGATAAACAAAAAGTGGAATATAGACGCCCTGCTTGATGCCTGCAAGGATTATTTCCTAAAAACAGGCAGAAGGATATCCTTTGAATACACGCTTATTGCGGG
The DNA here is from genome assembly GCA_015063305.1 of Oscillospiraceae bacterium. GTDB lineage: Bacteria > Bacillota > Clostridia > Oscillospirales > CAG-272 > HGM12713. Next base: position 41,925 of record SVUJ01000009.1, on the reverse strand, counting down.
TAAGAACGACTCGGTCGAGGCGGCAAAGAAGCTTGCAGCGCTGCTCAACTCAAAGCTGAGAAGCCGCACCGAAACTATGCCGATACACGTAAATCTCATTCCCGTGAACGAGGTCAAGGAAAGCGGATTTGAACGCTCCGCCAAGGAAGCGGTGGACAGGTTTGCCGCAACGCTCAATAAGCTCGGCCTCAGAGCAACCGTGCGTCGAAAGCTCGGCGCAGACATAAACGCGTCCTGCGGTCAGCTCCGCCGCGCCCACGAGCAGGAAAATAAAACGTCGAATTAAAGCTCTCTGCCCTTTACATATAAACAAAAAGGGGCAACGATTTGAAATACAGAATTACTTCGGCAAGAAAAGCCGACACTCCCGCACTTATAAGAAAACGCACCTTCAGACTGAGGGGCTATAACGCCCCCCGACTAAGACGAATAAGCGTGAACTCTCCGATAGATATCCCCCGTCTTTTTGAGTTCGGACATATGTACGACCCTTATATGGGCGATACAGAACCAAAAAAGGTCAAACGAGTGCGTAAAGAAAACCGTTTTTTCAGTACTCTTCGCGCCTCTGCCGCGCTCTCTGCAAGGTGGATATCGGCAAAAACGGGTACTTTTGCCGACACCGTTTCAAGAAAGCTTGAGGACATCAGACGGCGGCGCGCTCTCAGACCGCGCCTTCCCTCTCTGCTCCCCGCTATATGCGGCGCGCTTTGCGCTGTGATAGCCGTGGCGGCTCTGTCGGCGGGGGCGGTACTGTATAAGCTTTTTCTGCGTGACTATTTCGGGCGCTACGAGCTTCGCTACGTTCCCGATTTTATCGGCAGCAGCTATCCCGATTCCGAGGTCTTCTCGGCAAGTGAGTACTGCAATCTCAGTATAAGCTACGAGTACAGCGACACCGCGCCCGAGGGACAGGTGATATCACAAACGCCGAGCGCGGGTGTGGGCCGCAGAGTATATCCCGACAAGAGCCTTTGCAACGTATCTATCGTTGTAAGCCTTGGGGAGCGGACCTTTACCATGAACGACTATTCGGAAAGCTCCTTGCGCGATGCCGTGCTTGAACTGAAGAACGAATCTGTTAAATTTTCTGTTATCGAAAGCTATTCCGACACAGTTGAGGCGGGAAGGATAATATCCACCTCGCCCGCAGTCGGAGAGATATTCTCGGCAGAGGACACGGTCACGCTCAACGTGAGCCTTGGGGCAAAGGTAGTGTACGTTACCGTTCCTAATATATTCGGTCTTACCGAGCAAAGAGCAGAAGCCACGCTTATCTCGTCGGGCCTGACGGTTGGAAGTATAACCTATATTTCCTCAGACCTGCCCGAGGGCACGGTGATATCGCAGAGCGCCTCTGCATATTCTACGGAGAAAGAGGGTACGGCGGTTTCCTTCTCTGTCAGCGTGGGAAACAGATACAGCCAGAAGACCGTCCCCGACCTGTTCGGTCTTACGATAGCCGAGGCAAAAGCCAAGCTTGCGGAATACGGCCTTGTGTGCGGAAGAATATACGCCGTTGGCAACGGCGCGCCCACGGGAACGGTGGTAGCTCAATCGCCGCTGCCGGGGACACCTATAAATTCAAGTATAGTTTCAGTTGATATATACGTAAGTTCTTGAGGGAGATGCAACTATGGAAATAACTCTTAGGGGATTGATAATAAAGGGAGTTGGCGGACTTTACTCTGTCAGGGTCTGTGAGCCCGACTCGGAGCTTGACGGCACTATTGTGAGCTGTCGCGCAAAGGGCGCTTTCAGACATTCTGGCATCACTCCGCTCGCGGGTGACAGAGTTATACTTGGCGCCGACTCGGATAACAATAACAAGAAAAATGACAAAGCCGCCGAGGGTGGCTTTGTCATCTCGGAAATTTGCGAGAGGAAGAACTCGCTTATCCGTCCGCCTCTGGCAAATCTTGATTACATATTCGTAACTATGGCGGCATCCCACCCCTCTCCTATCCTCTCCACAGTAGACAAGCTCATATCTATCGCCGAATTCAACAAGATAGAGCCCGTAGTGGTGATAACCAAGGAGGATATCGACGCTACCGAGGCTAAAAGGATAGCCGATATATACACCCGCTCGGGCTTTACCGTTTTCATGATAAGCTCGGTAAGCGGACAGGGAGTTGAGGACATTCGCGAGTTTATAGCGCAAAATCTGCGCGGAAAGACCGCCGCCTTTGCGGGGGCATCGGGAATTGGCAAGTCCACGCTTATGAACGCGCTCTTCCCCGAGCTTGAACTCTCGACCTCGGAGATAAGCCGAAAGATAGAGAGAGGACGCCACACCACCAGAAGCGTGGAGCTCTTCCCCCTCACAGCAGACCGCGACTGCGGATATCTTGCCGACACCCCCGGCTTCTCTATGCTCGACTTTGAAAGATTTGATTTCTTCGAGAAGGAAGATCTTCCCCTAACAATGCGCGAGTTTGTTCCCTACATCGGTAGCTGTAAATACACCAAATGCTCACACACAAAGGAAGAGGGGTGCGCGATAGTTGAGGCGGTAAGGTCGGGCGAGATACCCGCGTCAAGACACGCAAGCTTCCTTGAAATGCACGAAACTCTTAAGCTAAAAAAGAAATGGTGAGATAGAATGAAGGCTTTTATTTACACGGGCGGGGCGATATTCCCCGAAAACATAACCGAGCGCCCCAAGTCGGGTGACATACGCATAGCGGCGGATCAGGGCTTTGAAAATGCCCTACTGCTCGGAGAGCGAGTGGACATAGCGCTCGGAGATTTTGATTCGCTATGCGGCGGCGTTAAAACTCTCCCTGATGATGTGGAAAAGGTGACCGTCCCCGCCGAAAAGGACGAAACCGACACACAGCTCGCGGTAAACCTTGCCCTATCAAAGGGCGCTGACGAGATAGTTATAATCGGCGGACTTGACGGCAGACTTGACCACACCCTCTCGAATATGGCTATCCTTGAAGCTATGTGGGATATGAAGGTTCATTGTCTGATAAGTAACGGACAGAACCGCATAAGATACATAAATTCAAGCAGCATACTTGTGGCAAGAAGCGGATACAAATATCTCTCTTTGATCGCGGCAGACGAAAATGTAAAGGGAGTAAGCGTTGAGGGCTGTAAATACCCCTTGCAGAACGCCAAGCTCTCGCGCAAATTCCAGTACGCGGTATCAAACGAGATAGAGGGAAACTGCGCGCTCGTATCGGTAAAGCGCGGCGGTATATTCGTGGTAGAGAGTATAGATAAGCAATAAAAGCATCGCGGACGTGATTTTCACGTCCGCGATATTTTTATTATAAGCTCAATTTTTCATCAAGCATCGCCTGAAGCTCGTGCAAAATGCTCTCGCTCATCGGCGGTGTGTCCTCAAGCGCAAAGGGTATGCCGAGCGTCTTGTACTTTTCTCTGCACAAGGTTTTAAAGGGCAAAAGCTCGGCACGCTTGACGCACCTGTATGGGCGCACAAGCTCGGCAAGTCTTTCTATATCCTCGGCGGTGTCGTTTATACCGGGAACTACAACGTGGCGTACCCATGTGTCCTTCCCCATCTCATCAAGCCTTCCGAGAAATTCGGTCGCTCTTTGCAAAGAGCCCCCCGTATATTTCTTATAGCTCTCCTCGTCTGTCATCTTTATGTCAAGCAGAACGAGGTCTATCTCTGCGAGAAGCCGCTCCACCGAGGCGTTATATACCTCTCCGCAGGTGTCGATGGCGATGTGAAGCCCTCTATTCTTTAGTATCTTAACTACCTCAAGGATAAAATCTGCTTCAAGGCAGGGCTCGCCGCCCGAAAAGGTAACTCCTCCGTCCTTTATGTAAGGATAGAGCCTGAGTATCTTCTCGGCAAGCTCGGTGTGCTCGGCAAGGTCGTTCTCCGAGCGTTGCCACGTGTCCGGATTATGACAGTAAACGCATCTGAGCGGACACCCCTCGGTGAATACCACCGCCCGAACCCCCGGCCCGTCTACCGTTCCGAGAGATTGCAGGCTGTGTATATGTCCTTTCATAGCTTATACCGTTTCGTGGAAGGTACGGCTGATAACCTCCCTCTGCTGCTCCTTGGAGAGCTTGTGGAAGTTTACGGCGTATCCCGAAACACGGATAGTGAGGTTAGGATAAAGCTCGGGATTTTCCATAGCGTCAACGAGCTTCTGTCTGTCAAGCACGTTTACATTTATGTGATGCGCGTCCTGCGCGAAATATCCGTCAAGGATGGTTACGAGATTTTCCTGTCTTTCCTCGTCGTTCTTGCCGAGTGCGGCGGGAACTATCGAGAAGGTGTTGGATATACCGTCACGGCAAGAATCGTAAGAGAGCTTTGCCACAGAGTTGAGAGAAGCAAGCGCTCCGCACTTTTCTCTGTTGTGCATCGGGTTAGCTCCGGGAGCGAAGGGCTCGCCTGCGGCTCTTCCGTCGGGAGTTGAGCCTGTCTTCTTACCGTAAACAACGTTACTTGTGATAGTGAGAACAGATAACGTGTGGATAGCTCCTCTGTAGGTCGGGTTCTTTCTGAGCTCGGTGATAAATCTGTCGAGTATCTCCTTTGCTATGCTGTCAACTCGGTCGTCGTCGTTTCCGAATTTCGGGAAATCTCCCTCAACATCAAATCCGCTGATAAGTCCTCTTTCGTCGCGTATCGGGTGAACACTTGCATACTTGATAGCCGAAAGGCTGTCAGCGATTACAGAAAGTCCTGCCGCGCCAAACGCCATAAGACGCTCAACGTCGGTGTCGTGAAGCGCGAGCTGGGTCTTCTCATATGCATACTTGTCGTGCATAAAGTGGATAACGTTCATAGTGTCAACGTACTCACCCGCAAGCCAGCTCATATAGTAATCAAGACGGCGGCGGACCTCGTCATAGTCAAGCACATCGTCGTCCATAACGGGCATAGCAGGGCCTATCTGCATATCGTATTTCTCTTCTCGTCCTCCGTTGAGGGCAAGAAGCAATACCTTGGGAAGATTGCAGCGCGCGCCGAAGAACTGCATCTGCTTTCCTATCTTCATAGCGCTCACACAGCAAGCGATAGCATAGTCGTCGCCGTAGCTACGGCGCATAAGGTCATCGTTTTCGTACTGTATAGAGTCTGTGTCTATAGACACCTTCGCGCAAAAACGCTTGAAGGGCTCAGGCAGGTCGTTCGACCAGAGGACCGTGAGGTTGGGTTCGGGAGCGGGGCTGAGGTTGTAAAGCGTGTTAAGGAATCTGTACGCCGTCTTTGTAACCAGCGTTCTTCCGTCCTTGCCCATACCGCCGACTGCCTCGGTTATCCACATCGGGTCGCCGCCGAAGAGCTCGTTATACTCGGGAGTACGGAGATGTCTTATCATTCTGAGCTTGATAACGAACTGGTCGATAAGCTCCTGAGCGCCCTGCTCGTCAAGTATACCTCTGCGGATATCTCTCTCAAGGTATATGTCTATAAACGTGCCCACTCTTCCAAGCGACATAGCCGCTCCGTTCTGCTCCTTGTTAGCCGCAAGATATGCGAAATAGAGCCACTGGATAGCCTCTTTTGCGTTGTTTGCGGGGCGGGATATATCTATACCGTAAAGTGCTGCCATCTCCTTGAGCTTTTCAAGGAAGGATATCTGCTTATAAAGCTCCTCGGAAAGACGGATATTCTCCTCGGTCATTCTCTGCTTGCCAAGGTTTACCTTATCCTGCTTCTTCTGCTCTATAAGATAGTCCACGCCGTAGAGCGCAACCCTGCGGTAGTCACCTATTATTCTTCCGCGTCCGTAAGCGTCGGGAAGTCCTGTGAGGATACCCGTGTGTCGCATAGCGCGCATACTGTCTGTATATACTCTGAAAACGCCGTCGTTATGTGTGGTGCGGTAGAAAAATTCTCTCTCTATCTCCTCGGAGAGCTCGTATCCGTAAGCACGACAAGCGCTTCTTGCCATTCTTATTCCGCCAAAGGGGTTTACTCCCCTCTCGAGGGGCGCGCCTGTCTGAAGTCCGACTATAAGCTCGTCCTCTCTCTTGAGATACGCCGCGGGATAGCTTGTGAGCGAGGATACGGTGCGAGTGTCCACACTGACAACTCCTCCCTTTTCTCTCTCCTCTCTGAGCTTTTCCTCAAGCGCGCCCATAAGTCTTTTAGTGCGGTCTGTAGGGCCACAGAGGAATTCAGCTCCGCTTATATACGGTCTGTAGTTCTTCTGGATAAAGTCGCGCACGTTGATGCCCTCGCACCAAGCGCCTTCTCTGAAGTTCTCCCATTCTTTTGCAAAATCTTTCATCATCTATACCTCTCTTTGCTGAATATAGCGAAAAACAAAAAGGCAGTTTTGTTCTCCGCAAAACTGCCCAGACGGTCGGCTCAAACATTCCCGGCTCCCCATGGGTCACCCCATTTCTCCGTCAGTCACTCGGGAACTATTACACTACAATTATAACATCTTCCCCCGCCCCTGTCAAGAGGGGAAACGACAATTTTTTCAGAGCTTATTTTTTCATATCTGTTGTAAAAGCGCGGGGATTATGGTAAAATATATATAATTATTATTTGTGGAAGGGTCAAAAAATGCTTTCAACCGTTTTCAGCGCAGGACTTTTTGGAATAGATGGATATATCGTCACCGTCGAGTGTAATTCTCAATCGCGTATCCCCTCATTTGAGCTTGTCGGACTTCCCGACCTTGCCGTGAAGGAGGCTAAGGAGCGTGTACGGACAGCTTGTGAGAACAGCGGCTTCCGTTTTCCATCTCTTTCTCTCACTATAAATCTCGCACCCGCAGACCGCCGCAAGGAGGGCTCGGCGCTCGATACGCCGATACTTCTCTCTATCTTGCGTTGCGGCGGCATCGTAAGACACGAGGTCGATTTCTCTGACAAATGCTTTACGGGAGAGCTCTCTCTTTCGGGAAAGCTCAGAGCTGTGCGCGGAGTTCTGTGTATGTGCGCCTCCGCCAAGGACGCGGGCTTTAAGGAGTTTTACGCGCCCGTGGAGAACGCCAAGGAAGCTGCCGCAGTCGAGGGTATCACGGTATACGCGGTAGACAACGTAAAGCAGCTTGTAGACCACCTCAACGGCATAGCACCTCTTTCCCCCGTTGTGCCCGAGGGCAACTCATCCGATACAAAGACCTACTCTTATGATATAGATTTTTCCGACGTTCGCGGTCAGTCGATGGCAAAGAGAGCTATGGAGATAGCCGCCGCGGGCGGACATAATATACTTCTCATAGGTCCTCCCGGTACGGGAAAATCCATGCTTGCAAAAAGACTTCCCACAATACTTCCGCCCATGACCTTTAACGAGGCGATAGAGACCACCAAGATACACTCGGTGGCGGGAACTCTGCCCGAGGATATATCTCTTCTCTCGGCGCGTCCCTTCCGCTCGCCCCACCACACCATGAGCTCGGTCAGCCTTGTGGGCGGCGGTATAAATCCTATGCCGGGCGAGGTGTCGCTCTCGCATAACGGAGTGCTCTTTCTTGACGAATTTCCCGAATTTCCGAAGGCTGTCACCGACGCGCTCAGACAGCCCGTTGAGGACAGGCGCGTAACTATAACCCGCGCTAACGGAAGAGTTACATATCCCTGCTCGTTTATGCTGGTTGCGGCTATGAACCCTTGCAGATGCGGATATTTCGGCCACCCCACGCAAAAATGTACTTGTAGTGAGAGTGACGTAAAGAGATATCTCTCGAAGATAAGCGGTCCTATGCTCGACCGAATAGATATACAGATAGAGCTCCCTTCTCTCTCATACGACGAGCTGAACCAGAAGGATGCAGCGACCGAGAGCTCGGCAGAGGTACGCGAGCGCGTCTGCCGCGCAAGAGAGTTTGCCTCAAAGAGATTTGAGAGCGAGGCGGGAATATTCTGCAACGCCCAACTCAATTCTGCGCAGATAAAGAAATACTGCGAGATATCGGCAGGCGCGAGCGCCCTTCTCAGAGCGGCGTACGACAGAATGGGAATGTCGGCAAGAGGATATGACCGAATAATGAGAGTGGCAAGAACGATAGCCGACCTTGCGGGAAGCCAAAGCATCGAGGCGGCGCACGTAGCCGAGGCTATTCAGTACCGCTCTCTTGATAAAAAATATTGGAGCTGAATATGGAATTAAAGGAACTTATAATTTCGCTTTGCTCTATGCTCTCGGTATCGGGATACGAATACCGAAGTTTTGAGCGCTTGCGCTCACTCGTCGGCGACAGCTTTGATGAGATCGAGCAGGACGGCGTTGGAAATATACTTCTTATCCGCAGATGCGAAAAGCAGAGCCCCGCAAAAGTGCTTATCGACACGCACTTTGACGAGATAGGTATGATAGTGACAGGCATCAGCGAGGGCGGCTTTGTGAGTGTTGCGCCCATAGGCGGCATCGACTCCGCGATACTTCCCTCAAGCGACGTAACTATATACGGCAAGAGGGATATCAGGGGTGTGCTTTCCTCTGTCCCCCCGCACCTCAGACGGGACTCTGACTCCAAAAAGCTATCCGAGATATCCGAGCTGTTTATCGATACGGGATACCCCAAGGAAGAACTTCTGGAGCTTATATCTATCGGCACTCCCGTTGGATTTGCGCCCGTATATACCGAGCTTCTGAACCGCAGCATCTGCGGCAAGAGCTTTGACAACAAGGCGTGTACCGCCGCGGCAATATTCGCGCTATCTGATATACCAAAGAGTGAGCTTGCCGCAGACGTATATCTGCTTCTCTCGGCGCACGAGGAAAGTGTCCGCACGGGCGGAGTTGCCCCCGCGGCGTTTGGGATAGACCCCGATTACGCTATGGTAATAGACGTAAATCTCGCCGCCGTTCCCGACGTTCCCAAGAGTGAAACCGTGGAATACGGCAAGGGCATCTCGATATCTGTGTCGGCTATCACCGACAGACGCCTTACAAAAATGACCGAGGAGCTATGCCGCGATAACGAAATAGGCTTTTACCGCGTTGCCGCTCCCTCAAGCACAGGCACGAACGCCGCGGCGCTCTGCCTTGTCGGCCGCGGCGTTCCCACGGTCGACGTGGGACTTCCCCTTAAGAGTATGCACACCTATAACGAAACGATATCTCTTGACGATGCCGAGGCTCTCTCGGCGCTCGTACGGCACTTTGTGTGCTCTGAGAAGATAAAGGAGGCGTTCGTAGTATGATAAAGTACAATGGAGCTGAGCTTTTAGAGCGCCTTTGTCTGCTCTTCGGCCCATCGGGCTGTGAGGATAACGTGAGAGATTTTATAGCTGAGCAGATATGTGACGTATGCGATAAGCTCTACACCGACCGCGCGGGAAATCTCATCGCCGTTATGGAAAGCGGAGCGGGCGAAAAAGAGCGCCTTATGATAAGTGCCCATACGGATGAGGTCGGATTTATGGTAAATGAGATAACCGATGACGGCTATCTCAAGTTCGACACGCTTGGCGGTATAGACCCGCGTGTGCTCTGCGGCAAGAAAGTCACTCTTGGTGATGAGTGCAAAAAGATAAGCGGAGTTATCTCCTCAAAGGCTATACACCATAAGAAAAAAGAAGAAAGACTTAATATAACCCCTGTTGAGTCGATGTATATAGACATCGGAGCTAAGGGGCGCGACGAGGTACTCAAATATCTTGACATCGGCTCTTACGGTACGTTTGACTCTGAGTTCGTCCGCTTCGGAAAGGACGGCAAAAAGCTGAAATGCAAGGCGCTTGACGACAGGCTTGGATGCGCGCTTATGATAGAGGTAATGAGAGATATATACCCCGAGAAGGACAGACTTCCTATAGACCTATATTTCTGCTTTACCGTGCGCGAGGAGCTTGGTATTTCGGGTGCGCAGGTTGCCGCGCAGACGATAGCTCCCGACTATTCGATAGTCCTTGAAACAACGGCAGTCGCCGACGTTGCGGGAGTGCGCGAGAGTGAGCGCGTGGCTACACAGGGAGAGGGCGGAGTTATCTCGCTTATCGACCGCTCAACGATATACGACCGCGCGTTTGTGGACTTTGCGCTCCAAACGGCAGAGAAAAACGGCATCAAGACGCAGATAAAGAAGTATCTGTCGGGCGCTAACGACGCCTCTCACATACACAAAAGCGGCAAGGGAGTCCGCACGCTTGCGCTCTCTGCCCCCACACGTTACCTTCACTCAGCCGCCTGTGTTGCGGATATCGACGACTATTCTTCGATGCTCTCGCATATCCTGGCTATGCTCAGATGCTGGGACGACAAAACGCTTACAAGGAGATAGATATATGTATAACACCTTGAAGACCCTCTGTATGATACCCTCGGTATCGGGCAGAGAGGACGCGATAAGAAATAAAATAAGTGAGATAATAACTCCCCTTTGCGACGAGTGCTATACCGACAGCCTTGGAAACCTTATAGCCCTCAAAAAGGGCAGCGCGGCAGAGCCCAAGAAAATAATGCTCTGCGCCCACATGGACGAGATAGGCTTTATTGTGACCTACATCGAGGAAAAAGGATTTGTACGCATAGCTCCCATCGGCGGTATCGACCCTGTGGCGGCGGCTTCGTCCGAGGTTGTGTCCGAGCGGGGAGTGCGCGGAGTTATCGTTTGCGAGTCGAGCGTGAAGACGGCGGATATCGCAAACGACAAGCTCATAATAGATATTGGAGCGAAGAGCAAAAAGGACGCCGAAAGGCGCGTGAAGATAGGCGACTTCTTCGTTGTGCGCCCCTCGCTTACAAGGCTGACCTCAAGCCGTGTCTGCGGCAGACCGCTTGACGATAGGATAGGCTGTGCCGTTATGATAAAGCTTGCACAAAGCTTTGAAAAAGCTCCCCCGAAGCACGATATCTACTTCGTATTCTCGGCGCAGGAGGAGGTCGGTTGCCGCGGCGCTAAGACCGCCGCATACGCGATATCCCCCGACTACGCCATAGTTTACGACGTAACGGGAACGGGCGACACACTTGGGGCAAAGCCTATGGAGTGTGCGCTTGGAAAAGGAGCGGCTATCAAGATAAAGGACAATTCGGTCATATGCCACGCCGAAACGGTAGCCGAGCTTGCAAGAATAGCAAAAGAGAAAAATATAGCTCACCAGTTTGAGGTACTGACATACGGCGGCACGGATACGAGCTCGATACAGATGTCGGGACTTGGTTGCAGAGCAACTGCCCTTTCAATTCCCACAAGATATATCCATTCGGGTGTTGAGATGCTTGACCTTGGAGATGCTGCGGCGTGTGTCGAGCTGAGCACCGCCTTTATAGAGAGCTTGGCGTAATTAATTAAGAAAGCAAGGAATAAAAAAATGAACTTTTCACAGAAGATAATAGATCTTACCTTTGAAGCAGAGCAAAAGCTTGTGGATACCTTTGCGAGGATAGACGAGATATCCTTTAAAAACACCCAAAAGATAATGAACTCCTTCAAGGAGCACCGCGTGAGCGAGGCTATGTTCAACCCCACCAGCGGATACGGCTACGACGACCGCGGAAGAGATGTGCTGGACAGAATATGGGCTGACGTTATGGGCGCTGAGGCGGCGTTTGTAAGGCACAGCATAGTGAACGGAACTCAGGCGCTGACCATAGGTCTTTTCGGACTTCTCCGCCCCGGCGACATTATATTTTCTATCGCGGGCAAGCCCTACGACACGCTTGACGAGGTTATAGGAAACACGGGAAGCCGCGGCGACGGCTCTCTGAAGGATTTCGGGGTGGATTATATGCAGTCCGACCTGAATGCCGACGGAAGCTTTGATTTTGAGCATATCCGCTCGGTGCTCACCGAGCACGGAAGCCGCGTTAAGGTGGTATTTATACAGCGCTCCAAGGGGTATCTTAACAGAAAGACCCTGAGCGTCGCACAGATAGCAAAGGCAACCGAGTTCGTCAAGTCAATATCCCCCGCAAGCTACGTTGTGGTAGACAACTGCTACGGCGAGTTCACCGAGGAAAACGAGCCCACCGCATTCGGAGCTGATATGATAATCGGCTCTCTGATAAAGAACCCGGGCGGCGGAATGGCTGAGAGCGGCGGATATATCGCGGGAACTCCGAGAGCGGTCGAGCTTGCGTCCTACAGACTTACCTCGGTAGGCGTTGGCTGTGAGGTAGGAGCTACACTCGGTCAGAACAAGAATATGTTCAAGGGTCTGTTCTATGCTCCCCACACCACCGCGCAGGCGCTCAAGACCGCGCACCTTGCGGCTTACATCTTTGACGCGCTCGGATATGAGGTCGAACCCGCTTGGAACGAGCCCAGATACGACATAATCCAGACGGTCATAACCCGCGCCCCCGAAAAGCTCTGCGCTTTCTGCCGAGGAATTCAGGCGGGATCTCCGATAGATTCCTTCGTTGTTCCCGAGCCCTGGGCAATGCCGGGATACTCGGACAACGTAATAATGGCGGCGGGCGCGTTCACACAGGGCTCGTCCATCGAGCTCTCGGCAGACGGACCTCTCCGTCCCCCCTACACCGCCTTCTTCCAGGGCGGACTTACCTACGAGAGCGGAAGGATAGGAATAATGTCGGCGGCTCAGGCAATGATAGATATAGAGAAATAAAATATACACATAACACACCCCAAATATTTTACATAATTTTAAAGATTGGGGGAAAGAGGGAGATATTTTTGTGTCTCCCTCTCTTTTGTCCTTATGCTCTTCTCTTCGCTTGAATTCATATTTCTTTTTCTGCCATTGTGTATAGGTATATATTTCTGTGTACCGCTTGGGTGGCGCAACGCCGTACTTCTCTTCTTCAGCCTTATTTTTTATGGGTTTGGCGAGCCTGTGTACGTTTTTTTGATGGTATTCACCGTCCTTGGCGACTACATCTTCGCGCTGGGTGTGCAAAAGAGCATCGACCGAGAAAACAAAAGGGGAGCAAGGCTGATATTGATAGCCGCCATAATATTCAACCTCGCTATCCTCGCCTTTTTCAAATACTATGATTTTGCTGTAACGCTCATTTCCTCACTACCGTTGGGTATCAAGCTAAGACCGCTGAATATTCCCCTGCCCGTGGGGATATCATTTTACACCTTTCAGGCGCTCTCCTACGTGATAGACGTATACCGCAAGGAGACCGCCGCCGCAAAAGACCCGCTCACCCCCGCCACCTACGTGGCGCTTTTCCCACAGCTCGTGGCAGGGCCTATAATAAGATACAGCGACATCGAGGGACAGATAAGAAAGCGCTCTCATTCGCTCACCTTGGCGGCAGATGGGATAAGAAGATTTAGCGCGGGTCTTGCGAAAAAGGTGCTTCTTGCGAACACCGCAGGCGAGATGTGGCAGAGCTTTTCCAAAAGCTTTGAGGTCGGTAACGCCGACACGCTCGGGGTGTGGCTCGGCGTGATTTTCTACGCCTTTCAGATATATTTTGATTTTTCGGGATACTCGGATATGGCGGTAGGTCTTGGAAAGATTTTTGGGTTTTCCTTTCCCGAAAATTTCAACTACCCCTACGTGTCCGAAAGCATAAGCGATTTTTGGAGACGCTGGCATATCACCCTTTCAACTTGGTTCAGAGAATACGTCTATATCCCCCTCGGCGGAAACAGACGCGGCAAGGCGCGTATGTATCTGAATTTATTTGTGGTCTGGTCGCTCACGGGCGTATGGCATGGCGCGGGCGGAAATTTTCTTTTGTGGGGACTTTACTACTTCCTCATACTGAGCATAGAAAAGGCATTTCTTCTGAAATATCTGAAAAAAGCACCGAGGGTATTGCGGCACGTATACGCTCTGCTCCTTATCCTCTTCGGTTGGCTGATATTCGCGTCCGACGGCGCGGATAGCTCGCTCACGCTCGTACAAGCTCTCTCTTGTATAAAAATAATGTTTGGAGCGGGCGGCGCGCCGCTTATATCCGAGCTTTCAAAATATGAGCTGACAAGAAACATCATACCCTTAGCAATAATGACCTTGGCTTCTCTGCCCTTATTCAAAAGAAAAACCCTATCCCTGCTCTCATCAAAAAAATACGGAACACCCACCCTGTGGGCGCTCAACCTATTGTCTTTTCTTACTCTTATATTGTGTACCGCCTACCTCGTGAACTCAGGCTACAACCCATTTTTGTATTTTAGATTTTGATGGGGATGCGGGCAAGGGGGAACTTTTTATAAAAAGTTCCCCCTCGCCCCCCCTCAAAAATTTTCACACTGTTTTTAGCCACAGTGATGAGGTTTAAATTGTAATGTTTGTTTTTAGGGTCGTCGAGGGCGCCGACCCCTACCACAAGCATTAAAATTTGATTTCACTGAGATTTAGAAAACGATATTTACAATCGGTAGGGGTCGGCTCCCTCGACGACCCTAAAAACAAACAGATAAGTAAAACATAAATTAGAAAACCAAACGTCACCACAAGGTATCCACGTATTATTTAACAAAAAATACATTGACACCACCTGGTATATATTGTATAATGTAATGGTTAGAAGTTTGCTGAAAGGAATTTTTGTAAAAATGAAGAGAATATTGAAAATAACAGCTTTAATGCTTTTGACTTTATTGCTTATAATATCTATGGTGTCCTGCGGCTCGTCCGCGCCTGCGAGCGACAGCGGTGCTTGCGGATCGGGTGTTACCTGGTCGTATGACGCAGACACAAAGGCTCTTAGCATATCGGGCAACGGAACTATGAATGATTACTCCGCTCAGACCGAGCTTCCCTGGTTGGCTATGCTCGCTCACGCTAAGACCCTGACCGTATCCGAGGGCGTTGCCAACATCGGTGACTATGCCTTCTACGGCTTTACAGCGCTTGAAAGCGTAAATCTTCCCGCATCTGTAAAGAGCATAGGAAAGTCTGCTTTCGCGTACAACTCGGCGCTCACCACGATAAATCTACCCACCACCCTTGAGGTAATAAAGGACTCGGCGTTTGAGGGCTGCTCGGCGCTCACCGTTGCTGTCGTACCCGCAGGTGTTACAACTCTCGGAGCAAACGCTTTCGCTTACTGCTCTTCTGTTAAAAATGCCGCCGTCTTCGCAAACGTAGCTATACCCGACGGCGCGTTCTACAACTGCCGTTCTATCGAAAACCTCACTATATTCAGCGGCATAACCGCTGACAAGGTTCACGAGAATGCCTTCAAGGGCGCTTCAAAGTCCTTTGCAGAGGCAGCTCGCACCGATTCTCCGAACACTCTGGCAACTGTGACGGTAAAATATGTAGACGCTCAGGGCAATCAGCTTGCAGAAAGCGTAGTTGAGGCAGATAAGCCCTACGGCGCAGCCTACAGCATTCCTTCCCCTTCAAAAGATGGATACACCGCCGATAAGCTCACGGTAAGCGGAACTGTATATGGAGTAGACGTTGTGGAGACCGTTACCTACACCCCCAATGCTCCCGCTGAAACGACCGCGCCCGAGGTCACCGAGCCCGTAAAGGAAAAGAACACCGCGTCCACAATTATCGCCGTAGTGATACTTGGCGTTGTGCTCGTGGGAATAGCTGTTGCGGCATTTGTATTTATCCGTATGGAAAAGAAAAACGCAGCTAAAACTCAGACTGTAAGAAAGAACAACACTAACGATAAGAAGCGTAAATGATATATGAAAAATAATTACAGTATAAACATAAGGCTTTCCGAAGATATGCTCAAAAAGCTGCTTTATATCTCGGAAGCGGAAAACCGCACGCCTTCAAATCAGTTCAATTTTATGCTCAGAAATAATATCGCCTATTTTGAGCGAACAAAGGGCAGAATACCCGATGCCAAGCTCAAGGATATAGATATTTCCGAGTATGCCGAGAAAACTGAGAATTAAAAATTTCAAAAAACTGTTTACAAATCTGTTTTGATATTGTATAATGTTATAAGACCGTTGAACGGGAAAAAACCGTGTTTATCGCTTTCAGAGAGTTGCCGTCATTGGCTGAAAACGGCATAAGCGAGCCGCGGCGTGTGCGCCCCGAAGGTCCTGCGTAATGGCAGCGTTTGTCCGCGTTAAGGGCGCAAGAGATCAAAGACACAGTCTTTGAAGCAGAGTGGAACCGCGTTATTTATGCCTCTGCGCCGTTGGCGCAGAGGCTTTTATCATATTCAGGAGGTTTTTATGGATAGACTTATCAGATCTCAAAAGAGATCCCTTCCCGATATCAAGGATATAAAGAAAAAAATAATTACCCTAAAAAAGGGAGTGAACAGCGCCGTACAGACTGTAAAATACGACGTAAAGGCTGTAAGAGAGCGCGATCCCGCGGCGAGGAGTGATGCCGAGGTGCTTCTCCTCTATTCGGGAATGCACGCCCTTCTCGCTTACCGCGTGTCGCACAAGCTTTACGAGCAGAAGCACTTTTTCGCGGCGAGAGCGATAAGCCAGATAGCAAGACATTGTACGGGAATAGAGATACACCCGGGCGCTAAGATAGGCAAGGGACTCGTTATAGACCACGGAATGGGAGTGGTCATAGGAGAAACCGCTGAGATCGGAGATAACTGCACGATATATCAGGGAGTGACCCTCGGAGGAACGGGAAAGGACGTTGGAAAACGTCACCCCACCCTCGGCGACGGCGTTATGGTTGGCGCGGGAGCAAAGGTGCTGGGTCCGTTCAATATAGGAGATAATTCCAAAATAGCCGCAAACGCAGTGGTGCTTGAGGAGATACCCGAGAACTGCACGGCGGTCGGAATACCGGCAAAGATAGTAAAGAGAGAGGGTCAGAGGGTTGACGAGCTCGATCAAGTACACATTCCCGACCCTGTTGCTCAACAGATAAAGGCGCTTGAGGCAAAGCTCTCGGAGCTTGAGGCGCAGATAACAGACCTCAAAAAGAACAAAAAGGAGAAAAGATAAATGCTGCTTTACAATTCACTTTCAAGAAAAAGAGAAGAATTCGTACCTAACGTACCCGGAAAGGTAAATATGTATACCTGCGGTCCGACGGTATATCACTATGCTCACATAGGAAATCTTCGCAGCTATATAATGGAGGACGTTCTTGAAAAGTATCTGCGTTTTTCGGGATACGACGTCAAGCGCGTTATGAACATCACCGACGTAGGACACCTCACAAGTGACGCCGACGAGGGAGAAGACAAGATGCTCAAGGGCGCTAAGCGTGAGCGCAAAACGGTAATGGAGATAGCAAAGTTTTATACCGATGCTTTCTTTGCCGACTGCGAGAAGCTCAACATCAAGACTCCCGACGTTGTTGCCCCCGCAACAGGCTGTATCGACAGCTTTATCGAGGTCATAACAAGTCTTATCGAAAAGGGATACGCTTACGAGGCAGGCGGAAATATCTACTTTGACACCTCGAAGCTCAATCAGTATTACGTTTTCAACGATTTCCGCGAGGAGGATCTTGAGGTAGGCGTGAGAGAAGGCGTTGAAGCCGACACCAACAAGAGAAACAAGGCAGACTTCGTGCTCTGGTTCACAAAGTCCAAGTTCGACGATCAGGAGCTCAAGTGGGATAGCCCCTGGGGTATAGGATATCCCGGTTGGCATATCGAGTGCTCCTGCATCAGTATGAAAAACCTCGGCGAGTACCTCGATATACACTGCGGCGGTATAGACAACGCTTTCCCCCACCACACAAACGAGATCGCGCAGAGCGAGGCTTATATCGGGCACAAGTGGTGCAATTACTGGTTCCACGTTCATCACCTCAACACGAATTCGGGAAAGATGAGCAAATCGAGCGGAGAATTTCTGACCGTATCTCTGCTTGAGCAAAAGGGATACGATCCGCTGGTGTACCGTATGTTCTGCTTGCAGTCGCACTACCGCAAGTCGCTCGTTTTCTCTTACGAGAACCTTGACAACACGGTAACGGCATACAATAAGCTCGTGGCAAAGACCGCTTCCCTGCTCTCCGAGAAGGACAGCTCGGCGATAGACACCGAAAGCGCTGCCGCGCTCCGCAAGAGATTTACAGACGCGCTTGACAACGACCTCAACACGTCTCTTGCCATCACCGCGCTCTATGACCTTCTCAAGGCAAAGACCAACGCGGCAACAAAGCTCTCTTTGATATCCGAGTTTGACACAGTTCTCGGACTTGACCTCATTAAGGCGGCAGAAAAGCAGCTTTCGCAAAAGCAAGAGGAAGCCACTCCCTCGGACGATCCCTTTATCGCCGAGATAGAGGCTATGATCCAGAAGCGAAAGGAAGCAAAGAAGGCAAAGGATTACGCCACCGCCGATGCTATCCGCAAGGAGCTGGCTGACAAGGGAGTTACCCTCATAGACACGGCAGAGGGCACTAAGTATAAAATTAATTAAGCATAATATGGCGCCCCCTTGACTTTAGGGAAAAAATGTATTATAATTTAAGTACGAAAATTTATTGCAACGAAAGGTGTAAACAATGGAACAGGCAAAGCTTAACAGTTTAAAAAAGATCGCTGCCAATATCCGCCTCAGTATTCTCGAGGGCGTCCATAGCGCAAGCTCAGGACATCCGGGCGGATCGCTCTCTATTGCGGATATAATCACATATCTGTATTTCGAAGAAATGAATATCGACCCCAAGAACCCCAAAATGCCCGACAGAGACAGACTCGTTCTCTCCAAGGGACACACTGCCCCTGCCCTCTACGCGGCACTCGCAGAAAAGGGATATTTCGACAAGGCTGATATAAAAACTCTCCGTCAGGCAGATTCCTACCTTCAGGGTCACCCCGATATGAAGGGTACTCCCGGTGTTGATATGTCCACGGGATCTCTCGGTCTTGGTATATCCGCCGCTTGCGGAATGGCTCTCGCGGCTAAGCTCGACGGAAAGGATTACAGAACCTACGCACTCCTTGGCGACGGAGAAACTCAGGAGGGTCAGGTTTGGGAGGCAGCTATGTTTGCCGCTCACTATAAGCTCGATAACCTCTGTATCGTAGTAGACCTTAACGGTCTCCAGATAGACGGTCCTATCACAGAGGTCATGAACCCCACTCCCCATGACAAGAAGCTTGAGGCTTTCGGCTTCCACGTTATAGTTATAGACGGTCACGACTTTGAACAGATAGAGGCTGCGTTTGCCGAGGCAAAGACAGTCAAGGGCAAGCCCACCGCGATAATCGCGCGCACCGCCAAGGGTAAGGGCGTATCCTTTATGGAAAATCAGGTCGGCTGGCACGGCTCAGCTCCCAACGCAGAGCAGTATGCCGCTGCGGTTGCTGAGATCAAGGCATCGCTTTAAGGAGGAAATAAGATATGGCAGAAAAGATAGCAACAAGAGAAGCCTACGGCAACGCGCTTGCAGAGCTTGGCGATAAATATGATTTCGTTGTTCTTGATGCTGACCTTGCGGCAGCAACAAAGACAAGTATATTCAAAAAGAAATTCCCCGAAAGATTTTTTGACTGCGGTATAGCAGAGGGCAACATGATAAGCGTTGCGGCGGGAATAGCAACAACAGGTAAGCCTGTTTTCGCTTCCTCTTTCGCAATGTTTGCGGCGGGCAGAGCATTTGAGCAGATAAGAAACTCTGTAGGCTACCCCCACCTCAACGTAAAGATCGGCGCTACACACGCGGGTATAACCGTTGGTGAGGACGGCGCAACACACCAGTGCCTTGAGGATATCGGTCTTATGCGCACTATCCCCGGTATGGTGATCATCAACCCCGCGGACGCTGTTGAGGCAAAAGCGGCAGTAGAGGCAGCGCTGAATATAAACGGCCCCGTTTATATGAGATTCGGTCGTATGGCAGTTCCGGTAATAAACGACACCCCCGACTACAAGTTCGAGGTCGGCAAGGGCGTTAATATGGTAGACGGAAAGGATGTTACCATCGTTGCAACGGGAATTATGGTAAATATGGCTATCGAGGCTTCCAAGGCGCTCGCAGAGGAAGGTATTTCGGCAAGAGTTATCAACATACATACCATCAAGCCTCTTGATAAGGAGCTTATCGTTGAGGCGGCTAAGTCAACGGGCGCTATCGTTACGGCTGAAGAGCATAACGTTATCGGCGGTCTTGGCTCGGCAGTATCCGAGGCTGTATGCGAGGCTTGCCCCGTTCCCGTACTCAAGGTTGGTACTGAGGATACCTTCGGACGTTCAGGAAAGGTCGCTCCCCTGCTCGAGATGTACGGTCTTACTGTTGCTAACATCGTAGCAAAGGCAAAGGCGGCAATCGCGCTTAAGTAAATAAAAGCAAGGCTACCTCATTAAGCCCAATGAGGTAGCTTTTTTATATATTTTTCCGAGTTTTCAACAGGTCTTGGGCGTTTTTGTTGAAAACTCGGTGAAAGGTTCAAGAAAAAGCTCTTCGGAGAGAGATCTATAAAAATTCATCAAAGTGAATTTTTAACCATTTCGTCCTCAATTCCCCACATTTAGTTAATTAGAGGCAAAAAATGGTATATTTAGTGCCATTTTAATGAAAAATACTATTGATTTGGTAAAAAGGACAGTTGTGGAAAAATTCCACAGGGGGATAATTTGCCTGTGGAAAAAGCTGTGGAAACTGTGGAAAACTCCACAAATGTTGAATTCATTGGGGTTGTCTGGGGGTGGGGGCTGTGGAAAACTTTTGGGGATTGTGGAAAAGTAAAAAAATTACAAAACGAGGTGTTTTACATAATGCACAAAAGGTCGAATAAGAACGAATAGATTTTAAAAATTTTATGTGTGATCGGGAATATCTGGAGCTAAAAGAAGATAAGATAAATATATAGAAAGCGTGATAAAAAATACATAGATATAAAAATATTTGAAATAAAGCAAAAAAGGTATTGACACAGAGAGAAGAATATGATATAATAGCAGATGCTAACGGAAATCATCGGTATATAAGCCGGTGTGGCGGAACAGGCAGACGCCCGGGACTTAAAATCCCGTGATACGCAAGTATCGTACCGGTTCGACCCCGGTCACCGGCACCAATCGTGAGTGCCGAGGGGGCATAACGAAGCGGTGTAAAGATTGCCGTAAGAAATCAATATCGCGGAGTAGAGCAGCTTGGTAGCTCGTCGGGCTCATAACCCGGAGGTCGTGAGGTTCAAATCCCACCTCCGCAACCATTGAAAAATGCTTGAAAGTCTTGATTTATAAGGCTTTCAAGCGTTTTTGTTTTTCTTTTCATTTTTTACTTTTATTCCGTTTTATACCGTTTTTCACCCTACAAAAGTTAGTCAAAAGTTAGTCAAAAAAGAGCGTCTTTTATAAGACGCTTCTTTTTTATGCCCGGTCTTTATTAAAATACAGCTGATACCGTGAGCACGTCTGAACGATAAAACTCTGAAAATATTAGTTTACGTCAAGCACAGGGTCACTCTCCCCCTCTTTTTGAATGTGGAAAAGCTACCTTCCCACAGGTTTTCCAACAGGCTATGGAAAACTCTTAACGCTCTACTTACCCTCTTTATCTCTCCGTTACACTCGTTCTGCATCGCTCCATACGTTTGTTTAGAGTTTACCACAACCTATTGAAAATTCCTATGGAAAGCTTGAGCTTTACCACAATCAAAAATTCACCCCCGCAGCCGCAGGCGCTGTTTCTTTTCAGAGAAAGAGATTTTTCAAATCTTCTTTTAATTTTTGTTATATAATTATGCTCAAATTTTATCAGTTGTTTATGACTAGCTTTAGTCAGCATCCGACCAGGCATAAAAAATAGCGCCGATATTCTCAACGCTCTATCTTTTTCTATTCATTATAACCCCAAAGCTTTGCTACCCACTCCTCTTCGATACGCCTCCCCCGAAGATTGACAAATCCGGCCCGATATGCTTCTTTTTTAAGGAAAAGCCCGAAAGGAGGTGACACAATGCTTACTTACATAAAAATTATGAGTTTTGTTAATATGTATTCGACCTACATTATTGACATAATCCTCATGTTGCGCAGCATAGCGTAACCACCATTCGGGCTGATTTGATTATATCATATCGGCCCGAATTTGTCAATCCTCGCCATACGGTTAATTATAGAATAGCAATTAAAATCTTTTAAACAGTTTTTTGAGTACTCCAAATCACTATGAGAATTACACATCACCTTGTATTTAAACAAGCCGGCGCGCGGAGCGCGCCGGGCGGTGATGTGAGCACAGCTCACCGATAAGCGCCTTCTTTTTGCTAACCCGCTCCAATTTGCCGCCACTTTTATCGTTTTTTTCACTGTCCTTTAGAAACACGAAAAGACCGGTACTGTCCCCCGGCTTTTTTCGCTCATATTAAATTTGTATCTGCCCTTATATACGTTTCCAGGCAGAGCGCTTCAGACTATGCCGACCGTCGTTTTTTACGTTCGAGCTTCTCCCTGTAGCTCTGATAGAACCTCTCTTGAGCTCCAAAATAGTCAAGACCCATTCCTTCAGAATCTATTTCATAATATTCATCTACTTTGAACTTCTTGAGCTCGTCTTCACTATAAAACAGATCCATTGATAAATAGCACTTATATGAAAAATCATAGAAGGTATAAAAGACATCACTTTTAGGATCTACCTCCATTTCAACCTCTGTAGCAAGTCCTCGGCTGTATATCAGGCGCTGATCCTGCTTCTCTATATACTTAACAAGATAATCAGACAGTCTTCCCGACACCAGATCAGAGCCCTGTACAGGCTTAAATTCTGTATCTCCGAAGCGTTCATGGAAGAAGGTATTATTAGTAAAAAACTCCCTCTTAAAGCCGTTCCAATGGTAATCCGTAAAAAGCTGGCCCACCATAGAGCCTTCAGGTATAAACATCAGAAAATGAAAGTGCAATCTGCCTTTTTCTTCTCCGTACTCCCTAGCTCCGATATAGCGCCAATTATTCCTATAAGCCAAATTAGCAAGGCAACGGCGCAACTTACGTTCAAAGCTCTCAGGATCTGTGAGCTTATCATCATATGTAAACGTTACAAACCAGTTCGGTCTGAACCAGCCGAGCTTACGTCTGTAGCGTTTCTTTTTATTATGTATTCGAGTAGCTTCCTTCTTGATGAGCTCACCTATCTCCTCTTTATCGAGAAGATAGGACTGCTCCGGATGATTGAGCATTTTTTCAAAAAGATACTCAGAGAGATCTCTTTTTGATATATTCTCTTTTTTAGCTTCAGCGTAATACTTTTTGAATACCTTGAGCATAGGATCATCGTTATGTCCTCGACGAGCCCTGACACCTTTTTTCGGAACAACACCTATATAGTTATTGCCCTCAAAATAGACCTTCAGCTTTAATTTTTCGTTTGTAGTTTCCATATATACCTCACTTTATATAATCCCAATCAAAGGTAGGTTTTTCGCGTTTCTGATAGCTGTTTTTCTTAGGAGCGGATCTGACAGGCTCACGTTCGCCTATCATTATCTCCATAAGCTCCATTATGTAACGCTCACGCTGTTTCTGCATTTCTTCATTACTCATGCGCAGTCCGGCATACGTATCGTACTGATTCATACCAAAATCACATTCAAGCTGCTTCTTGGAGAAGAATTCGCTGAGCGCATCGGTAGAATATCTATCTCCGTATATTTTCTTTATCGCAAGATAATATTTATGTGTTTCCGGGGCCTTATCTCCGGGAGAGCCTTCACCGTATGCAGTACCCGCCTCGATAGCGACGTCAAGCTCAAAATAGCCGAAAATGTTATAGATCTTCTTATAATAATTCGACATCAGGCTGACAAGCAGCTTCGACACCATAAGTATCAAAGTGCGGTCGCCGCGCACGTCACGGTACTCATAATAAAAGTCCTTAAAAGGCTCATATACGTGGTCATATATCCACTTTTCAACGCCGAAGAAAGGCAGCGCCAGCTTTATCTCAGACTTGTCCACGATCGTCACGATCGAGAAACAATCCCTTATCTTTGCAGGTATCGACTGCGGCCGCTGATCGTCTGCTATGAATCTGAAGAACACGTAATTATCTATCATTACGTTAGCATGTCGGCAGACCTTCAGCGCATAATCGTAAAGGTCATTCTTCTGATTCGACTCCTCATCATCCTTCTTAATGCCCTCAGCTTCGACCTGGTTCTTTTGGCTCTTACCGAACTCCATGACCGAGTATATTCCCCAAGAGAACGTACCGGCGAGAGGATTATCAGGATCTACAGGTTTACCAAGTCTGAGCATATCCTGATCAAGGATATGGCTGAATCTGCTCTCGCGCTCTCCGGGAACGGTCGTAAAGAACTCACCACTCCAGCGCGGGAAAAATTCGCTGCCGTCAAATTTACCGTCAAAGCGGATAGGATAATTAGACAGCGAGGGATTTTCATTTATGTAGACAAAATAAGCCTTGCCGTAGGTCCTCATAGTATCAAAAAGAGTTACTATTTTGTGGCCCACGTTCTTTTTCATAGGATATGTATCAGCATCGTAATTGTAAATATATGAAGGTATTGGAGCGTTCTCATAGCAGCTCTGAAGCGTGTCTATGTAAAGATCTATCGATGGGAGATTATATATAACTCCCATTTCCGTCATTTCCTTTATATCCTTCTCAAAGAGCTCCCAAGGGAACATCGGAAACAGCATATCATGAGAATAAATGATATCATGTGTTTTCTTCTTGAAGATATTGACAAAGCAAAGAACGAGATCCGTTACAAAAGACGTCTTACCGAGGCCCATAGGTCCGACGACAAGAGAGCAGATATTGAGCAGCTGCGCGAACCCGCAATTCTTTGACTCATTATGCTGCAGCACGTCGTAACCCTTTCTTTTTCTCAGATAATCAAAGAGTATGTAAGAAAAGATGATCCAGAAGATAAGCGGCGCGCCGAAGAACATTATCATACCGTCAACGCCGAGCTTCAATATCTGCACCGGCAAGGATAGAAGGTCAAAGCTCGATACGAAATAATAGTAAAAAGCAAATACTTCTACCACTATTGTAAAAACGTTAAGGTTTACGGCCCAAATAAACGCCATCAGATAGCACAAGCCTCTCTTCCCGGCTAAATACCTGAAAAAGTTTATAACAGCGCTGAAATAGGGCTTTACGCGCGTGATAAAGGCATCTAAAAGTTCTACACCGCGTGAATTATATCCGAGCTCTTTATCATTCTCAGAGAGAATAAGCTCCCGGCAGAGATAAAAGAGCAAAAAACAGAACGGAAGCAACGTCGAGCCGTAAAGAGTTATATTATACAGCTTGAGAAAGAGCCATATATTATAATTCGCAAAATTATCTCCGTCAAACAGAGCATATCCAACGTTAGTAAACTTATACAGTGCTTCTTCGCCTAAAAACGGAAGTATATCACTCAGAGCCACCGCAGGCATATCCGTTACGCTGACATCTATTTGGGGAGCTTGTCCGAAAAATTTTATAAATCCATTTTCAAAGACAAACACGAACCAATACGCGATAGATCTTCCGAAGTCTCCAAAGGCAGAAATAAGCCGTATAAGGCTGATATTGTACTTGGCAAAGGTAAGGTTAAGGGACAGCAAGAAAAGGCACAGGATAACTAAATCTCGTGTCTGTAAAGCATCATATTTCTCCCTTATCCTTGCTATCATAACTTAACCTCACAAAAAGTAAAAAGTATACACTATGTAACCGCAAAAATACGCCGCGGTCACGACCGTCAAAAATATAAAAAACTTTTTCATATTCTCACCCTATCCCCTCCCGGCATTAAAGCAAGGAGGGGATGTTTTTTGTTTTAATCAGCTTCTTTAGGAACAAAAGTACCATTCAGACTGCAGTAAGGACATCTGTTCAACATCTCCGAAGACTCATATTCGCATTCAGAGCACATATAAGACTGTTCTGCAGTTTCTTCTGTTGTCGACGTAGTTTCTTCCTCACCGGAAGGTTCAATAACCTCAGGAGGAGTTTCTGCCATCGATATATTTTCCATACGATAAACCTCTATCTTACAGTTGTACGAATTAAGTACAAAGGTAAGCTTGTCCGTATCCGAAGCAACTATAGCATATCTATCCGTACCCTTAGGAGATATGTAATAAGCGCCGTTAAGACCGAGGCCCTCAAGGTCTATATCCTTACCGTCGGTAGAATGGAAGAATACCGCATAATAAGTTTCCGCCGTAACGTCAAGCTGAGTAACGTAAGGATACTTTTTATAACCGCTATCGCCGTATATATCCGTACCTGTAACGTAAAATTCCTCAAGCTTCGTTGTATCAGACCATTCTGCAACAACTCCGATAACGTTTGCCGGGCCTTTTATTCCGGAGACATAATGACCGCTGACCTTTACAGCTTTATAGGTTTTATCCTTAACCTCAAAGCTCTCTTCATAACAAACATCTGCAGTATTGTCATTAGAAGTATCGGCATCAAAAACCTTTATTGAATTATGTGTAGGATCGAGCTCACACAAAACAATAATTGAAGTATTAAGATTAGATACCTCCCAAAAACCTTTCGCTTCGTTATATCGAACAGGAAACGTGCCAAAACACTTTTCCGTAGCATTTATGTCGCCCGATGCAGTATACCTATACACTACCTTTTCGGGCACTTTCATTCCCGTGACACCTTGCAGAAATCCTGCGCCACCGGCAAAAACGCCAAGCAAAAGCGCAGATACAGCAAGGAGCGCAAAAATTATCAATATTTTTTTCATATTAACACCTCATTTCTTATCAAACAGGATCTTCAGAAGCATCGGGATCTATCGGTACGTCGGAAGGTAACGTTTCTTCAGGCGTTTCAGCACCCCCACACAGTTCATAGTGAGGTTCAGTAATTGCTTCGATTGGGTTTACCCATGTATTTGTGGAATACATAATAAAGTTATTATTGAGCCCAACGCAATAAACGCCACTATTATATTGAGCGCTATACCCGTCGGTATTATACTCGCTCGCGCACCACTCTTCCCAAGTCATACCTTCCTCTGCTTGGTATTCCGTTCCGTCAACGGTAAAAGATATAAGCGAAAGATCGGGCGTTTCGGTTGGTTCTGTCACTTCTGTCGCTTCGGTAGATTCAGTTGGTTCGGTCGCCTCCGTTACTTCGGTAGACTCGGTTGGCTCGGTAGATTCCGTAGGATCTGTAGTGTCAGCTGTAGTCGTCGAAGACGTACCTTTATCAACAACCTTCAGCGAGCCCGAGCCGCCGGAAAGAACTCCAAGCATAAAAGCTGATACAACACAAGTAGCCACAAGTGCAACAGCTATCTTCAAACCTTTTCTTTTTTTCTTCATATCGTCCTCCTATCAAGCCGGACCTTCAGGAGCGCCGGGATCTATCTGAGGAAGATCAGCTCCTTCGGGTACAGTTGTTGCAGCTGTAGTGACGTCAGCTCCTGCAGGAGGCTCGGTAACGTCAAATTCACCGGGAGTACTCTCGGTGGGCGACCAGTTATTGTTCTCTATCTGAGGTATCTCATAGATCTGAATTTTAGCATTCAGCATAGAGAGCTTAAAGGTAACCTTAGAAGACTCGGGCTTGAATATAACGTACTTATAATAGCCGGTAGACGTTGAATAAGACGTCGTCGTGTAGCTATAAGATTCTATACCCTCAAGCTCAAAATCAATATCATTACCGTTAAATTCAGCGCTTGGCGTAAAAAGATATGCAACATAATACTTGTCCGAATCAAGTCTGATATCTGCCGAATAAGGATGCGATTCATCACCGCTATCCTTATAGTTCTTTATTGCCTTCACAAAATGATCAGAAAAATTCGTGTATTCACTTCGATACACAAAAGCTCCCAGGATCTCGGCGCAACCGCTTACAGCTGTAAACTCACCGCCTTTGGTCTTGCAAACGCCGTAATAATCGCCCTCGAGGTCGGCAATAGCCTGTTCAAAGTAAACTTTGCCATTATCGGCATCATATAGCTTGATAGACGGATGCTGCTCATCAAGACGGTAAAAAAGAACAAACTCATGTCCATCATTACAGATCTCCGTTACCTCTTCCAAAGTCGTCATGACACGAGTAGTTATTTCAGCCTTGCCAAAATACTCAACAGGATTGGAGAGCTTATTGCCCTCGACCTCATATTGATATCCAAAGCCTGAGAGCCAATCCTTATTACCGAACAGATTCGAACCTGTCGCAAATACGCCAAGAAGCAGCGCCGATACAAGCACTACCGCTATGACTATAATTGTTTTTTTCATTTATCCTTATTTTTCTCCTTTCCTATTTTTCTCTCGCTCTGCAGCTTCTTTTTTAAGCTGCTTATTGAACAATCTGCGAAGTCTATCGTTTTCACTCTCTCGCTTTTTATCGCGTTCTTTAGTTTCCCGAGCTTCCTTACGCTTCTCTTCAGCTTCCTTTCGCCGTTCCTCTGCATCCTTCCGAGCCTCTTCCTTCTTATACCGTTTATGCTCTGAGGCCTTTTCTATTCCTTTTCCGATAAGCTTAAACGGTGCGACAATTATCTTAAATAACGTCGTAATAGGTGTTGTGAAGAAAGTGAGTATTACAAACAGAAGAATAACGCCAAGAGCCAATATGAACCACTTGATAATAGGCTTCAGATCAGCAAACTTATCTGCAGTTTCTTTAATATCCTCAAGTATACCGCCCTCACCGAGAGGTCTATCTACTGTACCGGTAATTGTTATAGGCTTAGATGAAACAGGAACGGTCGTGAGCTTACCCTCGGAGTTCTTAAAGGTAAATTCAAAGATATCGAAGTTCTGAAAAACAGTTTTTTCAAAATAGTAATGGTCACCGGCAATATTTTGTCCTGAATTATCATAAGCACCAACCTTTTCGCAATAATAATCAGTTACAGCAAAACGCATAAGATAAGTCGTTTTGCCATCAGCCGTGGCCTCTTCGTAATAACTCTTAATATCCTCCGCATCACCCTCGGAAACAAATAATTTTCTTCCCAGCTTTTCATAAGATTCAAAAGAATTAAAATCATTATCGGTTAACATTTTTATTGGCTTTATAGAAGCATATCCTATCTCATCTTCATAAAGATAACCATTACCAATAAGATAATTCCAAAGTTTGTTATGCGTTTTAGAATAAGACGATATCTGATCATTCAACTTTCTATCACCAACCGATATATGATACTCGTTGTAACCAAACATACGACCCTCATCAACTTTAGAATAAGACTGTTTCTGATTACCATTTTCACTATATCCGTTATTAGAAACACCGAATATTTCTTCTTGCAATTCAGATGTAGATACACTTTCAAAAATCCCAGAGTAATAAAAAGAATTCATAAGCATTCCAATAGATTTTGATCCACAGGTTTTACTACTTTCAGAAATAACATAGTTATAACCTGTTTTCCCTCCACCATATACAGGAATACCAAAAGAAACAGAATCATCATACCAAACATAACTTGTAACAGACGTCCCCATAATATTTCCTAAAGAATAATTTTTATTTAAAGAGATTTGTTTACCTTCAACATCCTCAGCCATACTAAAAAGCGAACCGTTATTAGTAACCAAGCCGTTCACTCGATACTCATACCATTCACCGTGAACCGTTTCAAGTCCTTTGTACTCCGGATCTGCCATATTTCCATACTTTTCGAAATAATAATCCGGAATCGAAAAGTATACACTTGATACCTCGTAACGGTAATTCATGCCCTTATCCGAGCTTATCGTCTTCCAGGTCGCGGGCTTGAGGTTTACTTCGATAGTTTCAAGATTATCTCTGGCACAGTAAAGAGTAGATGCAGAAGAAGCTGCACCGCTGCTTCCGTGATATCCCTGATACCCGGTATAACGAAACGTCATAGCCATATTCGTTTTACGAGGATTCAGCTCGTTCGGATACTGAAGTTCAAGGTCAACCACGTGATAAACGCGCTTAACTTTATTCAGCTCCGAAGCAAAGGAAGAAGGAAGATCTATTTTGAATTTATAAAAAAGATTTTCGGCATCGTTAGAACCGCCGTTGCCGTTGTTCCTTGAAAGAAATATAAGCCTATACTTCTTATACGCCGTAGTTCCCGAATTGGTCTCGGTTGCGAGTTGTATAGTGTTATACTGTGAGTTCGTATTTATCTTCTCACAGGAAGGGTTATACACGTAAACGTATAGGCCATAATCGTTCTGATTACCGTTTGCGTCATAGGCGTACTCAAGCAGCTCAAGGACCTTAGCAATCTTATCCTCGGTATTCTTTTTGTACTTGGAAAAATCAACGTTCATTCCGAGAAGGTCTGAATATACGTCGGTAGCATCCATAGACGTCTTAGCGCCGACCGACAATGGCAGCGCCATCACGATAAAAACAACCGCAAAGAAAAAACATATTATACGTTTAATTTTCATATACGGTCACCTCAGCTTGGGAGTTCTCCGGGTTCGTCACCAGCAGGGCCTATAGTAATAGAAAAATAATAACTATCACTGAAGACATTCATTTCAAGATCATCCAAAACAACTAAAGGATTACTACAGTTGGTTATAGAACAATACGATACAAAAAGAAAACCGCCTTTAGCCTCAAGGTTTCTGAAACCATATTCTGAATAACCATCTTGAACAGACAAAGACCCAGACATATCTTCAGGAAGATTAAAAGACTCAAGGTCATAAGAAAACCTTATTACACCGCTATAAGTTCCATAATCCCTTACTCTATATTTAACAGAAGAAGGACCTTCATAATCATCATAAGATGTTGCAGGTGACCATTCATAAGCAGCGTAAAAATAAGTTACGTCGTCTATAGTTTTATAAAAATATCCGACTGGCAAAAAATAAACTCCACCCGCAGAACCTATCGACGTCGCATACGTTTTTGCCACCGTTGTCTGCTGTGGCGTTGCCGTTGTACCTGAATTTCCCGACGTACCGGGAACAACAGACGTACCCGGAGCTGTGGTTATACCCAAATAGCTATCGAGGTTTGAGAGAAGCTTATCGCCGGATTTGATTATTGCAAACATAGAAACACCCAAAGCCAAAATAAGAATAAAAGATATCACTATCTTAATTCCGTCACCTTTGTTTTGTTTATCCATATTCTCTCCTTTCCCGCCCCTGCAATATTACAGAGGCGGATATTATCTTATTTTCTTTATTTGAGCATCTCACCGGCAACGTCACCCTTTACAAGACAAGGCTGGAAGGTCTTGTTGAAAAGGTAAGTTTCCTCAGTAACGTAGATACTTACAGTTACAGTCGTTGCCTGCTCGACAGTAAAGGTTGCGCTGCTTATACCGGACTTGGCGTTAAGATTATTCGCGCCTATTACTTCGATACCGTAACCGTCACAGCTCTTGATACCCGATATGGTATATTCACCGGGCTCGAGCACGACCTCAGCTACACGGAAATTATTCTCCGACGTCGCTTTACCGTTGAGCTTTATAACACCGTCATCGTCCACCTTGACCTTTATACCCTTACCGTCGTCACGGCCGTCCTCAAGAAGATAATTCTTGACGTCTATAAGGTTATCAGGGTTACGTTCCTTCTGGAACCAGGTCTGAGGATCTCCGTTCGTAAATCCCGACGTAGCAAAGCCTACTACCGATACGAGCAAGGTACAAAGCAGCACCGTTGCTATGACACCGAAGAACTTCTTAAATGTTCTTTTCTTCTTAAAATTCTTTTCAGTTTTGTTCTTTCTCTTTTTCATTTTCTTTTTTTCCTTTCGTTATTTAAAAATATAAGGACCGAACATCACGTAGATATTCGGTCCTCGAGGGACTCTTATTTTGAAAGCTCCGGCCGCATATTTTCTTTTTCAAATAAGATCTCAACTTCTGCCCGACATCTGGGGCACTTCATTCGTACGCTTCCACGGCTGTTTGCATCATATAAGAGCAATAATTTGTGACACCGGGGACATCTGACGTCTACCCAGTTTTCGCTGTTATTCAACAGCACCCACCGCCTTCATTTTCGCGATAAGATTCTGCTTCTTATCAGCATTTCCGCGGGTAGGCTCAAGACCGCAGGACACCTCAACATTGTCCTCATCGGTCGCGCTGACTCTGAAACTATATATGTACGTTGTTTTGGTTCTGCCGTTCTGAGTTCGATGCATAGCGGTTCTTACAATCTCAAGAGGAGCTGATTCGGACTCGCCGAAGATTGCATCGAGCAGATCATAAATGTCGGCTCTCTTAGCAGCGGGCTCAAGATCTATAGTCTGAGCTATAGTCTTACCGTTAATAACGGTCTTATAACCTACAGCGTAGTTATAATAAGCTCTATCCTCTTTTTTAGCATTACTGAATCTTCTTACAAGAACCGGGACTTTGTATACAACACTCTCGCCCTCGGTCGTAACGTTCAGATCGTCGTTATTACGTCTGTCAGCATAAGGATCGAAGTCTAATGTTTCAAGCATCGAATTCTGCTTTTTCTCGTCTGCCGTCTTCTTCTCGTTAAATACTTCCCCGGTAACCTTATCAATTTTCATTTCTTTTTCTGCCATTTTATTTTTTTCCTTTCGTTTTTAAAAAATTTTGTTTTTTCGTTATCGTTAAATTTTCCGTTACACGTCACAGCTGCACGTTAGCAGCTCGTTTTAACTTGCGCAGATCATAAGCACCACCTCACATATATTTATTAAGGTCGATAAGAAAGAGCTGATTGAATCTCTCCACCGCCTTCTTGTTCGGTATACCGTAAAAATCCTGTCTGCCGAAGGTATACTGCACTTTCGGATCTGACAGAAGGTAACCGTCTATCTGAGAGCCGGGATTCCAGGAGAACATACCGGCGCCGTCAGTCGCAATAAAGATCTGATTATACATATCTACCTCTATTCCCCTCTGGCGCATAACCTCAGGCTTGAGCACCAGGGGCTTATAGAGATATTCAGAACCGCCGCCCTTCGGTGTCTTCAAAAGCACATCGTAATAATCAAAGAGCTCCGAGCAGGACTTCACACGCTCCCGCATATTCGCGCGGTATCTATCCGCTATCTCGCAAATATGACACATATGAGCACAGATACAGTGCATATCAAGATAAGGTATCAGACATTCGTTCTGCGGAATCGCCCTCATTTTTATCACCCTTTCCAAATAAAAGTCTGTCAAATTCTTCGGGATCCTTCGCGTTATTCACCGCGTAAAGAGCCCTGCCGGGAGCAAAAAAGGTATACATCAAACACCAAAAGAGATTAAGTACTTTCATATTACAGTCCTTTCAGAGGTATAAAATACCCGCCTTTTTTAAATATGTCTTTAATTTTGAATACAGAAGCATAGTCAAGACAGAGGAGATCTCCGTTACCGTAATGCAACGCCAGAGGACAGACCTTACAGCTCTTGGCATAAAAGCATATACGATCGAATTCATAATCCTCAAGCTCGTTTATGAGGGCAAGACGCTCTTCGCCTGTAGCTTCGCAAAGCTCTTCATACATAGCTATTACCTCCCTCAAGAATTTCGTGCATATAACGCTTACATTCGCGGGAATCTTGACCTTCAAGAATTCTGATAGATATCACTTTATAGAAAGCGCATATCAATTTGCAATACGGCCCCCATTGAGTCCTACCGTAAACCGTACCGCAACCATTATTATCCGATAGCTTATCAAGCTCTTGCCGGGCAATATGATACGGAATTTTGTTATTTGGTTTGACACTTTCGGCCCAATATACGAGATAAGGCTCAAGAACACCGTATTTTGTCCGAACGTTAATGCCTATCCTATCATCACCATAAAGCTCAAGATACCTCTTGCAGCTCTGCTCTTGCCGCTTATAAAGCTCTTCCTGGTCCATATAATCACCTCACTTTCGCAGACACATCCAACGTGCCAGACGTGCCAGGGGAATCATCAGCTTCCGAGTACCCATATTGACTGTGGGAAGCGGATTATGTACCCTATTTATCGACGTATATACCGTCTTAACGTTCACTCCGAGAGCCCTGGCGCATTCCTCAACGTCAATAGCAACGCGATCGGGAAAGAGCTCATTAAGAGTTGCCAACGTTTCTCTATATCCCGCTAATTCCATCACGCCACCTCACTCTCGTCCGGGAGCTCTCCATGCAGCGCTCTGATGCGCTCCTCAAGACTCTCGATATAATCAATAAGCTGAAGCCTGGTACACTTCTTGAACCGCTCCGGCTCTTCTCTGACAGGAACAGGATCCTCTTCCTCGTCGTCCTTTTGTTGCGACGTCGCAACTAATTTTTTCTTTAGATCCCGCACCTGCTTGACCGTCATATCGGGAGTAACGAGCTCACGTTCCTCGGGGCTCATAGACAGCAGCTCCACAAGCACGGACCACTTATATGCCTTATATTTTTCAATAAGGCCCTTGCTCTTATCGCGCTTACCGAATTCATCAACGACGTTCATAAGACGACTAACCTCGCTCTTATCGAGGCCAAATTCTATCTCGCAAACAGCGAAGAACACAGCGGAATGAGCATTACAAGAAAGATAGTGACCGTAATCCATTCGCACGTCGTTATCATGAGAACGAGAAGCATAGGATTTACTGTTATAGAATTCAAGGAGCTTACAGCCGAGCTCATATTTTTCGCCGCTGCTCTTCACAGCGCTTTTCTTGATATCCTCAATAAAGCCCTGCGCCGCTTCCTTCGTTTCGGGCCTATAAGCGTTAGAAACGTAAAGCTTATTCCTTGCTTTAAAATTTATCACCTTCAACACTCCTTTCTAAGAATAAGTAAATCCGACTTCATTCATCAGACGGCGAACGATCGAGGAATCAGCCTTGAGAACGAGCTCAGAATCGACACGCTTAAATATCCTCAGCATAGCATAAGCCTTCAGCGCATCACGTTCCTCTCTGCTGATGATATTATCCCGCGCCGCGTAATCGAGGCCGTTGGATATCCACTTATATCTATTATCGTCGCCCTTCCACAGGGGACGTCTGAAGGATATATTATAAAAGGTGTCAACAAGACAGCCTATACGTTGGCGCCGACGTTTTCTCTCGCGCCAAAGCTCAATCCTCTCTCTGATCATCGTTCTTTTTCTCCATATTGAAATATCCCCGGAGTATGGCATCATAAGCGCATACCGTCTTATCGACCTCAGACGTAATAAACACGAACCATTCCATCTTCTGAGCCGTTCCCTTCGATAAACGGTTACCGTCTATCTCTTTTTGTATCTGCTCCCGGACACGCCCGAGAAGCTCACTCGATTCCTCGAGGTTCAGGTGCAGCCTGTACATAGCCGAAGGCGACGAGGGAGCTTTTTTAATTTTCTTTTTAAACATATCCACCTCTTAAAATCCGGGAATCTCAAAAGCCTCAAGCTCATCCAAAAGGTTCTTATTTTCCTTTTTCAAAGCTTCATTTTCTCTATCAAGCTTCTCGATCTTGCGCTTGAGTTTACAAAAAGCCTTCCCAAAATCGCAATTTTTGCAAGTTCCTTTATCCAAACAGCTCTTTCTCACAGGACATATTTTACAGACCATTACAATCACTCCTTATCGGTACATAAACATACGATATCTCGTATTTGTAAACTATCGATTTAAATTCATGCGGCGATATCTCTTGTGGATGATCCGCACGGTTACGGCAAAATTCTTGTGCTGCTTCGAGAGTTTTATATCCTACTTGAGATGTTTTCGTTTTACCCGAACTATTAGTTACTGATACAACATAAAACCGTTCTACACGCATTTTTTTTACTCCTTCCGAACAAACATAATTCCTGTAATTGTGATATCAGCTTTACCTTCAAAAAGCTCCTCAAGCTTATTCAAAGCTCCAAGATACGCTTCAAAAAAACTCTCGGCGCAGACGTATTCTGCCGCATCAAGATCGAATATCGATGCTTCGATACGTTCTCCCGCGCAGATTAGACCGTCTTCCAGATCTTCCTGGACCTCGGCTATGTATGATACAACGTATTTATTCATATCAACACTCCTTCAAAACTAAAGCATAAGACCAATCATTTTTATCAACAAAAGAATAAACATAATCAAAATCAAAATTAAAGCTATAATAATAGCAATAAAAAACAAGATCTGCATAAGCAGCTGAAAAAAATCAGCAACTTTTTTTAAAAATCTCAAAAACATAATTAACTTCCTTTCTCCTCCGGCGCATCAGGCAGCTCACACCACCAATGCACATCTAAATTTTCCATTTCAGGATAAGCGTCGGAATACCATTCGCCATCCGAAGAATAGACAACAAGCTCATAAGCTCTTCTCAGATGTACACCGCTCTTATCTCCGCTTACAATCGCAAGAACACAAGAATCACGATCTGAAGGAAGAACCTCTTTCGGGTCAAACCATTTTATCTCGCGCACGTTGCGCATTGATTCTTCCCACTGTAAGAATACAGAACAATCAGCGCAAAGCTCACTCTCGCAATCGTGATGAAATCCGTCAAATCTGCAAAACATTTTCTCTCTCCTCTCTAAACTCTCTGACAGCCTCAGCTTCGGCGCGTAATGCGCTCATAAGACCCCAACCGGTCTTTAAACCGATAGTTCCATCATTAAGCGCCGCTTTAATAGATTCATGAATATCAAGAGCTTCTTGCACGTAGTCGGAACAATAACGAAGATCTTTAATCCGAAAGGCTAAAGAATCAGCAATAAGAAAATTAATCATATTTCTCCTCCAACTCTACAACATAACACCAACTCTGAGGCGATCTTGTAATAGTAAACTTTTTTGCCCATGCTTCATAATGACAATGTGTATTCGGGTATAACGCCGCAAGCCAATCTTCTTCCGTCATAAACCCGAATTTTTTAAATTGACTGAGCTTCTTTGGTGCATCATAAATAACAAGATCCGAAATACGCCAACCATATAAAGTCTTACCTTTACTATACTCAAGAAGTTCCGATTCGCTCACACAGCTCTGCTCGGACATAAGCTTAAGAGAATTATGAGGAACCATCATTCCCCGGCAAATAAATTCTCCTATAACTTTGCCATTACCAAATTCACCTGCAACTTTACACCAAAACTTTTCGCCACTATCATAAAGCGGCTCATCTTTTGTACAATAAATATACACTTTAAATGGTGTATGAATCTTAGGCATCGTTTTCCGAACCTCTATTGTCTTTTCACCACTCGCTATAAGCTCACACCATTTTGGTTGAATACTAAGTAATACAGCTTTTTCCATCATCATCTTTTCCTTCCCCCTGAAGCAGTTCGTCTACTGTGCAGTTTAATATTTGCGCTAATTTCGGTAGTAGCTCTGCCCGCGGGTATGCCTTACCGGTTTCCCACATAGCAAGAGCTGATCTGGAAACACCAACCTGAGCAGACAACTCATTTTGTGTCATATTGATTGACATTCTTTTGCTTTTTATATCCATAAACCCTCCGAACTGTCATTATCTATGACAATAATAGCACACGCTTTCGTGTTTGTCAATACAAATGACAAAAATATTTTAAAAAATATTGAATGTCAATTAAAATGACGTTATAATGAAATCAGAGGTGATAAAAATGAATGGCAAATTATTAGCTACATATAGAAAGAAAAATAAAATAAGCCAAGAAAAATTAGCAAAAGAATTAAACGTATCCCGCTCAACAATTGCTATGTGGGAAAACAACAGCAACGAGCCCGACAACAAAACAATAGTTAAAATCGCAAATATACTAAATGTTTCAACAGATACGTTACTCGACAACAACCACACACAAAAAGGTATAAAAATCCCTGTACTCGGAACGGTAGCAGCAGGGATACCGATATCGGCAATACAGGACATTCTCGATTACGAGGAAATATTCGAAGACTTAGCAAACACCGGTGAATTCTTTGGGCTCATAATCAAAGGCGATTCAATGGCACCAACCATCACCAACGGAGATATCGTTATTGTCAGAGCTCAATCCACGATCGACAACGGAGATATCGCAATAATCTTAGTAAACGGAGAAGAAGCAACCTGTAAGAAAATAAAAAAGACACCCGAAGGTGTCATGCTCATACCGCTCAACTCCGAATACGAGCCAACGTTCTATTCTAACAAGCAGATAGAACAGCTCCCGGTCAAAATTATCGGTAAGGTAATAGAACAAAGAAGGAAATTTTAAAAAAAGACGGTTTAAGCTCCACGTCAGATAAAGGAAAAGACATGAAAAAATTTATAGCGTTACTGTTAATATTAATTTTTGTATTCAGTATAATCTCATGCGAGGACGAAGTATCTGTCCCACATCCAAAAAGCAACCCCAAAGAAACTACAAAAAACATAAATTCACCCGAGGAAGTAAAAAAAACAGTATATCATACTATTAATTTTCAAACAAACGGTGGCTCAAATATATCTCCTGTAACTGCAAAAAAGGGATCTCAACTAAATTCAATACCAACTATAACAAAAGAAAATCACCTATTTGAAGGTTGGTATTATGACGAAAGTCTAACAAACGCTGTAGTACTACCAATATCAATAGAAAAAGATTCTACTTTCTATGCAAAATGGTTAAGAATAAAGAATACCGCAGGATGCAAAGATTGCTCGATAAAATTTTTATCCGACATAAACTACAGCGCATATTATTATATAACCCCTAACGGTTTTGATATGCAAAAACTTGAAACCTTAGGCTACAAAATGAAAATAACAGTTACATATGAAGTTAAATACGAAAAAGATTATGACGTTCTTTGGGACATCGGATATATGGGAGCTCCCAAATACCAAATAGCAATAATAAACAACAACAACTATGGAACAGTTTTAAATGACAACACAACAAACAAAACAGCAGACACAAGAACCATTACATATTCGTCTTCAATATCAGATCTAAAAAACGACCAAATAAGACTTGCGTTCGTAACAGACAATACTCAAAATATAATTCATTTCAAGAATATCAAGGTAAGTTATGAATGTTATAAATAATCAAGAACTAAACGGTTTAAACTCGACGTCAGATAGGAATTAAAATGGGATTAGCAATATTAACCATACTTTTCTTCTTTTCTATACTCATTTTCCTAACAGTACACGCCATAAAAGAATACAAAGAAGAAAAAGAAAAAGAAAAACAACTATTAGCAGAAAAGAAAGCCTACGAAGAATGGCTAAATAGTACAAAATGCTGCATATGCGATAAACACTCATACGGTAAATATTTTTGCGAAGATTGCTTAAACAGAATACCTGTTTTAAAAAAAGAGCTACCTTTTGCAAAAATAAAAAATTTTGAAACAGTATCAAGTTTCCATCAAGAATTAATAGATAATATCATCTTTTCCGAAAACAAAAGCGAACAAGAATTTAATTCTATTCGCCTTATAGCGGTATCGGAAATACTTAAAGAAAAATATTTTGTAAGCGATGCACGTAATAAAGCTAAAACTTTTTTAGAAAAAATTGCAGAATCAGATCATACTCCAAACGAAGAAATAATCCAAAAATATGCAAGTACACAGCGCGGATCCGAATCGGAAGAACCCGAAAACAGCTCCGAGCAAGACCAATTTACAAATACCGACTTCAGACAGAAGAACAAAAAGCCGTACCGATGCAACGATGGCGACTACGTAAGGTCCAAGTCTGAACGAGAGATAGACGATTTTCTTTATGCCAACCGTATCTGGCACGTATACGAACCCGAATACGTATGCCACAACAAAAAGAAGTACTACCCGGACTTTTATCTTCCCGATTACGGTCTATACATAGAGTACTTCGGCAGAACCGACGAGGAATATATCGAGAAGAAAAAGAAGAAAATCGAAGCCTTCAGCTCAGAGCCGAATATAAAATTCGAATACCTTGAGCATACCGATGACGTCAACATCACCGAGAAGCTCACCGAGCTCTGCAGAAAGCACGATATTCCACTAAAATAAAAAATCCCCTCAGCTTGAGGGAGAAATATAAAAAAAGAAAGGATGCCTATGAAACAAAGGAGCGACGGCAGATGGGTAAAGGTAAAAAGTATAAACGGAATTAAAAAAAGCTTCTATTCAACAGCAAAAACACAAAAGGCTGCTATCAGAGACATTGAAAGACAAATGCTTGAATATACCGAAAGGTTAGCAAGAAACAGCTTTTTTAAAGAGATAGCAGAAGAATGGAAAGAAGAACACCGAGAAGAAATCGCATACAAAACGTGGCAAGGTTACAACGCGCACTACAATAGAGCTATAGAAGAATTTGGAGATACAAAAATAAACGTAATCCAGCAATCAGACGTACAGCTCTATATAAACCAACTATGCAAAAAAGGCTATGCCTATAAGACAGTAAAAACCGCCCTGGACGTAGTATCAATGATATTTGATTATGCTATAATAAAAAAGCAAATAAAATCAAACCCTTGCGACTATGTCAAGCTCCCCAACGGTCTTAAAAGAACCGAGCGAGAGCTGCCAAATGAAACGGAGATCCAAAAAGTAAAAGACAGCATAGACTGTCATTTTGGACACTTCGCCTATCTGATCCTCTTCACCGGGATAAGACGTGGAGAAGCTCTGGCGCTTAGATCCGAAAATATAGACTTTGAAAACAAGGTAATACATATTCAAAACTCTATTTATTTTGAAAGCAACAGACCAGAAATTAAAGATACAAAGACCAGGGCCGGAAACAGGAACGTTTATCTCCTGGATTGTCTGATACCAATTTTAAAAGACAAACAAGGATATATCTTCGGTGGCGAAGAACCAATGACCGAACAGGCATACCGGAGAGCTTGGGAACGGTACTGCAAAGAAAGCGGAGTAACAATTACACCGCATCAACTAAGACATGCCTATGCCACAATGCTATACGAAAACGAGATATCTGCCAAATCAGCTCAAAAACTTCTCGGCCACGCAGATATAAAAACTACTCTTGAGATCTACACCCATATAAGTGAATCTCGTAATAAAAGCGATTTTGAAAAGCTCAATAGTTTGTCATAAGTTAGTCAAAACTCGCGCAACCCTTATAAATATTAGATTTCCTATGCACTCATAACCCGGAGGTCGTGAGGTTCAAATCCCACCTCCGCAACCAAAGCAAAGGATACCCATTCGGGTATCCTTTTTGCTTTGGTTGCCGTCTACGGCGGGTGGGGTTTGAACCTCACCGCCTTCGGTACGAAGGCTTGACCTCCGCTTTTTAGCGGAATGTCGGGCGAATAACTTGCAACCTAAGCCAAAACGATTGAGTATCGTTTTGGCAACAGTTGACGGCACAAAGCAAGGAGCGCAAGAAGCGAGCGTATCGAGCGACACAGCGCGACTATGCGACTGCTGCGGAAGGTCGTGAGGGCGGGAGGAGCAAGCCCCTCCCCTACCGCTATGGTGGCGGGTCTTTCAAATTTCACCGATTGTTAGCCGGAAGAGGGTCAAAAGTAGGTCTGAAGTTAGTCAAAAGTTAGTCAAGACTATGCGACTACCGAGCAATATTGTGAGGTAAACGGACAGTCGAAAACGCCTGTCCCTACAAGTTTTGTTTTAAGGTTGAAAACCGCTTGGTTTTATGGTATAATTTATGCATCAAGGAGAAAGGTGGTGAGCAAATGAAAAAGAAAAATAACAGTAAAACAAGAGAAAACTACATTGTATTGTTTTTGCAATTTTTTATAGTTCTCTTGTTCGGTTTTTGTCTTTGCAATGTTTGTTGCATCGCTATCGATTGTATTTTTAATGGATTTGATTCGTTTTTCACACGCGTGATAGACTTACCGTATATACTCTATTTAATCTTATCCTTGATTCTTTCGGCGGTTTGGATTTTTATAATACGCAATAAGCTGAAGTAATACGTTGTTTGTATCATATAAAACTCGTTAGGTTCAAATCCCGTAAGCAAAACGGCAAAAATATTTTTTATAGCCCTTTTACAAAGCAAAGGATACCCTTGGCGTACCTGCGATAAAGCAGGTGCGCCAATCTTTTTTACACCAAAAAAGCTCTTAAAATGCATCTTACCCTCGTATATTTGTAAGACAAGAAAAACCGCTTGATTTTTATTTTTAAGTCTTGTATAATAAAGCTACAACAAAGGAAGGGAGATGTTTTTTTGAAGGTTACAATTATTGAAGACCCCAATATAAAGGAAACTGAAATATCTATCGCTTGCGAAAAAATGACAAATGAGATTAATGATATTGTTTCAAAGATATCTGCCGTTGGATTGACTGTGGCAGGAAAAAAAGATGAAGAAACGTTTTTAATACCAATAAAAGAGATCTTTTACTTTGAATCGGTT
>SVUJ01000008.1 GCA_015063305.1 Oscillospiraceae bacterium | reverse complement strand
CCAAGGCATTCGAATAACCTCCTTTTAGGTCATTTTCTTGCCTTTTATTATATCACAAAACTGTATACAATCATCTTGCACTACCTGTATACTATCATACTGCACTGTACAGTCCTCGACGCCCCGAGAAACAATCATTACAATTTGATTTCACCACGGTGTGAAAACATCACCTTATAATTGGTAGGGGCGACCACCCGACGTCCGCAAAATAAGCCCTCGCCATCGAGACAGGGCGGGTAAAACTAAAACTTTTCAAAACACAAAAGCGTCCAAGGCGGTATGCCTTGGACACTTTGCTGTCAATGTTATTTATCAAACGATGGGTTATGGGCGTCGAGGGTATTATTGCCCGGGAACGTAATTGTAATGTTTGGTGGCTGAAGTGAGTTTGGAATTAAAATCACCAATACTGATTGTTGCCCATTCCTCTTCGCTACCTGTATAACATACGTCGATAAGACTGTCGCAAATATTGAACGCACCCTCACCGATACTCGTGACGCTGTCGGAAATTACGATAGAGATAAGGCGGGAGCAATCGTAGAACGCATAATCACCAATACTCGTCACGCTGTTACCAATTACAACAGAGCTAAGTCCAGAGCAACTACGGAACGCCTCATTGCCAATATTCGTTACACTGTTGGGGATTGTAACATATCTAAGGTTGGGGCAATACCAGAATGCACGATCGCTAATGCTCGTTACGCTGTCGGGAATAGTGATTGTATCAAGAGTAAGGAAGTAGAAAGCATAAGTGGCAATTATCGTGGTGTTTTCGTGTATAGTATAGGTACTCTTGTTATTGAGGGTGATCTTAATCAATACGGCATATGGATTATCTCCGCTACGTACGTATTTGCCATGCTCGTATAGTGTATAAAGCGATGAGTGACAATTAGAGAACGCCTCGTTATCAATATTTGTAACACCGTTGCCGATGACAAGCGAGTTAAGGCTAGAGCAATTATAGAACGCCCGTTCGCCAATACTCGTCACGCTGTCGGGGATAACTACGGA
The DNA here is from genome assembly GCA_015063305.1 of Oscillospiraceae bacterium. Lineage (GTDB taxonomy): Bacteria > Bacillota > Clostridia > Oscillospirales > CAG-272 > HGM12713. The sequence continues at coordinate 81,358 of SVUJ01000008.1, read as the reverse complement.
GTTAAGACTGGAACAACCACAAAATGCATTGTCGTCAATGCTTGTCACGCTGTCGGGGAGGGAAATGGATGTGATAGTTGAGTTGTTATAAAATGCATTTTTGCAAATGGTCATAACAGGCAGACCGTTATATTCCTCGGGGATATTGACCTTTGTGGCAGTGCCGTTGTAAGCGACAACCTCGACATACGTGCCGTCTGTAGAAACGTCATAAACAATGCCGGGTGTCGAGGGAAGAGGAAGATGGCAACCGGTACATATACCCTCGGCATCGGGAGTGTGGGGGGCTTTATCTTTTATATCACCGCAAACGGTGCAGGAGAACCAGTGATAGTCATTGTCAATCGTATAATTCGTAGAGAACTTGTGCGAGGTAGCCGCCGTTGCATTGGTTTTCACGCTTTTGTTGCAGATCGAGCAAGTCTTGATATCATAACCGCCCTCGGTACACGTAGGCGGGGTTGTTACCGTCTGCCACTCATGATCACAGGTAAGCTCAACCTCATACTCGGTCTTGACACCATTCACAACAAGGTAACCGTCCTCAATGGTGATAATATCCGCTTTATTTACCTCATACTGCGTTTTAACACCGTTCACCACAAGGTAACCGTCTTCTACAGTAATAACGTCCTCGCTGTCGGCAGTTGTATCACAAGCGGTAAAGATGCACAAAACCGCAAGTATCAAAACAGAGATAATCAAAAGCTTTTTCATTTTCCTTCTCCTCGTTGAAATTAACTATAGTACAAAAATAGTATATCATAAAATACATATTTTGTCAACGTTCATTGCATAACAAAGGACGGCTTGATTTCTCAAGCCGTCCTATTAGATTATTGGAAAATCAGCAGTTGAACGTCAAAGACCGACGAATCTCCAGCCCCCCTTGTGTAAAGGGAGGTGTCATTTTCGCAAGAAAATGACGGAGGGATTGTAAAAAGCGAAAAACTTACAAAAACAATCCCTCACCCGCTGTCGCGGGAGCTCCCTTTACACAAGGGAGCCTTTTTGTCTATCATTTATCAAACGATGGGTTGCAGGCGTAAAAATTCTTGCTGTCAAGATGATCCTGAGCTATTCTTATGCTGTCGGCAATACAGACATCATGAGGTAGCCTAATTATTCAACAAATAATTTATCAAATCTTCAAGCTCTGCGGGGTTTACATTATATCCCTGCACGCCAGTTTCACTCTTTTCGGTTGCTTTACTTACCCACCCGGAATATGAAAATTCCAGTTCATATGAAGGATAATAAAAAACAAGAACGTTATCCTTGGGCCAGTTTGGCTCCATGCCGATCGTTCTATTAAACTCCATATTAACAATTTGTGATATCGCATAATCACATTCTTCGGCAGTTAGTGCCTTGACAACTTTAGTATCGAATTGATATTTCGGTTCATAAGTAACAGAATAATTAACAATTTCTACCTTTATTAAGCTGTTTTTTAATTCATCGTAGGTATAAGTTATGGGAGGACCGAAGCACGATGATGTGCTGCATAATATCAAAAGGATCGCAATCACTGTCATTACGTATCTTGTTTTTCTACTCATCATAAAAGCCTCCTTGTTTTTTTAATTATATCACATTCCACCCAAAATGTAAATAGGACGGCTTGAATTCAAGCCGTCCTATTCTTCTGCTACTTATCAAACGATGGGTTGCAGGCGTAAAAATTCTTGCTGTCAAGATGATCCTGAGCTATTCTTATGCTGTCGCCAAAACAATCAGACTGAAGCATTAAATCTTCCATTCAATCTCAAGCGTATCTTGAGTTGCACGAATCACGCTGATAAGCACATCAACAACTGCCATTTTGTCGGGAACTTCAAGCTCATCCCATTTAGACATATAGTCGGTTATTTCGTCCACGTTGCACCCCGACGAGCTTTGAGCCGCCATAATGTCACGCAGTTTCTTTTCAAGCTCTTGCTTCTCTGCATCAAGCTTTTCAACGTTTTCATTGATAAGCTTCATAACCGTAGGAGAGGCTTCTGGGATTTTCACCACCCATCCGTCAATCTCATCCTGGAGCTTTGCAATCGCAATACGAAGCTCATTGATTTGGGGATTTTCAACCACGTTTGTCGAAGCCGAAAGAGCGGAAAACTCTTTCAGCTTTTCGACCATACAATCAAAGATAATGTCCTCAATGTCCTTTGCGTGCAGACCGCCCACGCCCTCGCATCCGTTAAGCGTTTGTCCGTGACGGCTACAAACAAGGTATCTGCCCACTTTGGTATTTGACTTGCGGACGTTGAGAGCGTAACCGCACTTGCCGCATTTGATCTTGCCTGCAAGCCACGTGTTTCTCGCCTTGATAGGTTTTGCGACTTGCTTGTTGCCGAGGCACTTCCTGCGAACCTTTAACCAAATATCCGCATCAATGATGCCCTCGTGGGGAGCGACCACTAAATGATGCCCTTCAAGGCTGACCGTCTTTCTCTTGGCTTCTTTCTCGGAGTACAAATAGCATCCGTTTGTACCAATGAAATCCTCGGGAATATTATGTATCTTTGTTCCTTGTGATTGGAAAAACTCGTACACATCCATAGATGCCTTAACGTATATCGGACTTTTCATCAGTTCGGAAACTCTCGCCTTATCCCAACATCCTTTTTTGCCACGTGTGTTTTTGATGCCAAGCTCTATAAGGCGTTTGACAACATCACCCACCGATAAGAGCCTTCGTCAAATACAATGACTTCGGGATGCTCTTTGATATGTAGTACGCCATCGTGATAAATGAGCATATCGGCATCCCACCACACGAGCAGATGCGATAAATAGCATCGGTTTACTTTTGCTACACGCTCTGGAGAGTAATTGTACTTGTAATTGTAGATTTTGTAGGTTTTCCACTCTACATCGTTTTTAATAAGGTTTCTTGGTTTGATAACTTTGTCTTTTTTTACTGTATCCATTGTTTTGATACTCCTTTAATATAATTTTTCTTATAGGTTACGCTTGTACTAACGCTACGCTTGAACTTTGCCTTTTGCTTTAAGGCTCAATTCTTCCTTTCCTGGCTTGAGAGGATGTTCGGTTCGCACGGTATATAGTTCAAACGCACAGATTTCAAAATGAGAATATCATTCTAATAACTGCTAACGCATCCCGTCTATTCATTGAAAAACGAAATAAGATTTGATTTTCCTTTGAACTCATTGAATGTTCAGAACATTCTCTCTTAATAAGGTATGCTACCCGAAATTGAATTATCAGAAAAAAATGTCGAATAACCATCAAGCGGGCAAAAAAATGTAGAATTAGCACGTAACATTCCTATTTTAGTAGCCGCAAAAACAAACGGCAGAGAAAAATGTTCGAGCAAAGGTGTCGAACATCAATCGTTTACATGTACGTCGGAATTCACTATAATGACAGTAAGCAAAAAGAAAAGCAGACAGAGAAATCAATCTCTATCTGCATTTTACTATGTAATTGTCGAGTGCTTCACCCTGATTGTTTTGTTTCGCCGAAGCGCTGATAGTGTACTATCTCTCGCTGACGAAGGAATTTTATAGGATCTCTTACGTCGGGGTCGTCGGTCAGGCGGAGAATGTTGTCATAGGTCGTGCGCGCCTTTTGCTCTGCCGCGAGGTCCTCGTTGAGGTCGGTGAGTATATCGCCCTTAACGCCAACATATTTCATATCAAAGGGTACGCCCGATGCCGCAACGGGATACAGACCCGTGGTGTGGTCTACAAAATAGGTCGCAAAGGGAGATTTTTCTATCTCTTCCTCCGAAAGGTTTCTTGTAAGCTGATAGAGTATCGCTGCCACGATCTCAAGATGCGCTAGCTCCTCTGTGCCGATATCTGTGAGTATACCTGTTATTTTATCATAGGGGCAGGCGTATCTCTGGTGAAGATATCTCATAGACGCGGCGAGCTCGCCGTCAGGGCCGCCGAGCTGTGATATTATGATCTGCGCGAGCTTAGGATTGGGATTTTTTATCTTGACCGGGTACTGAAGCTTTTTCTCATATATCCACATATCGTTTCTCCTCTCTTAATTCGCGTCGATCTGCCACGGCCAAGGACCGTTGGTCCACGTCCATCTGCCTTGATCATTGTTATCTCTGTGCGTCAGCGGAGTTCCGCGTCCTTCCATCTGCGCGAGTATGCGGTCGCGCTCCTCTATCAATTTCTTGTAATAAGCGAGCGCGGTTCTCGATTCGGGGTAGGCGTCAAGGTACAATACCGTTTCGGTTATCGCAAAATCTATCGCCTGAAGCTTTCTCATAAGCGAATTGCTTTGGGGCATATTCGGTCTGTTGTTCTGATTTGTCTGGTTGTTCGCGCAAGCGCGACAGCTTCTTGATCTATCTACCATTACAGCCGCCTCCTCTCCTGTCCCCACACACGAAGGGGAGATCAAGTTCCTTGAAGATAGTGCCTCGGCTCATTCCGAGCTCGGGCTCGTAAACGCTTCTCCACTCCTGGAGCGGAGCAAACATTGAGGCAAGGGGATATCCATCAAGCCCCCAGCTTCTTCTCTCACCCACGTTCGGACGGTTTTCAAGGGGACATACCTCCATGCCCTCGAGGCGTTCCTCTCGGTTTGCCTCTTCCTGAAGACGGCGCAAAAGAGAATCGTTTACTCGCTCTCTCGGAGTCATAAATTCGTTTTCTGTATACATTGTTTCCTGCCTTTCTGCTTTTTTGAGCACTTTTGATAGGGTTCAAACGGTGCTTCAATAGTTGATTATATGTGGGTGTGTCGGATATTGTCAAAAAATATCCGAGGGAGAAAAGTTAAAAAAGCAGAAAATGTTTGCATTGACGCGAAATTTGTGGTAAAATGAGCAGAGAAAGTTAAATGGGAGATAAAAGATTGAAACACGGGAATATTATTATAGACGAATCTACCGACACGGTGCGTTTTCTCGGTTATCCTATCGAGCTGACCCCGAAGGAGTATGATATTCTGAAGACTGTGATAGAGCAGGGGCATATCTCTACCGAGAGACTTTGTGAGCTCTGCGGAATATCGGGAACTAAAAACAACGTGGCGGTGCATATATGTAAGATAAACGAAAAGGCAGAGGATATCGGCGGGAGAAAGCTGATACTTTATAAGGATCTCGGATATTACATCAATGAATTTATGTGATGAAAAATTGAATTTATCAGCTCAGAGGAAAATATGGAAAAGATAGATTATCAGAAGATATTAGACACTACGCTCAAGACGGTGTCGGGTGTTTCAAAAAAACCGCGCCTATTGCTTCACGCTTGCTGCGCACCTTGTTCGAGCTATGTGATTGAATACTTAGAGCGATATTTTGATATAACAGTGTACTTTTACAATCCGAATATCGCGCCCGAGACCGAGTATGATTTTCGAGCAAGGGAGCTTGAAAGGTTGCTTCGAGAAATGCCTCTGTCATCTGAGGTAAAGCTTGTTGTAGAAGAATATAATAGTGATGAATTTTACAATATATCACAAGGTAGAGAAGAGATGCCCGAGGGTGGGGAAAGGTGCAAGGAGTGCTACCGCTTGCGCCTTGAGAAGACGGCGCGTTACGCCGCGGAAAACAAATTTGATTTTTTCTGCACCACTCTTTCGGTAAGTCCTTATAAAAACGCGGCGCGTTTGAATGATATCGGTGCTCAGCTCGGAGAGGTGTATGGGGTGGAATATCTGATATCCGATTTTAAAAAAAAGAACGGATACAAGCGCTCCTGTGAGCTATCAAAAGAGTACGGGCTCTACCGTCAGGACTATTGCGGCTGCGAGTTTTCGAGAGCGGAAGCGCTGAGGCGAAAGGCAAATCAATAAAAATAAAAAACACATATCTTTAAAAACAAATCTTGATAAAATAAAGAAAATCCGACATATAAATTATAAAAAACAGTACAATATTTCTTTTTGGCTTTTTTATTATTTCTTTTCTCTTAAAATTTTACTTGAAATTTATAAAGGGATATTGTATAATAACATAATGTCGTTAGTTTAAAATTCAGGAGTATATAAAAATGATCGAATTCAAAAACGTTTCTTACGCCGCACCGAACGGGCGCGAGATACTCAAGGACGTAAATCTGACAATAAATGAAAGATTTGTGGCGATAACAGGCCCGAATGGGAGCGGAAAGTCCACTATGGCTAAGCTTATAGCGGGAATTATAGTTCCCGCGTCGGGGAAAATATATTTTGACGGGCAGGATATTACAGACCTCGGTATAACCGAAAGAGCGAGAATGGGCATAAGCTTTGCTTTTCAGCAGCCTGTGCGCTTCAAGGGCATAACCGTTAAGGATCTTCTTTCGCTTGCTGCGGGTAAAGATGCCAACGTTTCTGAGGCTTGCAGATACCTTTCCGAGGTCGGACTGTGCGCGAAGGACTATATAAACCGCGAGGTTGACGGCTCTTTGTCCGGCGGTGAGCTCAAGCGCATAGAGATAGCTATGATAAACGCCAGAGGCACTAAGCTTTCGGTGTTTGACGAGCCTGAGGCGGGTATTGACCTCTGGAGCTTTAACAACCTCATAAAAGTGTTTGAAAATATGTATTCGAGAACGCAGGGGAGCATAGTTATAATCTCGCATCAGGAGAGGATCCTCAATATTGCGGACAAGATAGTGGTGCTTTCGGGCGGCGGAATCGTTGAATGTGGGGCTAAGGACGAGGTCCTGCCGAAGCTTTTGAACGTTCAGGCTGAGTGCAGATTTGCCAAGGAGGTAAAATAATATGGATAAGATACAAAGGGCGCTTCTGGAGCAGGTCGCGGATATCCATGAAGTTCCTCAGGGGGCGTATTCGCTGAGAATAAACGGCTCGCTTTATGGCAAAAACTCCTCTGAGAACATAGATATAGTCAAAAAAGAGGATAAGCCGGGTATTGACATATATATAAAGGACGGCACGAAGAAGGAAAGCCTTCATATTCCTGTACTGCTTTCGCAGACCGGCATAAGAGAGCTTGTATACAACGATTTTCACATCGGCGAGGACTGCGACGTTACTATAGTTGCGGGCTGCGGTATCCACAACGGCGGCGCTGAGGTGTCTGAGCACAGCGGTATACACTCATTTTATCTGGGTAAAAACGCCAAGGTGAAATATATCGAAAAGCACTACGGCGAGGGTGACGGAAACGGCAGAAACATTATGAATCCCACCACTTACGCCGAGCTTGACGAGGGTGCATATCTTGAGATGGAAACGGTGCAGATAAAGGGTGTTGACTCTACTGACCGCGCTACCAAGGCGGTGCTTGGGAAGGGTGCGCACATAGTTGTTCACGAGAAGATAATGACTCACGGAAAACAGTTCGCGAAGACCGAGTTTGAGGTCGAGCTGAACGGCGAGAATTCGGGCGCTCACGTCGTTTCCCGATCTGTTGCGAGAGATGATTCCGAGCAGAAGTTCATATCCCGTGTGCTTGGAAACAACAAGTGTACCGGACACACCGAGTGTGATGCTATAATCATGGATAACGCGCACGTTTCGGCTATTCCTGAGATACTTGCGACTGACCCCGATGCGTCCTTGATACACGAGGCGGCGATAGGAAAGATCGCGGGCGAGCAGCTTATCAAGCTTATGACACTCGGACTTACCGAAAAAGAGGCTGAAGAAGAGATAGTCAACGGATTTTTACGCTGAAATTGAATATTATCACCAATCCCCCAACGGCGTTTTTTTGGCGCGTTGGGGGACTTTTTTTGCGACCAAAAGGGCAGAAAATACAAAAATGTAACAAAAAGGAAAAAATGAAATAAAAAGTAATAAAATCAAGTAATATCTAAAAAATTCGAGAAAAAAGAAAGAGGGGATTGAAAAAATAAAAAATATTGGGTGTAGAAAAAACGAGGTCAAAATTGTGAGAAATGCACAAAGGTGTTTGGTAATTTTTTGATAGATGGAAAAAGGATAAAAAGAGCTTAGGTAAATCTTATTTACTGGTGAGATGTTTGAGAGACAGGTCGGGAGAGGTGTTGGGAAAGTTGCACAAAAATTCAGAACCAAGTGGTGCTGAATGAATATTTTGAGTAAATTAAATTTACTTATTGCAAGGAAAGCGGAGCGGCTTGTTCAAAAATGACGAAAGCGATTTTTCGTTCAAAAAACAGGCTTGAAATTCTCGCCAAAACGAGCATCTGTAATGACCCAAAAGGACTCTGCGACGCCTTGACAAGTCGGGGAAGTTGTGGTAAGATACATTATACTTAATGGCGCACCCCGTATGCGGGCGTATTGCTCTGCATTTGTGGGGCGCTTTTCAATGCTATCGATGCAGTAACGGCGTCGGTTGGCGATCGGCTTTTTCTTGCAAACTCTGTATGCCGACAGGGTGCGCAGGACGGTGAAAACCGATTGGACCGAAGGGCGGGCGCGCGTCTTTCCCGCGCTTGACCCATCAAATTCAGCAGGAGGAAAATTTTCATGAGAAAGACGAAATTTCAAAGGGTAACGGCATTTGTGCTCGCTTTGGTTTTTCTGTTTACCGGAGCTTTGAGCATCGGTGTCAGCGCGGCTGACAGCGGCTCGGGCGGTCAGAGCGGGGCTAACCAAAAGTACAATGCTTTGACCTACAAGGAGTATGCGGCACAGTCGGCTGACGTACCGCGCGCGGACAAAGAGGTGGTCCTCTATGACGCGGAGACCGCTACGGGGTATCTCTTTACTCCCGACGGTGTCAACTATTACAACGAGGATGGCTTTGTGTACAATGTAAACAACACAGCTGCTGCCGATCCTTATGCAAATGACCCTACGAGCGATAAGCTTGCGGGTGTCAGAGAGTATGACGGTAAGAACGGACTGTATATCCCCGGAACAGGAACTATAACCTGGACCACCGAGGATGTTCTGAAGACTGCAAAGTACAGCATTCTTATCGAGTACTATCCTGTCAAAAACCTCTCAAACCCCATCGAGAGAAGATTTACGCTTAACGGAAGTGTTCCTTTCTCCGAGGCTCGTTATCTCACGATAGCCAAGAGATGGTCGAATGTTTATTCCGACGGAGCTTTTCTGCTGCCTGAGGGTGAGAGCGCTGACACCTATATGGCAAAGGCGGCTCAGATCGGTATAACCGCTTATACCGAGAACAGAGAAGACGGAGTATACATCGTTTATAAGATGCCCGAGTACTGGACTAAGGATATCTCGTCTCTCGTTGACGAGCAGACGGTACGTTTCTTCACTCCGGATATAGACAAGAACGAGATACGCGCGAGCCTTGTTCAGGCTCCCGAGTGGAACACGTACGAGTTTAAGGATTCTAACGGATTCTACCAGAGTGCGTTTGAGTTCGTCGTAACTCCCGAGAACGGACAGGTCTCGATCTCGCTTGAGGGCGTTAACGAGCCTATCGCGATAAAGAGCGTGAAGCTTGTAGTTCCCAAGGACAGCGTTTCCTATGCGGACTACATAAAGAAATATGAAAACGCGCCCGAGGGTACAGATCAGATAAAGATAGAGGCTGAGTATTTCTCGGCTTCCTCCTCGCAGACTGTATATCCTATCGAGGACAAATCGAGCGCTATCACATCTCCCTCCGCTACCGACAGAACTGTGCTTAACACCATTGGTGGAGAAAAGTGGCAGACTGTAGGTCAATGGGTAACATACCAGTTCGAGGTAAGCTCGAGCGGACTTTATGAAATAGCGGCGAGATATCGCCAGGCATTGCTTGACGGTATGTTCGTTTCACGTGCTCTCTACCTTTACAGCGACTCTACTGTAAATGAGGGAGAGGACGGATATTACAATGGACTTCCTTTTGCTGAGGCAGCTAACCTTCGCTTTGGATATTCTTCGGATTGGCAGTCCGAAGCGGTAAACGACGGACAGGAGGGACACCTTGACGGGTTCAAGTTCTACTTTAAGGAAGGCGTCGTTTACACACTTAAGATAGAGGTTTCCTTGGGAAGCATGGGCGATATAGTAAATACCGTTCAGAACTCCCTTGACTCAATAAATAACGACTATCTTAGCTTTATCAAGCTTACAGGTTCTTCTCCTGATGAGTACCGCGATTACGGATTTAACCGTATAATGCCCGACACGATGATAGACCTTATCATCCAAGCCCGTACTCTTGAGGAAGTATCGAGCAACCTGGCTGAGATAGCGGGAGATAAGAGCTCGATGACGGCAACGCTTGCCGATATCGCTCGTCTTCTTAATAAGATGGGTACTGACGAGGATGAGGTCGCTAAGAGCCTTGAGGAGCTTAAGACCGATATCGGTTCGCTCGGTACTTGGCTCGGAGATGCAAAGACTCAGCCCCTTGTGCTTGACTTCATATCCGTTCAGGGTGAGAGCTATGATCTCCCCAAGGCTAAGGCAAACTTCTGGCAGTCGATGGTTTACGAGCTCTCGAGATTCTTCATGAGCTTTTTCAGAAACTACGACCGCATGGGTACTATGAAGATGGTTGACGAGGATGAGTCGGTTGAAGTATGGCTTTCTTCCGGACGTGACCAGTCACAGGTCGTAAGAGGACTTATAAACAATGACTTCTCTCGCAACACGGGCATACCCGTTGACCTTAAGCTCATTGCTGCGGGAACACTGCTTCCTTCGATACTTGCGGGAAAAGGACCTGACGTTTATATAGGTCTTGTTCAGGGCGACGTTATAAACTACGCTATAAGAGGCGCGCTCCTTCCTGTTGATGGTTGTGAGGGCTTCGATGGAGCAATAACTCAATTCAACGAAGCGGCGATGATAGTTCTTGGAATAGAGAACTCGAAGGGTGAGTATCATTACTACGGACTCCCCGAGGCGCAGGCCTTCAATATGATGTTCATTCGTGACGATATCCTTGCAGACCTCGGACTTAAAGTTCCCGAAACATGGGATGACCTTCTTGAAGCGATCCCTGTGCTCCAGGCTAACAATATGATGATAGGAATGCATACCGACTATAAGGTATTCCTCTATCAGATGGACGGAGAGCTCTTCGCGGATAACGGAATGAGAATAAACCTCGATTCCAACCTTGCGCTCGAAGCGTTCAATACGATGTGTAACATGTTTACCATGTATTCGTTCCCCTATAAATATGATCCTGCTAACCGTTTCAGAACCGGTGAAATGCCCATACTCTTTGCAGAGTATGCAGCTACATACAACCAGCTCAAGGTATTTGCAACCGAGATCGAGGGCCTTTGGAGCTTCCATCCGATGCCCGGATATATGGATGAAAACGGTAAGCTTAACAACGTATCGGTTTCTAACCTTTCGGCTATCGTTATGATAACCGATTGCAAGGACGAGGCGTCGGCTTGGGAATTTATGAAGTGGCATTCGGGAGCACAGTGTCAGTCTGACTACTCTAACGAGATGATAGCGCTTATCGGTCCTTCGGCTAAGAGAGCTACGGCGAACATCAACGCTCTTACGAGCATGGGCTGGACCGCAACCGAGCTTGATGCCCTGCTTACGCAGTTCAATAATCTCGCGTCTATCCCCAACTACCCCGGAAGCTATATTATAGACCGTTACACTAACTTCGCGTTCCTCGCGGCTTACAATAACGGCGCAGACCCCGTAACAGAGCTTCAGAGCTACATCACTACTATAAATAAGGAAATTACCCGTAAGCGTTCGGAGTTTGAACTTGAAACTCTTGACTATATAGGACAGACACTTGCTGAAAAGCGTATGGGTCAGGCAACTGACGCGCTTGCGGCGGCTAAGGAAAGCGCTTCCTACAGCGCATCCTATAACGGTGTATACGAAAGAGCTATAGCGGCTATAGACGAAGGAAAAACAGAGGACTATGCTTCTCTCAGATCTGCGGCTATCGCCCTTGGAGAGGCTAACGCAGAGCTGTTTGCCGATGCTATCAAGTATTTGAACAGCGCGGCTACCGCACTTGAATCCTACGAAGCATACAAATAATATAAAAAGGAGAGAAGAAGCAAATGTCACAGAAAACAGCGAAGAAAAAGGCTGTTGCGCGCAATGACATATCTAAGTTCAGTTGGACGATCAAAGAAATGAAGCGTAACTGGGCTGCATATCTTATGGTTGCGCCGTACATGCTTATTTTCACATGCTTTACTGTTATACCCGTATTGCTCTCAATAATTATAAGCTTTACGGACTTTAATATGCTCGAGATGCCTAATCTCGTGTATCTTGACAACTATATAAGACTGTTTCTTGATGATGATATCTTCCTGCTTGCTGCTAAGAATACTCTGATATTCGCGGCTATCGTAGGACCTGTATCGTATATCATGGCGTTCATGATAGCTTGGTTCATCAATGAACTTCCCCCCAAGATAAGAGCTATAGTAACACTTATATTCTATGCTCCCTCAATATCAGGTCAGGTTTACCTCATCTGGGCGACACTCTTCTCGAGTGACTCCTACGGTTGGGCAAACGCTTGGCTGCTTGAGCTTGGTATAGTAACAACACCTATAAACTTCTTCCAGGACGCAAATTACGTTATGCCTCTGTGTATAGTGGTTGCGCTTTGGACATCTCTTGGTACATCCTTCCTGTCCTTTATTGCGGGACTTCAGGGAGTTGACCGCGCACTCTTTGAAGCGGGCGCTGTTGACGGAATCAAGAACAGATGGCAGGAGCTTTGGTACATAGTTCTTCCGAGTATGAAGCCTCAGCTTATGTTCGGTGCGGTAATGGCGATCACGTCTTCCTTCGGATTCGGAGGAATCGTTACCGCGCTGTGCGGATTCCCCTCGGTCGACTACGCGGCGCACACGATAGTGCACCATTTGGAGGACTACGGTTCAATGAGATTTGAGATAGGTTATTCATCAACCATCGCGGTCGTATTGTTCGTGGTCATGATAGGAGCGAACATGCTCGTTAAAAAGATAATTTCGAAGGTGGGCGAGTGATATGGCAAAGTTAAGAACAAGAAAACACAAAGTCGTCCTTGCCCGCTCAAGAGGAGGAGACGCGGGAATCACGTTTATGCTCGTGATCCTCGGAATATTCATGTTTATACCTATGTATTACGTGGTTATTCAGTCCTTCAAGCCTCTTGACGAGCTTTGGATGTTCCCCCCAAGATTTTACGTGGCTAAGCCCACGTTCAAGAACTACTCAGACCTGTTCTCACTTATGGATACCTCGGTTGTTCCGTTTACGAGATACATATTCAACACGGTATTCACCGCTGTAACAGGTACGGTTGGAAACCTGTTCTTCTCCTCACTTGCGGCGTATGCGATGGCTAAGATCGCATTCCCCGGAGGAAAGGGAATGTTCAGACTTGTAAGAACATCTCTTATGTTCCATACAACGGTTACAGCCGTAACAAGCTTTATACTTATGAGTGCATTCAAGATCATAGACACTTATTGGGCAATCATAATCCCCGCTTGGGCAACCTCGCTCGGACTTTACCTGATGAAGCAGTTTATGGACACTCACGTAAACAACTCGGTGCTTGAAAGTGCGCGTCTTGACGGCGCGGGCGAGCTTAAGACCTTCTGGGTAATAGCAATGCCTATGGTTAAGCCTGCGTGGCTCACACTTATAATCTACTCCTTCCAGGATCTCTGGAACAGAGGAGCATCGATCTACATTCACTCGGAGGAGCTCAAATCCTTCAACTATGCTATACAGCAGATCACGGCGGGCGGTATAAAGCGTGCCGGAGCCAGCGGAGCCGCAACGGTAATAATGATGTTGGTACCTATCATGGTATTCGTTATATCTCAGTCTAACATTATTGAGACCATGGGATCCAGTGGTATGAAAGACTAATTAACAGGAGGAGAAAATGAAAAAGTTTACATCTATAATATGTCTGATGTTTGTGCTTGTCATGATATTTGCTCTTCCTGCAAGTGCAGCGCCCTATAAGACATATACATATTCGATAAACGGAACGGCACTTTATTCTCCTGAGGCATACAACCCCGTTAAGGTGATCGACGCATCTTATATCGGACTTACCGATGAGGTGAAGATGAAGGAGTTTTATCCCGATCTTGAGCAGCTTGGCGCTAAGGCAACTATAGCGTCTCCCGCGGATCTTGAAACAGACTCCTTGGGTAACGTTTATATTGCCGATACGGGAAATAACAGAATACTCGTGCTTGACCCGTATTACAAGCTTAACTTTATAATCGAAACATTCATAAACGAGCAGGGAATAGAGGACAGTCTTTCGGGTCCTCAGGGCGTATTCGTTACACCCGATAAGGTCGTAAACGGAGAAGAGATCCCCGGACGTATATTCGTTTGTGATACCGAAGCAAACAGAATAGTTACCTTTGACCACGAGGGTAACTTCCTTAAGATAATTCCCCAGCCCGAGTCACAGCTCTTTGGTGACAGCGCGGTATATAGCCCTGTTGCTATGGCGGTTGACCAGTACGACAGAATGTACGTTGTATCCTCTACCACCTATCAGGGTATCATCGTTATGACCGATGAGGGTGAATTTACCGGATTTATCGGAGCTCAGGAGGAGGACGTTCCTTTCTGGGATATACTCATGAGAAAATTCCAGTCCGACGAGCAGAGGAAAAAATCGGATAAGATAATCTCCAAGGAGTTTAACAATATAACGATCAACTCCGGCGGATTTATTTACGTTACTACATCTTCTATAAAAGAGGATACCGTTGCATCGGCGATCACTTCAAAGTCTAAGGAAGGTGACTTCGCACCTGTAAAGATGCTTAACGCGGCAGGTGACGAGATCATGAGACGTAACGGCTTCTATCCTCCTTCGGGAGAGGTAGATCTGAAGAAGGTGTCTGTAACAGATACCATCACGGGTCCGTCTACCGTTGTTGACGTTGCGGTAGGACCTGAGGCTACCTGGTCTATAATCGACCAGAAGCGAAGCAAGGTGTTTACTTATGACTACGACGGAAACCTTCTGTTTGCGTTCGGAGATATAGGAACACAGCTCGGAAACATATCTTCCGAAGGACTTGCAGCTATCACCTATCAGGGCGATACGATGCTTCTCCTTGACGCTAAGACCTCAAAGTTTGCAATATATGAGCGTACAGAGTACGGCGATATATTGATAAACGCTCTGAGAAATCAGAACGAGAGAAGATACGACGAGGCTATCAACGACTGGAAGAAGATACTTCAGAGAAACTCCAACTTCGATACGGCGTATATAGGAATCGGTAACGCGCTTTACAGAAGCGGTGATTACGATGGCGCTATATCGTATTATAAGGCTGCGTACGATACAGAAAACTACTCCGAGGCGTATAAGGAGATCAGAAAAGAATGGATGTCCAAGTATATCCTTCTGATTCCCGTGATCGTTATAGCTGTGGTAGTTGGCTGGTCGCAGTTTATGAAGTATGCAAAGAAGGTAAACAAGCGCACGGCTATTTCGGGCGGAAAGAGAACTTACGCTCAGGAATTGCTCTACGTATTCCACGTTATGTTCCACCCGTTCGACGGTTTCTGGGATCTGAAGCACGAAAAGAGAGGTTCGCTCCGCGCAGGTGCTACCATACTTGGTGTGACCTTGGTAGGCTTCTATTATCAGAACATCGGACGCGGATATATGCTTAACCCCAAGGAAGAATACACGGGTATATTTGGAACGATCCTTTCGGTTGTGGTTCCCTTGGCGCTTGGAGTGATCGCAAACTGGTGTCTTACCACTCTGTTTGAGGGTGAGGGCAGCTTCAAGGATATTATGGTAGCTGCTATGTATTCGCTTGCACCGTTGCCGTTACTTATGATTCCTGCAACGTTTATATCTAACTTCGTTCTTGCAAACGAGGTCGATATAGTAAATCTTGTTGTTACTATCGGATTTATATGGACGGGTATGTTGATCTTCTTCGCATTGATGGTAACTCACGATTATGGAATAGGAAAGAATATTATAACTGTATTGGGAACTATAGTTGGTATGGTATGTATCATGTTTATAGCAATATTGTTCTCGACACTCTTCACAAAGATAGTAAGCTTTGTTACCAACATCGTTACAGAGCTTCAGTACCGAGCATAGTCAGATAGGAGGAAGAAAAGATGTTAACAAAAAGAATAATTTCTATACTCTTGGCTGTTCTTATGCTTATGAGCGCATTCTCGGTTGCTACTTTTGCTACAGACGGAGCGTCTGCGCCTAAGTACACCTACAACACAAGCAATGCAACGCCTACAATGAACTATATCTCGGGTACGACTATAGTTCCCGAGGGCCAGGAAGCAACTATTATAGATACCCCCGAGGAAAAGCTTGCTACTATGGACCTTCGCTTTGAGAAGGACGGTTACCAGATCTACGTTGACGCTTATAGCGGAGAGGTTGCAGTTAAGTCTACCACAACAGACGATATACTCTTCACAAACCCCTATAACGTTGGAAGCTCTGACGTTAACTTTGCTATTAAAAAGCAGCTCCTTTCTCAGCTCGTTGTAAAATTTACCAACATAAAGACTGATGCATCCGAAACCTTCTATAGCTTTGCAGATGCTATTCAGGGTGAGGGTGACACCGAATCTACCGCTGCGGATATGACAACGTATACCGCCAGCCAGATAACCGTAAAGAATATCAAAAACGGTATAAGAGTTGAGTATTCTATAGGACGCGAGCAGTCTAAGATGCTCGTTCCCGAGGTTATTGAGAAGACCTCCTTTGAAAAGAGAATCCTCGAGCCCCTTAAGGAGCTTGTCGAGCAGGGCGAGATATCTCAGTGGGATTACGAGCTCTTTACCTCAGAGCTTGGATTCTATCAGCTCTATGAGCCCGATGAGAATGGAAAGGTTGCGCTCCCCTCGGGTTACACCAAGGTTCGTGACGGAATGTCTGTTTACATTCTTGACGGTAAGATAAAGGACATCAAGAAGAGCAAGCTCGAGCAGATCATAAAGGATAAGCTGAAGACTTATACTTATGAAATGCTTGACGAGGACCACATCAACGTTGGACACGAGAGTAAGGATAGCAATCCTCCTCTGTTCAGAATGGCGCTTGAATATACTCTTGACGAGTACGGACTCAGCGTAAGACTTCCCGCAAACGGAATTCGTTTCAATGAGTCGCTTTACCGTCTTGACAATATCGAGATACTCCCCTACATGGGAGCAGGTCAGAACCCCAATACGGGCGCTACCTTCTATCCCGACGGATCGGGCGCATTGTTCGATTTCGAAGAGATAGCTAAGGTTGGATCGCCTATGACTGTAACAAGTAAGGTTTACGGTCAGGACTACGCTTACCACACGATAACCGGTACGCACCAGGAGATCATAAGATATCCTGTGTTCGGTCTGTATGAAAATCAGGTAGTTACAGAGAAGGTCCCGATACCCAAGGATCCTACCCTTGAAGACGAGGATGAAGAGGGCGAGGAGGCCGAGGAGGATGTACAGGAATATGAGGAGGTTACCGTATACGAGAGAAAGCGCGGATATATCGCGATAGTTGAAGAGGGCGATGCCCTTATGGAGCTCTCGGCATATCATGCGGTAAGAACTCATCCTTACAATACCGTTAAGATGACGGTATATCCCAGACCTCAGGATACCTACAACATGGCAGAGGCGATCTCTGTAGGAGCTAATACTCCTTGGACTGTTGTTTCTTCAAGAAAGTATGCAGGAAACTACAAGGTAAGATACATAATGCTCACCGACGAAAAGGCAGCGCAGGAAAAGAACATATCCGATTTCTACACCTGCAACTACGTTGGAATGGCTCAGGCTTATAGAGATTACCTTGAGAGAACCGGTGTTATTACCAGACTTACCGAGCAGGATGTTAAGGAAGATATTCCCGTATATATCGAGACCTTTGGTGCGATAGAGACAACAAAGAGAGTACTTTCTATTCCTGTCAGCACGATGGCACCCCTTACGTCTTTTGAAGATCTGAAGACTATGTACGGGGAACTGAGCGCAAAGGGAGTAAGCAACATAAACTTTATCCTCACAGGCTATACCAAGGGCGGTATGACCGAGGCTTCGTATCCTTACGGACTGAAGTGGGATAAGGCGGTTGGAGGAAACGATGGATTTGAGGATCTGGTTTCCTACGCGAAGGAGAAGGAGTTTGGTATATTCCCCGACTTCGATTTCGTGTTTATCTCCAACAACACAGCGTTTGACGGTGTTACACTTAAAAAGCATGCCGTTAAGACGATAGATAACAGATATACAAGTAAGCGTGAATACAGCGCGACAAAGCAGACCTACGTAAGCTACTTCGAGCTTGCTATGTCTCCTGCTTACTACAGCAGATTCTACGAAAAATTTACAGAGAATTATCTGAAGTATGATCCTGTTGGAATTTCGGTATCCACGCTCGGTTCGCAGCTCAACTCCGACTTCGATGAGGATGAGCCTTACAACCGCGCAGACTCCAAGCAGTTTACTGTAGAGGCATTCAAATATCTTGATCAGAAGTATCAGAAGGTAATGACCTCCTCGGCAAACGCTTATGCTTGGCAGTACGTGGACTATATAGTTGATGCGGCTCTTGACTCCAGCCATTATGCGCAGGCATCGGCTTCTATCCCCTTCCTTGGAATGGTTCTCCACGGATACGTTGAATTCGCAGGAACTCCTATCAATATGGAGGGTAATATCAATTACGCGCTTCTCAAGGCTGTTGAGAACGGCGCGTCGGTCAACTTCATACTCTCTTATCAGAACACCGATATTTTGAAGAACACAGAGAGACTGCACGAGTATTACTCGGTAAGATATGACATCTGGTTCGATGACCTTGTTGATATCTATACAGAGCTTAACGGTCTTCTTAAGGATGTTCAGACCAGCAGAATAACCGATCACGTATTTGTCGACGGATACCGTGTTCCCGATAAGGATGAGCTTCTCAGAGATGCTCGCCAGGAGCTTGAGGATGCTATAAAGTATGAAGAGGATGCGTTGGCAGATAAGATCGAGGAAACTCGTAAGACAATACTTGAGGGCAGACAGTATATCGAAAGCTCGGATTTCAAGGCCACTGTTGACCACTACAAGACATTGTTGAATACAAGAAGAGAAAATATCTTGAAGCCTATTCAGACTGCCAAGGCTGCTTACGATGCCGCTAAGGCTATTGGAGATAAGGCTGCTATGGCTAACGCTCTTGTTGAGATGAGAGAACTTATAGCAGAAGAGCAGGGCATATACTTTATGACAGATGCTGTTGTAAAGCAAAATTATCAGGTGGCTTCCGAGTATGAAACACTCACAAATTATTGGAATTGCATCCAGGAGAACAGAGGTGCGGTATCCGATGAGATCTATGCTCTTCTTGAGGCTAAAATGAGCGAGATCGACACCATTTATGCGGAGATCACGGCAAGTGATCTGCTTGACCTTGAGGGTATCAAGGCTGAGATGGATGATCTCAAGAATAACTACAAAATAGACGGCGCGGGCATAAGACAGGATTATGAGATTCCTGCAAGAACTAATGATTCGAATGTCAAGGAGCCTGAGAACAATAAGGAAGATCCCAGAGAAAAGTATGCGGCTGACGATTGTAAGATAGTTTACGTTGAGTACGAAAACGGTACAGCATTCCTGCTCAACTTCAACAACTATGCGGTTACCGCAGACTATAACGAGATCACCTACACAATTCCGACTTACGGCTACGTTGTATTAAAAAAGTGAAAGGGAGGTAAATAATAATGACAAAAGAATTAAAAGCACCTAAAAAAAGAAAAATAGCCTCCCTTGACAGACGTAAGGCGCGAGGCGGCTGGCTCTTCGTCCTTCCGTTCGTAATAGGCTTTATCCTCGTATATATGCCTATCGTTATCGACTCTATCAAGTATAGTTTCTATGAGATAAAGATGGGCGCTGCGGGATATCAGCTTATCGACGCGGGATGGACACACTATAAAACAGCTATCGGTGACTCCGAGTTTATAGAAAAGCTTGGAGAAGGTCTTAAAAATCTTGCCTTCGATATACCGATGATATTGATATTCTCGCTCTTTATGGCGGTACTGCTTAATCAGAAGATGGCAGGACGCGCGGCGTTCAGAGCAATATTCTTTATCCCCGTTATTCTTTCAACAGGTATTATGGAATCTATCGAATCTCAGAACATACTCTCCGAGTATATGGGAGATTCATCGGGTATCGACGACGGTTCGGGTTCAAGTACTTCGGGAAACATAGTTTCGGCAATGGACATAGAAAGATTGTTTGAAGGTATGGCAATCGGAGAAGGCTTGCTTAAGTACGTTCTTGTGGCGATAAACGATATATATGACATCGTTAACCGTTCCGGTGTACAGATGCTTATATTCCTTGCGGGACTTCAGTCGATATCCCCTGCAATATATGAGTCTGTTCAGATAGACGGAGCTACCGCGTGGGAGACCTTTTGGAAGATAACCTTCCCGATGATAAGCCCGATGATATTGGTAAATGCCGTTTATACGATAATAGACTCCTTTACGACAAACTCGAACGTGGTCATGACCTATATAGACACAATCTATAACGGTAAGGACGGAATGGTTTTGAGCTCTGCGATGTCGTGGATATACTTCCTGATCGTCATATTGGTATTGGCGGCCATAGCAGGTATCATATCGTCGGCAATGGTATTCTATCAGAGACGTGATTGAGAGAGGAGGTAAAAGATGAACGCACAGAATTTAGATAATAAACCTAAGGTTCGAAAAGAGACCAAAAACAAGATCAGGGTCGAGTTTGAAAGAACCCCTCTCAAGGAACGTCTTAAAGCTAAGCTCCTTTCGATGTACTTCGTTAAGAAGGTAGTTTGGTTCTTGTTCAGATTGATACTTCTCATAGGTATCTCGTACGTCGTTCTTTTCCCCTTCTTTACAAAGATTGCGGGATCTGTAATGGCCCCCGAGGATTTCGTCGACGTAACCGTAAGACTTATTCCTAAGAACTTCTCGCTTGATATGTATAAAGCGATATGGACTGAGCTCAATTACTTGGAGGCGTTTATAAACACCTTCCTGCTCTCGCTCAGCACCGCTTTGGTACAGACCTTTATATGCTGTATGATAGCGTACGGTCTTGCTAAGTTTAAGTTCAGAGGAAACAAATTCGTCTTCCTGGCGGTTGTCTTCTCACTCGTAATTCCTCACCAGACGCTTCAGCTCTCTCTGTTCGTTAACTTCAAATATTTCGATATCCTCGGAATATTCCAGTTTTTGAACGGCGGCGGTATAAACTTCTTCGGAAAGACGATAACAAACGAATTCCTTTCCAAGATAGATATCTTCCCCAATGCTTGGGAGACCTTTACCGCAAGCGGAATAAATTTGACCAATACATATTGGCCTTTGATAGTACTTTCGATTACGGGCTTGGCATTCAAGAACGGTCTTTACATCTTTATGCTCAGACAGTTCTTCAGAGGAGTGCCGGATGAGCTTGAGGAGTCTGCGTACATAGACGGATCGGGCATAATGAGAACCTTCCTTACGATCATATTGCCGATCTCTATACCGATGATGATCACCGTGTTCCTGTTCGCCTTCTCGTGGCAGTGGACAGATGACTTCTACACGAACGTATTCTTTACAACGAACAAGGTAAAGCTGTTGCCTAAGATCGTTGGAGTGCCTTCGTCGTTGAGCAACGACTATGCGGGACAGAACATCTATTATGCCGCAATAAGAAACACTTGCGGACTTATGATAATAGCTCCGCTGATAGTAATGTACCTCTTCTGCCAGAGATATCTGGTACAGGGTATCGAGCGCTCGGGACTTACGGCAGACTAATAAAATATTGTTTGTTTCCTTGGGACAGACCGCTTTGGCGGTCTGTCCCTTTGATTTGCCCCGATAATCATCGGCACCTCCTTTGATTTTGCCATTATTCGCTTCGAGTCTTAAAAAAAACTTGACAAAAGGTTGCAGATGGTGTAAAATATATTTATGTGTATCATAGGATGCGAAAGTGTTTTTATTCGTTGATTAATGATATAGATAGCCGTGTGCGTTTGAGGGTTGAGAAGCATTGTAACCCGAAGCAAACGGCGTTCAGCTCGGTGTTCTAAAATAAAAAACAAGGAGGTGCTATATGGAATTATGGGGTTGGATATTGCTCGCGGCTACGGCTGTGGTTGCTATCCTCGTCGGTGTTCTCGTTGGCGTTGCGCTGCGCAAGAGAATAGGCGAAAGAAAGATAGGCTCGGCTGAGAGCGAAGCAAAGAAAATTAAAGAAGATGCGGTCAAAGATGCCGAATCCTTGAAAAAAGAAGCTCTTATAAGCGCTAAGGAAGATATCCTGCGTCAGAGAAACGAAGCGGAAAAAGAACTCAAGGAAAGACGCGCCGAGGTTTCCCGAATGGAGAGAAGAATAACTCAAAAGGAAGAAAATCTTGACAAAAAGGCTGAAGGACTTGAACGCAAAAACGAAATGCTCGATAAAAAACTCAAGGAAAATGACGCTGTCAGAGAACAGATAGAGGTCCTGCTTAAAAAGGAGCAGGAGGTTCTTGAGCAAATATCGGGAATATCTGCCGAGGAAGCTAAGGAAGAGCTTATCAACAGAGTTGAGTCTGAGGTCAAGCACGAGCTTGCACAAAGACTTTCCGATCTTGAACAGCAGTTTAAAGACGAGGCTGACGAAAAGGCAAAGAACATTATATCCCTTGCGATACAGCGTTGCGCTGCCGATCACGTTGCCGAAACTACTATATCGGTAGTATCGCTTCCCAGCGAGGATATGAAGGGAAGGATAATCGGACGAGAGGGAAGAAATATCCAGATGATAGAAAAGCTTACGGGAATAGAGCTTATTATCGACGATACTCCCGAGGCTATAACCCTTTCGGGATTTGATCCCGTGAGAAGAGAAACGGCGAGAATAACTCTTGAAAAGCTTATATCCGATGGACGTATACATCCCTCGAGAATCGAGGAAACGGTTGAGAAGGCTTCGCGAGAGGTTGAGGCTGTTATCAAGCAGGCGGGCGAGAGAGCTACCTTTGACGTGGGAATCCACGGCATAAATCCCGAGCTTATCAGAATGCTTGGACGACTTAAGTTCAGAACGAGCTACGGTCAGAACGTGCTTAAGCACTCTATTGAGGTTTCGCTTATCGCGGGAATGATAGCTGACGAGCTTGGAATAGACAGTACCGTTGCAAAGCGTGCGGGACTTCTGCACGACATAGGAAAGGCGCAGACGCACGAGATGGAGGGCTCACACGTTGAGCTTGGAGTAAACCTTGCTAAGAAGTATAAGGAAAGCAAGGAGGTCATCCACGCTATAGAGGCGCACCACGGTGACGTTGACGCTAAGTCTATCACAGCTGTGATAGTTCAGGCGGCTGACGCGATATCCGCGGCAAGACCCGGAGCGCGCAGAGAGGATCTTGAAAATTATATTAAGCGACTCGAGAAGATCGAGGAGATCGCTAAGAGCTTTGGCGGAGTTGACAAGGCGTTTGCAGTACAGGCGGGACGAGAGATCCGCGTTATGGTCAAGCCCGAGGAGGTCAACGACGACGGAATGAAGCTTATAGCGAGAGACATGGCTGCTAAGATCCAGGAAGAGGTCAAGTACCCCGGACAGATAAAGATAAACATTATAAGAGAGAGCAGAGCAGTCGATTACGCAAAATAACCGTCTTGATTTGAATATCAAGAATTTGATATATATTTTAATATAGAACCACTACGATAATAAGAGCGGTCATCCGTTTGAAATATATAGACAAAAACCACCGTTGCGCCAAGCGCAACGGTGGTTTTCTTATAAGGGGTTGTAGGGGGCAACGCCTTGGTTTGTCTAAAAACTTACGTTTTGGTTTCCGCCCGAGATCCTTCACAGCTATGTTTTCCCGTTGTCATTCTTGAGCGAAGCGAAGAATCTCGGGAAAAACATAGCGTTCGAGGATGACACGGGCGGAGATGGCGGTCTTAACTTTTTAGATTCAGATTTTAGGGTCGCCGGGGACGTCGACCCCTACAGAGGACAAAAAACAGAGATAACCTGTTTAAGAGGAGTATTTGCTTAGTATAATTTTCTCGGTTTATCGATCAGACCGGCGAGATAATCAAGAGAAACGTTATAGTATCTTGCCAGAGTGAGAAAATGATGCATCGGAAGCTCGCGGTCGCCGCGTTCATATAAGGAATAATGCTGTCGGGATATGCCAAGGAGCTCCGCGATATCCGCTTGCTTTTTGTCAGCGTCTTCCCTAAGATCTCTGAGCCTTTGGTAATAATGCATATAATAGTTCTCCTTTTTAATTTTAAAAACGATTGTAATTGTGTATATATATAATTGTATCACGCATATAAATATATGACTTGACAAATCATACGAATGTATGATATAATAACCTTAGGCATATACGAATATATGCAAACTCCGATTGCTGCCAAACAAAAAGGTCGATATGGTTTTCCGTATCGGCTTTTTTGCCCCTGCTGTAATTTAGGAAAATATTTTCACTAAAAAAACTCAAATTATTGACAATATAACAGCCGTGTGCTACAATAAACTCGGTATATGTGATACCAAAATCCATATAATCAAGGAGGGAAAAATGCTTACACTTCCAAAAGGCTATTATGCCGTTCAGGCTGATTTTGAAAATGCGCCAAAGGATAGCTTCACCTTTAAAGGAATCACTTATTCGGCAAAAGAGGGTGAAAATCTTTTTGGAAATATAAAGGACGCAGCTAAGCTTGCCACAGAAGTTCCGCAGACCGTTTTGGAGGGACTTCCTTATGAGTCCTTCAGCACTCCCGTTATTCTGTTTTCGTCAGGTGTGAACCGTATTGACGGATATCTCATAGAGCGTTCTATCACTCTTTTGGGCGAGGGCGCGGGAATAGATCCCAACGTATTTTCCGAAGATCCTCTCGCGGCTCCCACACTCAATCCTTTGCGCGGCGAGAATGAAAGCGTACTTTACGGCGGATTTGAATACGGAGAGCTTCAGGTTTCTTCCGTTGCGGCAGAATCCATTGTTTTTGACGGATTTGTTTTGAAGAAAGTTCGTCTGTATGATAAGCGCCGAGACGGCGGAAGCTTTAGGATAGAGTTTAACAACATCATTCAGGAGGGAACGTGCGGAAAGACATTGCTCCGCAGCGCAGCTCCGAAGGAAGATTCCAAGCTTTACAGAGAGATATACTTCAAGAATATGCGATCGAGCCACTATAACGACTCGAAAAAGGGAGGCGGATTTGCCAATATTCGCGCCAATAAGGCGGTGTTTGACCGAATCTGCTTCGATAATACCACACAGCATTTCGGATTTACCAATCTTTGCCGCAGTTTTGACAATTCCTCGCCGAATGTAGACGTGTCGGAATTCATTATAAAGGATTCCTATTTGGCTAATCTTCAGGGCGAATACGGAATATGTACCGTGGCTAAGGGCGATAAAGGAGTTGTTTTGAAAGCATACAACTCGGTATTTGTTGATGCCAGCCGAGAGAACGAGGGTGTCTTCCAGCCCGACCTTTCAAATGAGCGCAGCGGTGTATACGCCGAGAACTGTACCTTCGTAGACACAAGAGCCAATAAGGGCGCGTTGGTAACGCCCCGCGGCGGCAAGGCTAATATCGAGCTTAAGGATTGCAAGATAGAGGGATTTGCCAAGGAGGTTGAGGAAATAATAATCCCCACGCCTACCGAGTATATCGAAAACCGCGCCGATGCTTGGACCACCGATACCGAGGACGCGCACAAGATACTTCCCCTCAATGACGCTGATTTTGCCGCTATGGACGCTTATTACGAGGGCACTAAGGCTTATTACGGCGATATGCACGTCCATACCGCGTGCGGCGGAACGAGTGACGGAAGCGTTGCTATGTCGGAGTGGCCCGCGGCGCTTGAGAAGAACGGAATAGATTTCGTTGTTATCGTTGACCACAGACAGATGAGAGGATTTTTCCTTCCCGAGTGGGACGAGAAGAGATTCGTTATGGGAACAGAGCCGGGTACGGTATTAAGAGAGCTTAACGCGGTTACGGGCGCGGAGATCATACATTATAATATGTTGTTCCCGCACAAGTACGGCGTGGCTATGGTCATGGCAAATTTCCCCGAATTCGGATTTAAGGGCGATGAGCTTACGGGTAGATACGGATATCCCAGCTTTACTCTGGAGCGCTTCCGTGAGCTTACGGCTTACGTACAGTCTATCGGCGGAATGATGGTCCACCCTCACCCGAAGGATCTGCTTGAGTCTGACGACCCGCTTGATTACTATCACGGCGAGTTCACTCATCTCGAGGCGCTTTATTCGTGGTATGAGTCGAGCTGGAGCTTTAAGGGTTACGAGCTTTGGACAGATATACTTGCACTGGGCAAGAGAGTTTACGTGTCGGGTGGCTCTGACTCGCACTCCGACCCCAGCAGTATTCCGTTTGGAGTTTTCTACAACAGAGAGCATCTTGCTAAGAACTTCTTCGACCAGATGCACGACGGAGATTATGCCGTTGGCGCTGTTGGAATGAAGATGTTTGTTGACGGCAAGCCGATGGGCTCGGTGGTAGAATACAAGGACGGAATGAAGCTGACGCTTCGCGTTGACGACTTCTTCCCGAAGATGTTCAAGGACAACTCGGCGTACGAGCTGAGGGTTATCACCGACAAGGGAATAGCTTATTCCTCGGTATACGACGGAAAGCTTCCTCAGGCGCTTGAGCTTGAGGTTCAGAAGAGAGCTTTTTACCGCGCGGAGATATTTGACCTTACGAACTGTCGATTTGTTTCGATATCCAATCCTATTTGGTTTGATTGATAATAAAAGCAAACAGCCAAAGCGGCTCTGCCGCTTTGGCTGTTTGTTGTGAATGAAGCATCGCCTAACGGCGATATGAAGCACTCGCTATGCTCGTATGATGTATTCCGCAAGCGGAACATGAAGCGAAGCGCGTTTTGCATCTCAATGTGCCGAAGGCACACTTCATAGGGCGTAGCCCTGTTTCATTTTTCATGCGCTTTGGCGCGCTTCATTCAAAAAAGTCCATTTGTCTAAAGACAAATGGACTTTTTTGCTGGGGAGAGATATGGGATTCGAACCCACGGCCTTCAGGGCCACAACCTGACGCGCTAACCAACTGCGCTAATCCCTCCGTATGGCGTGCCTTAAGGGATTCGAACCCCCGACCTACTGCTTAGAAGGCAGTTGCTCTATCCGGCTGAGCTAAAGGCACATATCGCATAAATGGCGCATCATAGATGCGCCATCTATTGTTGGAGCGGGTGATGGGAATCGAACCCACGCGGCCAGCTTGGAAGGCTGGAATTCTACCATTGAACTACACCCGCATAAAGTGCTATTGAAAACCGCTCTAATATAATATCACAAAGATATACCTTTGTCAATAGCTTTTTTAAAAAAATTTAGATTTTTTCAAAAGCGCTTGTAAGAAGGGGCGGCTTGTGGTACAATTAGTTAAATAAATCTTTGAATGTGATGGACTTGAAAATATGAAAAACAAGAAATTTTCGCTTAAATATTTACTCACTCCCGACTATATGTTTGATACCTTCGATTTGGTGTCGGTAGATTTTTTGCGCTCGATAGGGGTGTCGGCGCTGCTTATAGATATAGATAACACCCTCGCTCCATACGAACAGCCCGAGCCCGACGAGAGGATAATAAATTGGTTCGCGGCGCTCAGCGCCGCGGGGATATCCGCATCGCTTATCTCGAACAACCACCCGCCGAGAGTTGAGCTGTTCAATGAGAGTTTGGGCCTTCCCGCATATCCCGACAGCGGAAAGCCCAAGAGCGGAACACTTATCAAAGCTATGGATAAAATGGGAAGTGATCGCTCTAACACCGCGGTCCTTGGCGACCAGCTTCTCACCGACGCCCTTGCCGCGCACCGTCTTGGACTTAAGGCGCTGATAGTACCGCCGATCAAGGATAAGACTACCTTGTTCTTTAAGTTCAAGAGATGGGTAGAGAAGCCCTACATAAAAAGATACAAAAAGATGAATGAAGGGAAGAGATAAAAATGATAGATAGACCTACTTTCGGACCGGGCGGAAACAGCGAGTCCTTTTATGAGGAAGGCAACAAGGGTACGGTAAACGCCCCTGCTTGGGTAAAGAAGCGCGGACTTGACGCCTATGAATTTGAGGCGGGAAATGGGCTCAACGCCTCCGAAGCCACACTCAGAAAAATAGGTGACGAGGCGAGGGCAAACGGAGTGCTGATGTCATTCCATACGCCTTATTTTATCTCGCTTTCGGGAATCGAGGAAGAGAAGCGCCTTAAGAGCATAGACTATATAAAGCGCTCTCTGTGGGCGGCTGAGCTGCTTGGAGCTGACACCATCGTGGTGCACAGCGGAAGCGCGGCTAAGATAAGCCGAGAAGAGGCGATGCGCCTTGCCTCGGATACACTTGCGAGGACTATCGAGGCAGTCGGCAAGACCGATATCCACATAGGTCTTGAAACTATGGGCAAGATAAATCAGCTCGGAACGCTTGACGAGGTCATCGAGCTTTGCCGTATAGACCCAATTCTCTATCCCGTGGTCGATTTCGGACATATGAACGCGAGAAATATCGGCGGATATTTCACCGACGTTGACAGCTACCGTCAGATATTTGACAGGATAGCTACAGAGCTTGGCGACAAGTATGCCTACAATCTCCACTGCCATTTTTCAAAGATAGAATACACGGGCGCGGGTGAGAAGCGTCATCTGACCTTTGAGGACAGCGTTTACGGACCCGATTTTGAGCCCTTGGCAGAGGCGATAGTAAAAGAGGGAGTTGCGCCGAGGATAATCTGCGAATCTGCGGGAACTATGGCGGAGGACGCCCTTGCTATGAAGAAAATGTGGGAGAGCGCTGCGGCAAGGATATGAGAAGAACTGAACAGCTGAGTGAGCTCAGAAAAAGACTTATAAAAGACAGCCGAGAGGGAATACTCATCTCGTCCGAGGTAAATCAAAGATATATTTCGGGCTTTGACTACACCGACGGATATATCCTCGTGAGTGAGGATAAGGCGTATCTTCTTGCCGATTTCAGATATATCGAGGCGGCGAGATCGGCGGTCAGCGCAGAGGATTTTGAGGTGATCATGCCCGAGGGCTCTATGCTCTCAAAGCTTGGACTGATAGCGGCTATAGAGAAGCTGCAGAGGATATATATTGAGGAGTCCTCAGTCTGCTGTGATATGCTTGAGAAGCTCAGGCAAAATATCAAGGGAGCGGAGATAGTGGGCGGCGCGTCGGGTGCGATACTATCTCAAAGGGCGATAAAGAGTGAATGGGAGCTCGGTAAGATAGCCGAGGCTCAGGCCATCACCGACAAGGCGTTCGAGCATATCCTTGGATTTATCAAAGAGGGTGTTACCGAAAAGGAAATAGCGCTTGAGCTTGAATTCTTTATGAGAAGGAATGGGGCTGAAGCGGCGGCGTTTGACACTATCGCCGTGTCGGGAAAGGTATCCTCTATGCCTCACGGTGTTCCGAGAAATATCCCGATAGAGCGGGGCTTTCTCACGATGGATTTTGGGGCGCGTGTTGACGGCTACTGCTCGGATATGACGAGAACGGTCATCATAGGCAAAGCCGACGACGAAATGAAGCGCCTTTATAACACCGTTCTCCGCGCACAAAGGGCGGCGCTTGACGCGCTCTGCGAGGGTGTTGGTTGTCACTACGTTGACAGCGTGGCGCGCGATATTATAAACTCTGCGGGATACGAGGGCTGCTTCGGTCACAGCCTCGGTCACGGAGTGGGAATGTTCGTGCACGAGTCGCCGAGATTTTCACCCGCGTCAAAGGACGGCGAGGTCTTGTGCCGCGGCAACGTGGTAACCGTCGAGCCCGGAATATACATTGCGGGGAAGTACGGCTGTAGGATAGAGGATATGATAGCGCTTGACCACAGCGGAAATGTTATCAATTTTACCGCCTCTCCCAAGGAGCTTATAGAAATATAAATAAAAGCAGATGACAAGTTATAGCCTCCCTCCGAGAGGTAGCGAAGCGGCGCAAGCGGAATGAATGACACCACGGTGTGGTGTCAGAACGCGAGCGTGACCGAGCCGCAGCGAGACGGGGACCACGAAGTGGTGGAAGGAGTCTGCGGGATTTTGAGTTTAGTTTAAATTCATTGTAACGCACTCTCCCTCAGTCAGCTTCGCTGACAGCTCCCTCCC
Organism: Oscillospiraceae bacterium; assembly: GCA_015063305.1. Taxonomy (GTDB): domain Bacteria; phylum Bacillota; class Clostridia; order Oscillospirales; family CAG-272; genus HGM12713. The sequence continues at coordinate 51,288 of SVUJ01000008.1, read as the reverse complement.
GGAGGGAGCCTTCTTATGCTATTTTTTGCCTATATAAGCAAACTTCCCACGAACCAATGAAATGGTTCGTGGGAAGTTTTGTTACTGCGATATCTCTGTTAAGAACGACAGAGATATAATTCTCTGCTTTTTATTATTTTTACTCAGCCCTCTCGGCAAATCTTATAGATGTTATGACCACGTTCGTTGTGGGACGGTCAGACGAATTTGTCTGTACCTCGGCTATCTTATTTACCACGTCAATACCGTAAACGGTGTAACCGAAAGCGGCGTACTCTCCGTCAAGGTGAGGGGATTCTTTGTGCATAATGAAGAACTGCGAGGTTGCGGAATCCTTTACGCTGGTACGCGCCATAGAGATAACGCCGGGGATATGTCTGAGGTTGTTTTCAACGCCGTTAGAGGAGAATTCACCCTTTATAGCGGTGGACTGCTTCTGTGTCATTTTTTCGGTATATCCGCCGCCCTGTATCATAAAGCCTTCTATAACTCTGTGGAAGATAAGTCCGTCATAGAATTTTTCGGAAACCAGCTTTTTGAAGTTTTTAACGGTTATCGGGGCAACGTCGGGGAAAAGTCTTATGACTATCTGACCGTAATCGGCTACGGTGATAATTACGTAATCGGTTTCCTTGTCGGTTTCTGTGAATTCGGCTATATCGACCTGACTGAAATCGAGGTCCTCGTGCTTGGGAGGCTCTTTACTGCAAGATGTGAAGCAGACCGAAATCATCAAAATAACGAGTACAAGAGATATAATTCTTTTCATTGTTTATTCCTTTCTCGTGCTATTATAAATATACCCTATTTTAACAGATATCCATACTCTTGTCAATAAATTTTGCGCGAATGAAATATTTTCTCCCAAACAAATCATAATATTCATATAAGCAGATTTTTTGCGAGGTGGAAATGATAAATAGCAAATACACAGAGCTCGCCGCAAAGCTTTTTTGCGTTGGCGCGGTGATATTCTTCGTCTGGCTGATATTTGAATACGCGGTGGGTATAGTGATACCCTTTGCTATATCCTTTTGTGTGGGTGTGCCGATATATTTTCTCTCGGAGAAGATATATAAAAAGCTTCATTTGCCGCGAAAGCTCTGTGCCTTCGTGCTGGTGCTGCTCTTACTCGCGGCGCTTGGCTTTTTTCTCTTCTGGGCGGTCAACAGGCTTTTCTTGGAGCTTGAAAAGCTCGTCAGCTGGGCGCAGGAGAACGGCAACGGAATAAAGAATACCGTAGATAGCATAATAGGATACGCCGAGGGGCTTTCAGCCAAAATACCCTTTGTCGACCAGATAGAGAGTATCCGAGGGCTTGAAAATTTCAGAGAGAATATAGACAGCGCTATCTCGCGGGTGATAGATAATCTTATATCGGCGCTCTCATCAGCCATACCTGCCATAGCTATGGGGGTCATCAGGTACACACCCAAAGCAGTTATCACGGTGATAGTCACGCTTCTCGCCTGCTTTTATTTTGCGCTTGATTACGGAAGGCTCAGAGATGGTCTTATGAGTTGGCTGTCTCCCGCGGGCAGGGAAAGAGCACAGCGAGTGGGCGCTGTTACGGGTAACGCCGTGAAGCGCTATATACGCGCCTATCTGCTCATTATGCTGCTGACCTTTACAGAGGTCTTTGTGGGACTTATCGTGCTTGGGAAGCAATACGCTTTTCTGATGGCTGTAATTGTGGCGGTGGTGGATATCCTGCCCGTTTTCGGCGCGGGAGCTGTGCTTATCCCTTGGGCGGTTGGCGCTCTGATTTTGAAGGATTTCAGAACGGGATTTGGTCTGCTTATACTTTTTGGTATAATGACGATAATCCGTCAGATAGCCGAGCCGAAGATAGTGGGAGAGAGCCTTGGAATACACCCCCTTATCACTCTTTTTGCTATGTTTGCGGGGCTTAGTCTGTTTGGCATACCGGGTATGCTTCTCGGTCCTGCCGTGGTGCTGATAGTCAAGGAAGTGATAGGAAAGAATGATACCGCTAAAATATAAAAACAGGAGGATATCGGTGAGATATCCTCCGTTTGATTTTATATATCCGAATATTCTCTTCGGAATTTTCTCCATAGAGGGAACGCCAAAAGGCAAACGGTAAGTCCGAGAGCCGAGATTACAGCCCAGCTCAGCACACACGCGCTCCAACCGCTGCCCTCGGCAAGGGCGGCGAAAAGGGGTGTGGCAACAGACGCGCCGATATACGTACAGGAGTTGAGTATTCCCGAAAAGGTCGATACCTTGCCGCTTTTTGCAAATCTTTTGGGCGCTATTGAAATAAGCATAAGATTTATGCCGTGCATACAGGCGATGATCAGAGTTACGAAAAGTGTGGAGAGCAGAGCCGACGGAGAGAGTATATCACAGAGATACATAACAGCTCCAAAGAGCATAGCCGCTCCGAATATCACGGTAGCGCAAAAGACCTCGTTTTTCAGCAGTTTGCGGTGCAATATGTCAAATGCATAGAGAACTATCATACTGAATATAGCGGGGATAACTGTCACAAAAATGGCATTCTCCTCGGATATGCCGAAGCTCTCATTCAGCAGCGACGGTACCCAGTTGGTAACTCCGTCACGCAGCATACCCTGAAAGATTATGCCAAGCATTATAAGTACTACGGGAATAAAAGCATATCTCGGCAGGGGAGAGTGAGCGTCGGGGGCGGATATGTCTTTCTTTGCCGATATGGTGTTTTGGAAAAGTCTTTTTGAGGTGGGTATCCAAAGCACCAGAACGGCGACCCCTATGAGTGAGCAGATGGCGATTATGCTTCTCCAGCTCATATATCCAAGCAGGAACGGACAGACGAGATAGAGAAGTATCGTAGCTATCGACGATCCCCAGGACACGCGGACTGCAGCATAGCTGTATTCCTCTCCCCGGAAATTTTCGGTCATAGTACGAACTATGGGCGGCCAGAGCATTGAATGGGCAAAGCCGTTTATTGTCCATATCACCGTCATAAGGACTAAATTATGTGAAAAATACATTGCCATATTGCACGCGGCGGCAAGTGCCAGACCTACACTTATCATAGTTCTCGGCGCTATTTTGTCGCCCACGAAGCCGTTTATCACCTGTCCCGCTCCGTAGGCCACCGTAAGTCCCGTTAAGACTATCGCAAGGGCGCTCTTTTCAAGCTGCATATCGCTGCACACCTTAACTATCATAACGGCAAAATTTATCCTCATAGTATAACTTGCGAAATACACGAGGGTCAATAGGCAACACATAGCGCGTGCTCTTTTGCTTATACTGTTTGCCATACGTCCGATCTCCCAAAAAAAGCTCCGAATTTTTATCTGTTATTCAAAAAGAGGGGTGGAGAGGTATCTGTCGCCCGTATCGGGAAGAATTACCACTATATTTTTGCCCTTGTTTTCTTCCTTTGCGGCGAGTACGGTAGCGGCGTGGAGCGCCGCGCCCGAACTGATACCGCAGAGAAGTCCCTCGCTCTTAGCGAGAAGACGAGCGGCGCTGTATGCCTCTTCCTCCGTGACCTTTATTATATCATCTATAAGGGTCTTATCAAAATTTTGGGGGATAAAATTCGCGCCGATGCCCTGAAGACCGTGTGCTCCCGCCTTTCCCTCGGAAATGAGGGGAGAAGAGAAGGGCTCAACGGCAACTATTTTTATATTTTTATTCTTTTCCTTGAGGAATTTAGCGATACCGCTTACCGTGCCGCCCGTTCCGACCCCCGCCACGAGCGCGTCTACCTTTCCCTCGGTATCATTCCATATCTCGGGGGCGGTGGTGCATCTGTGCGACATAGGATTTGCGGGGTTATCAAACTGAGAGGGGATAAAGCTGTTCGGTATTTCGCGCGCGAGCTGCTCGGCTTTATCGACCGCTCCCTGCATACCGAGAGAAGCATCGGTGAGCACTATCTGTGCGCCGTACGCGGCAAGGAGCTTGCGGCGCTCGATGCTCATCGAGGCGGGCATAGTGAGTATAGTTTTATATCCCCTTGAAGCCGCGATGGCGGCAAGTCCTATTCCCGTGTTTCCGCTGGTGGGCTCGATTATGACCGAGCCGCTTCCGAGGAGTCCTTTTTTCTCGGCGTCCTCTATCATATAGAGCGCGGCTCTGTCCTTTATGCTTCCCGCGGGATTGAGATATTCAAGCTTACACAGGATATTAGCGTGTAAGTTCTTTTTGTTCATATAGTTTTTTGCAAGAAACAGGGGAGTTCTTCCTATAAGCTCCCCGATATTGGAGTATATCATAAAAACCTCCTTGGTAATAGATAGTAAATAACCGTACATAGAGGTGAGAACTATGTACGGTTAAAATTACATATTATTGATAGCTTTTGTGAACTGGCTCTTTTTGCGAGCAGCGGCATTCTTGTGAATGATTCCGCGTGCAGCAGCCTGGTCGATCTTCTTAACAGCAGCCTTGTATGCAGCCTGTGCAGCAGCCTGATCGCCGGATGCGAGGGCAGCCTGATACTTCTTTATATCAGTCTTGAGCTGTGTGCGGAACATCTTGTTCTGAAGTGTCTTTGTTTCAATAACGAGAACACGCTTCTTTGCACTTTTAATATTCGGCATTAATTTTCACCTCCGTAAAAATCGTTATTAGTCCTAACGGGAGCCTGAGAGGATGCCCACCGTATTCGTCCATACATTTACATATCATATCACAAACAAATCAAGATTGCAATAGTTTTTTCAAAAAAAATAAAAAACATTTTTTTGCGTAGATTTTCTTCAATTTAAAAAAATATTTTAGGGATTGAAAAATATTTGAATAAAATGCTTGACAACTTGAAATAAACGTGCTATAATTGTAAACTGCATTATAATGCCACATTTGTCCAAAAACGAATGAGGCGAGTGTTTGTTTCGTTATTATATATATACGTTTTTCCGTCGCATCGGCTCGATAGATGGGGAAATGCCGTTCCGCTTGGGGCGTGTTGGGTTTTGAAGGCTCGCGCGCACGGCAGAGCCGAAAAAATATTTATACCGAAGCATTCACGGCTCGGCGGGTTTGGTCCGCGGTGCAAAGTATTTTGAATGGAGTGATTGAATTAATGGTCAACGTAAAAGAGCAGAAGCTTGGTCAGAACACAAGAATGAGCTTTTCAAGGTCTCGTTTTTCTCTCGATCTTCCCAATCTTGTCGAAGTTCAGACAAAGTCATTCAAATGGTTTTTTGAAGAGGGTCTTATGGAGGTGCTCAGAGATGTATCTCCTATAACCGACTATTCGGGAAACCTGGTTATTGAGTTTGTTTCCTATTCGATAGACTCGAAGCCGAAGTATACGGTCGAGGAGTGTAAGGAAAGAGATGCGAACTACGCAGCACCCTTGAAGGTGAACGTTCGTTTGACTAACAAGCAGACCGGTGAGGTCAAGCAGACCGATATCTTTATGGGCGAGTTCCCGATAATGACCGAAACGGGTACATTCGTTATCAACGGCGCAGAGCGTGTTATCGTTTCGCAGATCATACGTTCCCCTGGTATGTACTACTCGTCCGATATAGACAAGACGGGTAAGGAAACATACGCCGCAACGGTTATTCCTTATCGCGGAGCGTGGCTTGAGTACGAAATAGATATGAACGGAGTTATGTACGTCCGTATCGATAAGAACCGCAAGCTCCCCCTGACTATGTTCATCAGAGCTCTCGGTATAGAATCCAGAGAGGATATAGAGGCTCTCTTCGGAGAGAGCGAGGCGCTCCTTGCTACTTTTGAAAAGGACGAAAGCGAGGCGTTGGCTCTTAACAATAATTCGACTATTGGCGTTGAGGCGCTTAAGGAAATATACAAGAAGCTCCGTCCCGGCGAGCCTCCGCTCGTAGAGTCGGCGCAGACACTTATCAATAACTATTTCTTTGACGCAAAGAGATATGACATAGCTCCCGTTGGACGCTATAAGTTCGATAAGAAGGTAGCTCTTCATTCGCGTATAAGATATCACGAGCTCGCAGAAACGGTCGTCAGCCCTCTGACAGGCGAGGTCCTCTTTGAGGAAGGCGAGTATCTTGATAACGCTAAGGCTCACCTTATCGAGAACAACGGTGTCAACGAGGTACGCATCAAGACCGACAACGGCGACGTTGTTAAGGTATTTTCCAACAATAGTATATATCCCGAGCATATCCTCGGCTTCGACCTTAAGGATTGCGGCGTAAACGAGAAGGCAAAGATATCGGTGCTTCTTGACATCAAGGAGCAGTGCGGTGACGATGCCGACGCTATACGCGCTATGGCTAAGGAGAGAATTGCCGAGCTTTGCCCCAAGCATATAACAAAGGACGATATTTTCGCGTCTATAAACTACCTTCTTAACCTCACTCACGGTGTTGGTAAGGTGGACGACATCGACCACCTTGGAAACCGCCGTATCCGTTCTGTAGGAGAGCAGCTCCAGAACCAGCTCCGCATCGGATTTACGAGAATGGATAAGATAATAAAGGAGAGAATGACTACTCAGGACAACGAGAAGCTCACTCCCCAGGCGCTTATCAATATCAGACCTATCACCACTGCGATAAGAGAGTTCTTCGGTTCATCTCAGCTTTCTCAGTTCATGGACCAGAACAACCCCCTCGCAGAGCTTACACATAAGAGAAGACTTTCGGCTCTCGGTCCTGGCGGTCTTTCGCGTGACAGAGCATCCTTTGACGTTCGTGACGTTCACTACACCCACTATGGCCGTATGTGTCCTATCGAAACGCCTGAAGGTCCTAACATCGGTCTTATCTCTTATCTTACCACCTATGCCCGTATAAATGATTACGGCTTTATCGAAGCGCCCTTCCGCAAGATCGACAAGGAAACAGGCTGTGTTACCGATGAAGTTGAATATATGACAGCGGACGTTGAGGACAACTACATCATAGTTCCCGCAAACGAGCCTATCGACGAGAACGGAAGATTCCTCTCCGACAAGGTGACCGCAAGAGAAAGAGGAGAGTTCATAGAGATAGCGGCTGACAAGGTCGACTATATGGACGTATCCCCCAAGATGGTGGTCTCTGTCGCTACGGCAATGATACCCTTCCTTGAGAACGACGATAACTCCCGTGCGCTTATGGGATCTAACATGCAGAAGCAGGCAGTTCCGCTTATGGTAACCGATAGTCCTATCGTCGGAACGGGTATGGAATATAAGGCGGCGGTCGATTCGGGAGTAGTTATCACTGCCCGTAACGAGGGTCGCGTTGAGAGCGTTGACGCTCAGAAGATAGTTATAGCTTGTGAGGACGGTCATAAGGACTCCTACGAGCTTATCAAGTTCAAGAGAACTAACCAGGGTACTTGCTTTAACCAGCGTCCCACCGTTAAGAGAGGCGAGATGGTGCTTAAGGGTCAGGTAATAGCTGACGGTCCTGCTACCTCTAACGGAGAAATATCGCTCGGTAAGAACGCGCTTATCGGATTTATGACCTGGGAGGGTTATAACTACGAGGACGCAGTCCTTCTGAACGAAAGACTTGTAAGAGATGACGTTTATACCTCGCTCCATATCGAGGAATATACTCACGAGGCAAGAGATACTAAGCTCGGTCCGGAGGAGATCACAAGAGAGATCCCCAACGTCGGAGAAGACGCGCTCAAGGACCTTGATGCCGAGGGTATAGTTAAGAAGGGAACTGAGGTAAGAGCGGGTGATATCCTTGTTGGTAAGATCACTCCCAAGGGAGAAACAGAGCTTACCGCCGAGGAAAGACTTTTGCGCGCGATCTTTGGTGAAAAGGCGAGAGAGGTAAGAGATACTTCGCTTCGTCTGCCTCACGGAGAGTCGGGAATAGTTGTTGACGTTCGCGTGTTCTCGCACGAAAACGGCGACGATCTGCCCGCAGGCGTAAATAAGGTAGTAAGAGTTTATATCGCACAGAAGAGAAAGATATCTGTCGGAGATAAGATGGCGGGACGTCACGGAAACAAGGGTGTCGTTTCGAGAATACTTCCCCCCGAGGATATGCCCTTCTTGGCTGACGGTACACCTCTTGATATAGTTCTTAACCCTCTGGGCGTTCCTTCCCGAATGAATATCGGTCAGGTTCTTGAGGTGCACCTCGGAATTGCGGCAAGAAAGCTTGGCTGGAAGATAATGACCCCTGTATTCGACGGAGCAAACGAGAGAGATATTATCGAGTGTCTGCGTATGGCGGGACACTGCCGCGATATCCTTCCCGGTGAGAACGTTGATGGCAAGGAGCTCTTCATAAAGACTGTAGACGAGAACGGAAAGAGCGATCTTCAGATGATCCCCGCAGAGGTAAGAGCCGATGCCGAGGCTATGAAGAAGATATTTGAGGAAAAGGACGTTAAGGTGATAGACGGAAAGACTATCCTTTACGACGGACGTACCGGTGATCCCTTCGATAACCCCGTTACCGTTGGTATCATGTACTACCTCAAGCTGCATCACCTCGTTGACGATAAGATCCACGCGCGTTCCAACGGTCCGTACTCGCTCGTAACCCAGCAGCCTCTCGGAGGAAAGGCTCAGTTTGGCGGACAGCGTTTCGGAGAGATGGAGGTTTGGGCGCTCGAGGCTTACGGAGCTGCTTACACGCTTCAGGAGATCCTTACTGTTAAGTCGGACGATATAAACGGACGCCGTAAGGCTTACGAGGCGATAATCAAGGGACAGAATATCCCCACTCCCGGAGTTCCCGAGTCCTTCAAGGTGCTTGTTAAGGAGCTTCAGTCCTTGGCGCTTGATATCAGAGTGCTTGACAAGAACGGAGAAGAGATAAAGCTTTCTACCCTTTGTAACGACGATGATCTTCCTCAGTACTCCTATAAGATGAAGGACGTTGCCGAGAGCTTCCGCGAAGAGGCGGTTGAGACCGACGACATAAGCGATTCCTTCCTTATAGAGGACGAAGACGGCGAGCTTATAGAGGAAGAGGTTTACGAGGATATAGATGACTTCGGCGGATATGACGGCGAAGACGATAATATGTAATGGTGAAGGAGAACAGCTGTGGGAAACACTGAATTTAATTCAATAAGAATAGGTCTGGCATCTCCGGAAATGATAAGAGAATGGTCTTACGGCGAGGTCACCAAGCCCGAGACTATAAACTATAGAACACTTAAGGCAGAAGTGGGCGGACTTTTCTGCGAGCGTATCTTTGGTCCTACCAAGGACGGCGCTTGTATGTGCGGAAAGTATAAGAACTCGCACAACAAAGAGCCCCACAAGTGCGAAAAGTGCGGAGTTGACGTTACTACCAAAAAGGTAAGACGTGAAAGAATGGGACATATCGAGCTTGCAGCTCCCGTGTCGCATATCTGGTATTTTAAGGCGATACCCTCGAGAATGGCTCTCGTTCTCGATATGTCGCCCAAGCAGCTTGAGCAGGTGCTTTACTTTGCAGAGAACGTAGTCCTCGATCCCGGAACTACTCCTCTGGTAAAGGGAACAGTTCTCAGCGAAAGACAGTATCAGGAATATCTTGAGCTTTACGGACGTGATTTCAGAGTCGGAATGGGCGCTGAGGCTATAAGAGAGCTTCTCTCGCAGGTCGACATAAATGAGCTCTCCGAGCAGCTCAAGGCTGATCTTGCTAAGGCAAGCGGACAGAAGAAAACAAGGATCATTAAAAGACTTGAGGTCGTTGAGGCTTTCAGAAAGTCGGGCAACAGCCTTGAGTGGATGATACTGAGCGTTCTTCCCGTTATTCCCCCCGATATTCGTCCTATGGTACAGCTTGACGGCGGACGCTTCGCTTCCTCCGACCTCAACGAGCTCTACCGCAGAGTAATAAGCAGAAATAACAGACTTAAGAAGCTGATGGAGATACGCACTCCCGAGATAGTTATCAGAAACGAGAAGCGTATGCTCCAGGAGGCTGTTGACGCCCTTATCGACAACGGCCGCCGCGGAAAGCCTGTTACAGGTCCTTCCAACCGTCCTCTCAAGTCACTCTCTGAGATGCTCAGAGGTAAGCAGGGACGCTTCCGTCAGAACCTGCTCGGAAAGCGTGTTGACTATTCGGGACGTTCGGTTATCGTCGTAGGTCCTTCGCTTAAGATCTATCAGTGCGGTCTTCCTAAGGAGATGGCTCTCGAGCTCTTCAAGCCTTTCGTTGTAAAGCGTCTTGAAGAGATGCAGAAAGTCCCCGGTGTAAAGGACGCGCTCAAGAAGATAGAAAAGGCGCATGAAAATCCCTGCGTATGGGATGCGCTTGAAAACGTTATCAAGGAGCACCCCGTTCTGCTCAACCGTGCGCCCACGCTTCACCGTCTGTCGATACAGGCGTTCGAGCCCGTGCTGGTTGAAGGACGCGCTATAAAGCTCCACCCGCTCGTTTGTACGGCGTTTAACGCGGACTTCGACGGAGACCAGATGCCTGTTCACGTACCGCTCTCGGCAGAGGCTCAGGCAGAGGCAAGATTCCTTATGCTCTCTGCAAACAACCTTCTTAAGCCTGTGGACGGACGCGCGGTCGCAGTTCCTTCTCAGGATATGATCCTCGGTTCTTACTACCTCACTATGGACAAGGCAGGAGAGCCCGGAGAGGGAAGAGTATTCCGTGACTTCAACGAGGCTATGATGGCTTATACCAACGGAGTTCTCGGACTTCACGCTCCTATCAAGATAAGAGTTACCAAGAACGTAAAGGGTGTGCCTACCACAAAGATAATAGACGCTACCCTCGGACGTATGATCTTTAACAATCCTATTCCTCAGGACCTCGGATTTATCAAGAGAGAGACTGAAGACGATATATTCGATCTCGAGATAAACAAGGTCGTTAAGAAGAAGGAGCTCGGACAGCTCATCGACCGCTGCATAAAGAAGCACGGAGCTGCTGTCTGCGCTAATATGCTTGACGATATCAAGGAAATGGGCTATAAGTATTCGACAAAGGCATCCTTCTCTATCTCGGTCTACGATATGACTATACCGAAGGAGAAGACCACCTATATCGAGGCTGCACAGAAGAAGGTTGACAAGATCAACGGCTACTATCAGGACGGACTTCTCAGCGATACCGAGCGCTATAACAGCGTTATCAAGGTATGGGAGCAGACCACCAACGACGTTACCGCCGCACTCCAGAGCGGATTTGACGCTTACAACCCGATCAAGATAATGTCTGATTCGGGAGCGCGTGGATCTATAGCTCAGATGCGTCAGCTCGCGGGTATGCGCGGACTTATGTTCGCTACCAACGGTAAGACGATAGAGCTTCCTATTAAGTCTAACTTCCGTGAGGGTCTGAATATACTTGAGTACTTTATGGGAGCTAAGGGTTCGCGTAAGTCGCTTTCCGATACCGCTCTCCGTACGGCAGACTCGGGTTACCTTACAAGACGTCTCGTTGACGTATCTCAGGAGATCATCGTTCGCGAGGTCAAGTGTGATACAACTAAGGGCGCTTGGGTAAATCAGATCATAGATGAAAAGTCTAACAACGTTCTCGAGCCGCTTCAGGATAGAATAGTTGGAAGATATACCATAGGCGAGGTTATCCACCCCGTTACCGGTGAGGTGATCGTCGGTGACGACGAGATGATCAGCGAGGAGCAGGCTAATGCTATCGTTGCGGCGGGAATCGACAAGGTATATATCAGAACCGCTATCCAGTGTCACTCGAAGTACGGTATATGCGCTCACTGCTACGGCGCAGACCTTTCCTCTGGAAAGCTTGTTAACGTAGGTGAGGCTGTAGGTATAATCGCGGCTCAGTCTATAGGTGAGCCCGGTACACAGCTTACGATGAGAACATTCCACTCCGGTGGTGTCGCAGGTTCGGATATTACACAGGGTCTTCCCAGAGTTGAAGAGCTCTTTGAGGCGAGAACTCCCAAGAAGCCCGCTGTTATGACCGAGCACAGCGGTGTTGTTCACGTTCACCCCGGTGAGACGGCTAACACCAGCGACGTTACTGTCAGAAGCGAGGAGACCGGTGAGCTCGTTAAGTACCCGATACCCTACGGAATGCGTCTTTCTGTTGCAGACGGCGATACCGTTGTTAAGGGTCAGGCACTTACCGAGGGTAACAAAGCTCCTTCGGATATCATGGCTATACTCGGACTTGATGCTGTATATGAGTACATCATCAAGGAGATACAGAAGGTATACCGTTCTCAGTCGGTTAACGTAAACGATAAGCACATTGAGATAATCGCTCGTCAGATGACACGAAAGATCCGTGTTGAGGAAAACGGCGACACCGAAATGCTGCTTGGCGCTCTCGTTGACATGGGAGAATTTGAGGAAGAGAACGCTAAGGTTCAGGCGAGAATAGACGCGGGAGAGAAGAATCTCACTCTCGCCGAGGGTTCGCCCGTTCTTCTCGGAATCACAAAGGCTTCTCTCCAGACCGAGTCCTTCCTCTCGGCTGCGTCCTTCCAGGAGACCACAAAGGTACTCACCGATGCGGCTATCAAGGGTAAGGTCGACAACCTGCTCGGACTTAAGGAAAACGTTATTATCGGTAAGCTTATCCCTGCTGGAACAGGTATGGGCTGCTACCATAACGTTGACGTCCAGAAGGTAGGTGAGGCTGAAGAGGCGACCGAAGAGGTTGCGGCAGAGGCTGAGGCAATATAAGCTATAAAAATAAGAGGCTGTCTATCGAGGCAGCCTCTTTTATATTGCTAAAAAGGACAGTTGAGGACGCCTGTCCCTACAAATAAGGGGTATAATATTATTGCAAAAGAGGAATATAATAAATTAAAAATTCGTAAAAATGCCTATAATATAGTCAAAATCCGCAAATAGAGGGGATAAAATTCGTTATAATTGTGCAAAACGCAGAAAATTGGCGGTAAAATCAATGCTTCTTGACAAAAGGACAAGAAAATGATACAATATACTGTGACCGTTTGCGGTCAAAACGGTTTTTGTGACAGAATCGCCCCCCAAAAAAGGCGTCTGTATATAAACATTAATATTGTAAGAAGGAGGAAAAAAGGAAGAATGCCAACCTTTAACCAGCTCGTCAGACAGGGTCGTAAGGACAAGACTTATAAGTCTAAAGCTCCCGTTCTTCAGAAGGGTTTCAACTCTTTGAATAACGTTCACATCGACCAGGCTGCACCTCAGAAAAGAGGCGTTTGCACAAAGGTTTCCACAACAAGCCCTAAGAAGCCTAACTCCGCTCTCCGTAAGATAGCAAGAGTAAGACTTACCAACGGTCTTGAAGCGACAACCTATATCCCCGGTATCGGACATAACCTTCAGGAGCACTCGGTCGTTCTCATAAGAGGCGGAAGAGTTCGTGACCTGCCCGGTGTTCGTTACCACATTATCCGCGGCGCTCTCGATGCACAGGGTGTTGCAAACCGTAACCAGAGCCGTTCCAAGTACGGCGCAAAGACTCCTAAGAAGAAATAATTAATCTTCGGGAGAAAAAGGTATAAAGCAATAAAGCCGTCTGAAGTGTTACAATAAATTAATGTTTATGTGCACCCCCAGCGCGCGCTTACAGAAGTATGCTTTTGAGTACCTATGATTTCATAAAATTGATGAAGGAGGGAAGTACAGTGCCGAGAAGAGGTCGTATATCCAAAAGAGACGTATTGCCGGATCCTATGTACAATTCTAAGCTCGTAACAAAGCTTATAAACAACGTTATGTACGACGGCAAGAAGGGCGTTGCCCAGACAATCGTCTATGATGCATTTGCACAGATCGAAGCCAAGGTTGGAGAGAATCCCCTTGACGTATTTACAGCAGCTCTCGAAAACGTAATGCCGGTTCTTGAGGTTAAGGCTCGCCGTGTTGGCGGTTCTACCTATCAGGTTCCGATGGAGGTAAGAGCAGAGCGCCGTCAGACTCTTGGTCTGCGTTGGCTCGTGGCTTATTCCAGAAACCGTGGAGAGCGCACTATGGCAGATCGTCTTGCAGCAGAGATAATCGATGCTAAGAACAGCATGGGCGGAGCTTTTAAGAAGAAAGAAGAGACCCACCGTATGGCTGAAGCAAACAAGGCGTTTGCTCATTACAGATATTAATCTGTGTGTCATTAATAGTACAAAAGTAAGGAGAACAATTAATGGCAAGAGAATATTCACTTGAAAAAACAAGAAATATCGGTATCATGGCTCACATAGATGCCGGTAAAACAACAACAACCGAGAGAATCCTTTTCTACACCGGTAAGACTCACAAGATCGGTGAGACTCACGAGGGTGCAGCTACCATGGACTGGATGGTTCAGGAGCAGGAGAGAGGTATAACCATCACTTCTGCTGCAACCACTTGCTTCTGGGCTCACTCCAAGTATCACAACGATCCCGCAGCAACAAAGGCTAACACTCACAGAATCAACATCATAGACACTCCCGGACACGTTGACTTCACTGTTGAAGTTGAGCGTTCGCTCAGAGTTCTTGACGGTTCTGTTACAGTACTTTGCGCTAAGGGCGGTGTTGAGCCTCAGTCTGAGACCGTATGGCGTCAGGCTGACAAGTACGGCGTACCGCGTATGGCGTACGTTAACAAGATGGATATCACCGGTGCGGATTTCTACCGCGTTGTTGGTATGATGAGAGACAGACTTCACGCTAACGCAGTTCCGATACAGCTCCCCATAGGTAAGGAGATGACCTTTAAGGGAATCATCGACCTTATGACGATGGAAGCTGACGTTTACTACGATGACCTTGGTAAGGACATGAGAGTTGAGGAGATCCCCGCTGACATGAAGGACCTCGCTGAGGAATATCGTGAGAAGATGGTAGAGTCTATCTGCGAAACCGATGAAGAGCTTATGGAGAAGTACTTCAACGGTGATGAGATCACTGTTGACGAGCTTAAGGTCGCTCTCAGAAAGGCTACTATAGCTAACCAGATCGTTCCCGTTGTTTGCGGAACATCTTATAGAAACAAGGGCGTACAGAAGTTGCTTGACGCTGTCATCGACTACATGCCCGCTCCTGTTGATATCCCCGCTATCAAGGGTGTAAACCCTGATACCGGTGATGAGGACGAGAGAAAGGCATCCGACGAAGAGCCCTTCTCCGCACTCGCATTCAAGATAATGACCGACCCGTTCGTTGGAAAGCTCTGCTTCTTCCGCGTATATTCGGGTAAGATCGAGGCAGGAACAACCGCTTACAATTCCAGCAAGGGATCCAGAGAGCGTTTCGGACGTATCCTTCAGATGCACGCAAACGACCGTAAGGATATAGACGTTTGCTACAGCGGTGATATCGCGGCTGTATCGGGCGTTAAGAACACCACAACAGGTGACACCTTCTGTGATGAGAAGCATCCTATAATCCTCGAGAACATGGAATTCCCCGAGCCTGTTATAAGCGTTGCTATCGAGCCTAAGACTCGCGCAGGTCAGGAAAAGATGGGTATCGCGCTCTCCAAGCTGGCAGAGGAAGACCCCACATTCCGTACCTACACTGATGAGGAAACAGGTCAGACAATTATCGCAGGTATGGGTGAGCTTCACCTTGAGATCATCGTAGACAGACTTCTCCGAGAGTTTAAGGTCGAGGCAAACATCGGTAAGCCTCAGGTCGCTTACAAGGAAACTATCCGCGCTAAGGTCGACCACGAGTGTAAGTACAAGCGTCAGTCGGGTGGTTCGGGTCAGTACGGTCACGTTAAGATCATACTCGAGCCCAACGAGCCCGGTAAGGGATATGAGTTTGTTAACGCTGTTACAGGCGGAGCAATTCCGAAGGAATTTATCGAGCCTGTTAACCAGGGAATTCAGGGAGCTATGCAGAACGGTGTTCTTGCAGGCTACAACGTAGTTGACGTTAAGGTAACCCTTTATGATGGTTCTTACCACGAAGTTGACTCTTCCGAAATGGCGTTCAAGATCGCCGGATCTATGGCGTTCAAGGAGGCTATGAGAAAGGCTAACCCCGTGCTCACAGAGCCTATCACCAAGGTCGTTACTATAGTTCCCGATGAGTACCTTGGAACAGTTATGGGCGGATTCAACTCCCGCCGCGGACAGATCCAGTCTATGGAGTCCGCAAACGGTGTTCAGGAGATCACCGCTATGGTTCCGCTTTCCGAAATGTTCGGATACGCAACAGACCTTCGTTCGATGACACAGGGTCGTGGCGTTTACTCTATGGAGCCCAGCCACTTTGCGGAAGTTCCTAAGTCTATCCAGGAGCAGATCATTACCGCAAGAGCTAAAAAGTAATTAAAAACATTTTTTAAAAAATAAAAATTATTTATATGGAGGAAATTCAAAATGTCAAAGGCTACATTTGAACGTACAAAGCCCCACGTAAACATTGGTACCATCGGTCACGTTGACCATGGTAAGACCACACTTACCGCTGCTATTACAAAGACTCTTTCTCTTAAGAGCGGTAACGTTGAGTTCTTGGCATACGACCAGATCGACAACGCTCCCGAAGAGAGAGCAAGAGGAATCACAATCAACACAAGACACGTTGAGTACGAGACTGACAACCGTCACTACGCTCACGTTGACTGCCCCGGACACGCAGACTACGTTAAGAACATGATCACCGGTGCTGCTCAGATGGACGGCGCTATCCTCGTTGTTGCAGGTACAGACGGACCTCTTCAGCAGACTCGTGAGCACGTTCTTCTCGCTCGTCAGGTTGGCGTTCCTGCAATCGTTGTATTCATGAACAAGACTGACCTCGTTGACGACGAAGAGCTTCTCGACCTCGTTGAGATGGAGATCAGAGATCTTCTCTCTTCCTACGACTTCCCCGGCGACGATACTCCTATCGTTCGCGGATCTGCTCGTGATGCTCTTGAGAGCACCAATACAGACCTTTCTGCTCCCGAGTATGCTCCTATCCTTGAGCTCATGAATGAAGTTGATAACTACATTCCTACTCCTGAGCGTCAGGCTGATCTCGACTTCCTTATGCCTGTCGAGGACGTTTTCTCCATTTCCGGACGTGGTACTGTTGCAACCGGTAGAGTTGAGCGTGGTACTGTTAAGGTTGGAGACGTTGTTGAAATAGTTGGTCTTACCGAAGAGAAGAAGAACACCACCGTTACCGGAGTTGAGATGTTCCACAAGCTCCTTCCCCAGGCAGAAGCTGGTGACAATATCGGTGCACTTCTCCGTGGTATCGCTAAGGACGAGATCGAGCGCGGACAGGTTCTTGCTAAGCCCGGCTCTGTTCATCCTCACACAAAGTTCGTAGGTCACGTATACGTTCTTACTGAGAAGGAAGGCGGACGTAAGAAGCCCTTCTTCGCTGGATACAGACCTCAGTTCTACTTCAGAACAACCGACGTTACCGGTATCATCGAGCTCCCCGCAGGAGTTGAGATGTGCCGCCCCGGCGATAACGTTGATATGACTGTTGAGCTTATCACACCTATCGCTTGTGAAGAGGGACTTCGTTTCGCTATCCGTGAGGGTGGTAGAACCGTTGGATCCGGCGTCGTTTCTTCTATCATTGCGTAATTAATACCAATGTATCATCGGGGCTGCATAAGCAGCCCCGATGCAAAAATGACGTATCCTTTTAGATACGCTTCGGGGAATGGTGAAAGTCCATACCGGCGGTATAGCCCGCGAACTCTTTATAGAGCCGAACAGGTGAGATTCCTGTGCCGACGGTAAAGTCCGGATGAGAGAAGATATAATTATAGTCCCCGAACACTTTTTTGTGTTCGGAATTTTATTTTAGTGAGCTATAAATTTGATAAAATATCTTCTCCCTGTTAATTTCTACATAAGGGAGATTTTTATGTATATCGAAAACAAACAAAGAGGGATCAAGCAGGTAGCGACTATCGCAATGTTTTGCGCGCTGTCGTATGTATGTATGCTGCTTATCAAGATCCCCGTGCAATTTCTTACGCTTGACGTAAAGGATTCTATCATAATCCTTTGCGGACTTATTTTTGGTCCTGTACCTGCGATAGTGATATCTTTTATCGTGCCTTTGCTCGAGCTTGTTACGATAAGTGGTACAGGAATATACGGTTTTATCATGAACGTGCTGTCGTCGCTCTCCTTTTCATTGACAGTTGCTCTTATTTACCGATACAAAAAGACCTTTTACGGAGCTATCGTAGGTCTTGTGTCGGGAGTTCTGGCTATGACTGCGGTTATGATGATAGCGAATCTGCTTATAACGCCTTATTATATGGGAGCGCCTACGGCGACTGTCGCGGCGCTGATACCGAAGCTTTTGCTTCCGTTCAACCTTATAAAGGCTGTACTTAACGCGGCTATAGTATTGCTCTTTTACAAGCCGCTCTCTAACATATTGAAAAAAGCGGGAGTTGTGGAGAGCTCAGGAAATGGTGTGTTGAAAAATACAACTTCAAGAACGCGAAATATTGTAGTTACGATAATAGCGTTATGTATAGTTGTGTTGTCGCTTTCAATAATATTTCTTGTGCTTTGATGCAATCCTAAAATATAAAATGCCGTAAGATCGGTGGAGATAAAAATGGTTGAGGCAATACAAAATTTCTTTTTGAATACTGTAGGTGAGGAGCTTTGCGTCTTCTTCTGCTCGATGATACCGATAATCGAGCTCAGAGGCGCGATACCGCTTGGCGCGGCGCTTGGGCTTCCTTGGTGGCAGAGCTATCTGCTCAGCGTGATAGGCAATATGCTGCCCGTGCCCTTTATACTTTTGCTTATAAAGGCTGTGATAAGCTGGATGGCAAGATCGAGGGTGAGGTTTTTTAACAAGGTAGCCGACTTTCTTTTGAAGCGCGTTGAGAAAAGACGCGACAAGATAGAAAAATATTCCTTCTGGGGAGTATGCCTTTTCGTTGCCGTTCCGCTCCCTGTGACGGGCGCTTGGACGGGTTCGCTCGTGGCGGCTATGATAGATATGAAATTCTGGAAGGCGCTTCTTTCTTGCTTGTTCGGTGTTATGATAGCGGGAGTTGTTATGACCCTTATCTCATACGGCGCGCTCGCAGTATTTTTCTGAATATATTTCGGCCGATTTTAGTAAACCCTATTGAAATCTGTCGAAAGCTGTGTTATAATGATATAGATGAATATAGTAAATTCTTATCAAGAGTGGTGGAGAGACAGGCTCTGTGAAACCACGGCAACCTGCTTTTTAAAGTAAGGTGCTAATTCCGAGTAGATGAGAGAGTAAGCTCCGTCTGCGACGGAGCTTTTATTTTCGTATAGGAGAGGACAAAAACAATGAAAAAAATACTTTTTACTTCAGAATCGGTAACAGAAGGACATCCCGATAAAATAAGCGACAAGATATCCGACGCCATCCTTGACGAGATACTTCGTCAAGACCCGATGTCGCGCGTTGCTTGTGAGACATTCTGTACCACGGGACTGGTTACTGTTATGGGCGAGATAACCACATCGGCTTATGTGGATATACAGACTATCGTAAGAGAGACGGTGAGAAATATAGGTTACACCAGAGCTAAATACGGCTTCGATTGCGACAGCTGCGCGGTAATAAGCTCGATACACGAGCAGTCGCCCGATATAGCTATGGGCGTTGACAAGTCGCTTGAGGCAAAAGAGGGAGCTGACGGTGATGACTTCGATACGGGCGCGGGCGACCAGGGCCTTATGTTTGGATACGCTTGTGATGAGACCGAGGAGCTTATGCCCCTTCCGATTTCTCTCGCGCATAAACTCGCGCTCAGACTTACCGAGGTGAGAAAGAACGGAACGCTCGCATATCTGCGCCCCGACGGAAAGACACAGGTAACTATCGAGTATCACGATGACACTCCCGTGAGAGTTGATACTATCGTTATATCTTCGCAGCACAGCGACAGCGTTGAGCTTTCTCAGATAAGAGAGGATATTATCGCTAACGTAATAAATACCACCGTTCCCGCAGAGCTTATGGACAAGGACACAAAGATATACGTAAACCCCACCGGACGCTTCGTTATAGGCGGACCTGCGGGTGACACGGGACTTACGGGACGTAAGATAATCGTTGACACATACGGCGGATATTCGCGCCACGGCGGCGGAGCTTTCTCGGGCAAAGACCCCACGAAGGTAGACCGTTCGGCATCCTATGCGGCAAGATACGTGGCTAAGAACATAGTTGCGGCGGGACTTGCCAAGAAGTGTGAGCTTCAGGTAGCTTACGCGATAGGCGTGGCAAAGCCCGTGTCGGTAATGATAGACACATTCGGTACGGCGGTAGCCGACGAGGCGAAGATCGCCGCGGCGGCGGACAAGCTCTTTGATTTTCGTCCCGCTGCGATAATCAAGAAATTCGACCTTCGCAGACCGATATACTGTGACCTCGCGGCATACGGTCATATGGGAAGAACAGATATTGACGTTCCGTGGGAGAAAACAGACCTCGCGGACGCGCTCAGAGCAGAGGTGCTTGGTTAATTGACCGATAGCGACCGACTTACATATTATATACCGAGGAGGTGTCGGTATGTACATTGTGATGGCGGCAGAGATAATAGCGGCGATGTTTGCCGTGTTCGGGCTTTACTGCGCGATAAAAATTTTGGCGCAGAGGATATTTGGCAGCGACAGAATTATATGGGCTGTCGAGTTTAAAAACAAAAAAGACGCGGAAGACGCGGAAATGCTCATCAGGGAGAGTATGGGAGTTTTCCTCAGCACCAAGTCCTGCCGGGTTGCGGCACTTGTGGACAGAGAGCTTGAGGGCGACGAAGAACTGATGAGCATTTTGCATAGATACGGCTTGGATATTTGCATCGTTGACAGGAAAGGAGATAGCGTTTGTGACGGAAGTTGAAAATACAAATGAGAGCTCGGGACTTCAAAAGCTTGAGGGAAGTATAGAGCACGTTATATACTCAAACGAGGATAACGGATACGCTATCTGCGATATGGCTGTATCCGATGACGAGATAATAACGATAGTGGGCGTATTGCCCATGATAGCGCAGGGCGACAATATAGCGGTATACGGCAAGTGGGTGCATAACGTGAAATACGGCAGACAGTTCAGCGTTTCGCAGTATGAGCGCGTGATGCCCGCCGACACGGTATCTATACTCAGATACCTTGCGTCGGGCGCGATAAAGGGTATCGGGCCTAAGACCGCCCAGAGAATAGTTGACGCCTTTGGCGAGGACACCTTTGACGTAATAGAAAATCAC
This sequence comes from Oscillospiraceae bacterium, assembly GCA_015063305.1. Taxonomy (GTDB): domain Bacteria; phylum Bacillota; class Clostridia; order Oscillospirales; family CAG-272; genus HGM12713. Next base: position 30,266 of record SVUJ01000008.1, on the reverse strand, counting down.
CCCGATTGGCTCTCCGAGGTCAAGGGAATATCGAGAAAATCGGCGCAGGAGATATCCGAAAGATTTCGCGAGCAGGCGGGTATGCGCTCGGCTATGATGTTCTTCAGGAACTATTTCGGTGCAACTCTTACTGTGAGGATATACAAAAAATGGGGAAGCGCTTCGGTGGATATCGCCAAGAAGAACCCCTACAGACTTTGCAACGAGATAGAGGGTATCGGCTTTGAGAAGGCCGACTCTATGGCGTATGAGCTTGGTATCAGCTGTGATAATTTCGACAGAGTTATGAGCGGCATACGCTATATACTCACGCAGAATTCTGTGCAGAACGGTCATACCTGTCTGCCAAGAGAAAAGCTGTGCGAGAGCGCCGCAAGGCTTCTTGAGGTAACAGAGGAGCAGGCGGACGAGGCGGTAGCGGCGCTGCTGAAAAACGGCGAGCTTCGCTATACGCTCTGCGAGGGTGAGCAGATGATATACGACCGCCGCGCTTACGAGGCAGAAAAATATATAGCGATGAAGCTTTTGCAGATAGACAGAATGTGCTCTGCCGTGTCTATCCCCGACATAGACCGCTTTATCGAGCGAGAGGAAGGAAGAAACGGCATAAGCTATGCCGCCCAGCAGAGAAGGGCGATATCCGATGCTCTGCGCTACGGCGTTATGGTGCTCACGGGCGGACCCGGTACGGGAAAGACCACTGTTGTAAAGGCGCTCATACATATATTCGAGAGCATGGGGCACGATATAGCCCTTGCCGCGCCCACGGGAAGAGCCGCCAAAAGGCTGTCCGAGGCAACGGCGACCGAGGCAAAGACGGTTCACAGATTGCTTGAGATGGGCTATGACGAGTCCTCTTCTGCCGTGTTCAACAGAAACGAATTTGACCAGCTCGAGCAGAGCGTTATCATAGTTGACGAGGCATCTATGGTGGACAGCGCCCTTATGATGGCGCTTCTCAAGGCGATAAAGCCGGGGGCAAGGCTTATCATAATCGGCGATGCTGACCAGCTTCCGTCGGTCGGCGCGGGTAACGTGCTCAGGGATATTATAGAGAGCAAAAGATTTTCGGTAGTAAAGCTTGACACGATATTCCGTCAGGCGCAACAGAGTCTTATAGTTACGAATGCTCACGCGATAAACGAGGGAAGATATCCGGTTATCGACGCAAAGGACAACGACTTTTTCTTTCTGCGCCGTGAGGAGGACAGGAGCATAGCTCTTACCGTTGCAGACCTTTATAAGAGCCGACTTCCGAAGAGCTACGGCGAGGATATAAGGGAAAATATCCAGGTAATAACTCCGTCGAGAAAGGGAGAGGCGGGCTCGGAAAACCTCAATATGCTGCTTCAGGCGGCGCTCAATCCGCGCGCCGAGGGAGTAAGGGAGTATAAGTTCCGCGAGGTGGTCTTCCGCGAGGGAGACAGAGTTATGCAGACCCGGAACAATTATGATATAAATTGGTTCAGAGATGCCGACGGCAAGGACGGCTACGGTATATTCAACGGAGATATCGGCGTTATAAAAAGGATCGATCTTCAGAACGCTTATATGGAGATACATTTTGACGACCGCGTGGTGAATTACGACCTGACCCTGCTTGACGATCTTGAGCACGCCTATGCGATAACCGTGCATAAGAGCCAGGGAAGCGAGTACGGCGTGGTGATAATACCTATGTGCTCGGCAGCGCCGATGCTGCTGACCCGAAATCTGCTTTACACGGCTGTCACACGCGCGAAAAAAATGGCGATACTCGTGGGACGCGAGGAGATACTCGGAAGAATGATCGAGAACGACAGGCAGTCTATGAGATATACCGGACTTGCGCAAAGACTTGCGGGAGATGAAAAGTGACACTGGGCGAGTTTTTTGAAAGATTTATATTTACCCGCAAGTGTATGGGGTGCGGCGAGATGCTTCCTTATGAATTGAGAGAGGACGCCTTTTGTCCCGATTGCAGGTTGAAATGGGATATAGCCAAGGTTGAGGAGTGCGATGCTTGCGGCAAGGTAATGTGCGAGTGTACCTGTATGACGCCGATGCTCTCTGACGCGGGCGCTCTTTGCCACCACAAGGTGGTGGCGTATTCTTCGGCATGCCCGATAGTCCACCGACCGATAATGTTTATAAAGAGAAACAAAAATCCACGCGTGGCGGCTTTCTTCGCCTCTCAGATAGATAACTCACTTGCGGCGGACGAGGACCTGCCAAAGCTTTCGGCAGAGGATACCGTGATAAGCTTTGTTCCGAGAGGGCGCAAGGCGGTACTGAGATACGGCTTTGACCAATCCGAGCTGATAGCGAAGGAGCTCTCAAGGATAATGGGAATTCCTTGCGAGAGAACAGTTCTCAGACGCAGAGGTGGAAAAACACAGAAAAAGCTTAACGCCAAGCAAAGGCTTAAAAACGTTAAAAGGCTATTCGAGCCCGCGGAGGATATCAAGGATCTGGTGTCGGGCAGGAAGGTAATTCTGGTGGACGACATCGTAACAACGGGCGCGAGCATGGCGGCGTGTACCTCTTTACTTATAAGAGCTCGGGCAAGAGCGGTGATATGCGTGTCGGTCGCTGTAACTCCTTCGCGAAAACGGCGCTAAATATGCTATTGCAATTTTTAAAATAAGAGTGTATAATGTTTATAAATACACTTGATATTAATGAAAGGGAACGGTCTGATGTTTAATAAAAAGGCAAAACAGATGTTTTCTAAGGACATAGGAATAGATCTCGGAACAGCAACCGTTCTGGTATGGGTCGAGGGCAAGGGAGTAGTGCTTAACGAGCCCTCTGTCGTGGCTGTGAACACCGACACCGATATGATAACCAAGGTCGGCAAGGACGCTCAGGCGATGATCGGGCGAAACCCCGAGAATATAAGCGTTGTCCGTCCGCTTGAAAACGGAGTTATCAGTCAGTATGACGTGACCCAGAAGATGATACAGTATTTCATACGCCGCGCCTGCGGCGGCTCGGTATTTCCGCCCAGAGTGGTGATATGTATACCCACGGGCATAACCGAGGTCGAGGAAAGAGCGGTGATAGACGCGGGTACTCAGGCGGGCGCGAGAAAGACATATCTTATTGAAGAGCCTGTCGCGGCGGCGCTCGGCGCGGGTATCGACATATTCAGCCCCACAGGACACATGATAGTTGACGTGGGCGGCGGAACTACCGACGTTGCGGTGATATCGCTTGGCGGAATAGTGGTCTCAAAATCGGTAAAATCCGCGGGAAACAGATTTGACGCGGCAATTATGAGATATATGCGCCGTAAGCACAATATGATAATCGGCGAGAGAACGGCTGAGCAGGTAAAGATGCGAATAGGAGCTGTCTACGAGCACGCCGTTGCGAAGGAATACGAGGTCAAGGGGCGCTGCCTGCTTCAGGGACTTCCCAAGGTCGTAACGGTATCCTCAAAGGAGATGCTTGAGGCTATGATGGAGCCGATAACCGACGTGCTTGACACGATATACGCGGTTATAGAAAACACTCCGCCCGAGCTTATCGGAGATATACTCAAGGGCGGTATCGTGATGACGGGCGGCGGAAGTCTGCTTTACGGTCTTGATAAGCTCATAGAGGAGCTGACGGGAATAAAGACCAGAGTTGCCGAGAAGCCCGAGCTTTGTGTGATAAAGGGTACGGGACGCGCACTCGAATATATTGACAATATGCCCGAGGGTATTATCGACCTCTCAAAGGTTCGTCCTCAAAGGCACAGCGGCATGAGCAGAAAGTGAGTTTTTGATGATTTGTAAGGATTTTAAATACAGGGCTCTTATGGATAAGTTCGAGCAGATATCGGCGATCCCGAGAGGCTCGTATCACGAGGAGAGGATAGTTGATTTTCTTGTGAGCTTTGCCGAGCAGAGAGGGCTTGAGTATTATACAGACGATGCTAAGAACGTGCTGATAGATCTCCCCGCGACAAAGGGGTATGAGGATAGAGAGCCCGTCCTTCTTCAGGGGCACACCGATATGGTGTGCGAGAAGAATGTCGGCTGTGAGCACGATTTTTTGAATGACGGACTTGAGCTTTACGAGGAAGACGGATTTATCAAGGCGAGAGGAACGACGCTCGGCGCTGACGACGGATACGCGGTGGCGGTGATGTTGGCAGTTCTTGACGGTGCGTTAGATGCTCACCCGGCTTGTCAGTGTCTGTTTACCGCATCCGAGGAGGTTGGACTTGACGGCGCAAAGGCTTTTGATTACAGCCGTATTTTTGCGCGTAAAATGATAAATATGGACGCCGCCGAGGAAGATAAGCTCATCGTGGGCTGTTCGGGCGGAATACGTTCGGACGTTAATTTTGAGATAAGCTATGCCCAGCCGAGATATAAAAATACTGTTAAGATAGCCGTTGGCGGTCTTATGGGCGGTCACTCGGGAGAGAATATCAATGACGGCAGAGCGAACGCGATAAGCGTGGCGATATATCTTTTGCAGATATTGAGAGAAGCTGTCGGTGTCGAGCTGGTATTGATAAGCGGCGGATCAAAGGATAACGCCATACCGCGAGAGTGCGAGATGCTTTTGGTGACAGACGATGCCGATAAGCTGAAAATGACGGTTGCCGATTTTGAGGCTCATATAAAGGCGGGACTGTGCGCCGAGGATAAGGGCTTCTTTATATCGGTAGAGAAGTCAGATGCCACCGAGAAGGTCTTTTCCGATGAATTTACGGGACGTATTATCGAGTTCGCAAAGAGCATAAAGCTGGGAGTTCTCAGAATGAGCGACAAGATAGAGGGGCTTGTGGAATTTTCAAGAAACCTTGGAATACTCAGGACCGAGGGCGATAGCTTGGGCTTCTATTTCTCATCTCGTTCTGCGATAGACGAGCAGATAGAGTGTTCGATGAGCGAGATAGAGGATAACGCGGCGCGCCTTGGCGGAGCTACCTCGCACCACAGCAGGTATCCCGGTTGGAATTACACGGGAAGCTCTGCTCTTGCCGACGAATATATAGAAACGGCAAAGAGCCAAGGCATAGACGTGCAGAGAATGGCTATCCACGCGGGACTTGAGTGCGGTATAGTTAAAAACGCGATACCCGATATGGATATCATATCCTGCGGACCTAACGTGTATGACCTGCACTCTCCGATGGAAAGAATGGATATAGCCTCCTACGAAAGATTTTTCGGCGTGATAAAGGCGATGTTAGAGAAATAAGGGATAGCAAGGGGGAACTTTTTGAAAAAAGTTCCCCCTTGACCCCTTCAAAAACCTTCAAACTATTTTGGCTACAGACGTTTTGTTTTGCTAACGCTCCAATCGAAAACAAAAGTACTGCCAAAAACAAACCGCTTTTACTGATGGTAAAAGCGGTTTTTGATCTTTATTTGAATATCCTCTGATACTGTTTTCCCTCAAGGGCGCGTTCAAGCGTGGGGATAAGAAGAGAAAAATCGGCTATCAGGGAGTGCGGCTTCTGTTCGGGATCGTCCTGAGAAAGCGGAACGAAATATACGAATTTCCGCGAGAGCATAGTGGCTATATTCTTCAGGTTTGCAGACAGGGCATCGTTAGATGCAAGTGCTATCACGAGCGGTCGGTTTCCGCGTAGGTGCGCCTTCGCCGCCATCGACACCGAGGTATCGGTTATTCCCGAGGCGAGCTTCGCGAGTGTGTTTCCCGTACACGGACATATTATCATAGCGTCAAGCGCTATCTTAGGACCTAACGGTTCAGCTCCTACTATCGTGTGTACTATCTCCCGTCCGCAGATATCCTTGACTCTGCGGCACAGATCCTCGGCTTTGCCGAAGCGAGTGTCGGTGCTGTATACGTTTTCGCTCATTATAGGAAGTATATCATAGCCCTGATTTACAAGCGCTTCCATTTGTATAAGAGATGCTTTATGGGTGCAATAAGAGCCGCAGAGGGCATAGCCTATCATGGTACTACCTCCTCGGAAATTATTTTATCAATACAGTCGCCTATCAGCTCACCCGCGCTTCGGGGCGCGTATTTGCCGGGCAGAGATGAGCCCCATATAACGTTTGCGCCAAGCTCCTTCGCGGCGCAGATGTCAACCCCGCCGGGGGCAGAGGCAAGTTCAACGATTACCGTGCTTTTAGGCGTTTTCTCGAGAAAATCTCTGTCGAATATCCAATGAGGGACGGTATTGTATATAACATCATATCCGGAGCGCAGAGGCGCAAGCCAAGTGCCGCTTGGGTCTATCTTCAAGGTATGGCAGCCGTATGACGAGGCAAAGGCGAGGTCGCTATCCTTTCTCGCCGCCACGGTCACGTGCGCTCCCATAGCCAACAGAAGAGAACACAGGTGTTTGGATATTCTTCCATAGCCGGTTATCGCTATATTCGCGCCTCTGATATTTCTGTCGAGCGCGTTCATTGCTATACTCAGCGCCGCCTCGGCTGTGGTATATGCGTTCTTGACCTGAAAATCCTCGGAGTGAAAATAGTCTATCACTTTGATGTCCGACCGTTGAAGTGCGCTTACAAAGCTATCGGGAAGTCTTCCTCCTATAACTGTGGCATCTTTTGGTATAATCTTCGCTATGAGCGAGAGCTTTGGACGTTGTGCAATATCGGCAAGCGGAGCGTTCAGCGTTGCTCCGTCGGTGGTGGCGGGCAGGGGAAGTATAACGGCGCGGCTTTCGGAGATCGCTTCTGAGAGCTCATCGCTAAGCGTGACCCCCTCTGTATTCTCAAAAAGCTCCGACCTTATTCCCCAAAGCTTTATGTTGTCATATCTCAAGGCGAGTCTTTTTGCCACCGCAAGCTGCCTGAGATCTCCTCCAAGCATAGAAATTTTAATACTGTTTTTCATATCGCAGTGTCCTTTCAAAGAGCGTGGGAATATATCTCCCACATTATTTATGATATGAAAAGTGGAATGTTTTTGTGAGGTGTTAAGGCTTGGCTGAAAACAAGTATTAATTGTAAAATGAAAGCTTGTAGTACTTTGTTTTATCTGAAAGCTGACAAAGCCATCTCCGACCGTGTCATCCTCGAACGAGATCTTTTCCCCGAGATTCTTCGCTTCGCTCGAGAATGACAACGGGGAAAACATCGCCGTGAAGGATCTCGGGCGGAAATCAAAACGAAAATTTCAGATGAAACAAGGTAGTAGGGCTATGCCCCAAAATGAAAAATCCCCCGTATTATGGGGGATTTATTTGTGTTTTTAAATTACTTGTTAAGTGTTTCGAGGTATGCTACAACATCGCTGACTGTTGTGAAAGCGCGAATGTCGTCATCGTTGATCTCTATACCGAATTTGTCCTCACAGAGCATAACAAGGTCTGCAAGCTCGATAGAGTTTATTCCAAGGTCACCCGAAAGCTCAGCCTCCATGGTGATATCATCACGGTCGATCTGAAGCTCTTCAACGAGAAGCTCGACAAATTTTTCGTACATAATTGTAATCCTCCAAATTAAAGTTCTGTATTAGTTTATTATCCGCTCCAAGCAATTATATAACAATATTGCCCGATTGTCAAGGATTTTTTATACATATCTGCTTTTTCCGATGTTTTTTTACCATAAGTACAAATTATTGACAATAAATTCGCTTTGTGGTAATATTGATAAGTCAATGTTGTTCAAAGGTGAGATCAATGAATTTATTCAAGAACAGACCGTTCGCCCTTCTATGTTTTATTTTTATTGCAACAAGTGTTGTTGCCTATAAAATATCGCTTAAAGCGAAGTTTATCGGCGCTTTGTTCTTTTTGCTTTGCATATTGGTATGTGTAACGGTTGCGTTTGTATTTAAAAGATTTAGGATAAGGGCGATATTTTGCGCGCTGTGTGCGGTGTCGATCTTGCTTCCGATCCTTTCACAGGCGGTGTTAGTTGATATGAGGCGCGAGAAGGCGCTATCATATTCGGGTGAGCGCATACTGAAGGTCTTGGTGGTAGACGATGGATATGCCTCGGCATTTTCCTCTGAATATGAGGTCATCATAAACGAGGTGGACGGAGAGACGGTGTCGATATCCTCGGGGCTGATATGCGATTTTTCGGGAGAGCTTAACGTGGGTGATATAGCTTACGTCAGAGCCGAGGTGCATGCAGTGGGCGAGGAGCTGAACGGATATACAAGGAACTATGACGAGGATATCTATATTCAGGCGTTGGTGGAGAATACAGACGCTCTGGTAGTGATCTCACGTGGCAACCTGAACGCCAAAATACGGCTTGGGCAACTGAGAGATAAGATAGCCGATTATATGGACGATACTCTCGGCGAGGAGCCCTCGGCGTTAGCCCGCGGATTTCTGCTTGGAGATAAGAAGGATATACCCACCGAAACACTCAGAGATTTCAGACGCGCGGGCGTGTCGCATCTGCTTGCTGTGAGCGGACTTCACATTTCGGTGATAATGGGTGCGCTTGAGCTGCTGCTTCGTAAGCTCTGTGCACCAAAGGGGATAAGATGCGTTATCCTATCGGTGTCGGCGCTCGTCTTTCTCGCGCTGACGGGCTTTGCTATGTCGGCATTCCGCTCGGTGCTTATGATACTGTGTGTTTATTTCAGTTATCTTTTCGTAAAAGAAAGCGACCCGATAACCTCACTCTTCGCCTCTGTTGCGGCAATAATGCTTATTATCCCTCATTCTGTGAATGACGTGGGTCTGTGGCTGTCATTCCTTGCGACCTTGGGTATACTTTCGGTCTATATCCCGCTCACCGAGCTTTGGCACAGAAGAGCTACAAAGGATGTGCGTGGCAGATTTCGTGCTGTATTCGAAAAGGTATTTTTCGCTTTGCTTCTCACTTTTGTGTGCAATACATTTATATGTATAGTGGTGTGGTCGGTATTCGGCGAGATATCGGTGGTGGCGCTGATATCCAATCCGATACTTAGCACGGTGTCCGAGATATTTACGATTATGATACCGATAGGCGCTCTGCTTGGAAATATTCCGGTTCTGGGGGATATGCTCGTTTGGTGTGTTTCGGTCTTGTCCGAGTTTATATGCCTTGTGTGTGAGCTTTTCTCCTCTGTGGGCGGTGCGGTGATATCGCTCAGGTACGGATTTGCAGGTGTTATTATAACGCTTATGAGCATAAGTCTTGCTATTATGCTCGTCATAAAGCTCAAACGCAAATGGATAGTCATAATACCGCCGATAGCGGCAGTTCTGGCGTTCTCGGTGTGTCTTGGGGTTTATGAGTTTATAAATCGCGGCAAATACAAATCTGTGTATTATGCCGATGACAGTAATGATATGGTCATCATTACACAGGGATATTCGGCGGCGGTATGCGATATCTCCTCGGGTGAAAAGTCTTTTAGCTACGGAATTTCGGGTATAGTGTCGGACAATATGGCTACCGAGATAAGCGAATATGTGCTTACTCATTATCACAAGGCTCATATATCGAGCATCGAAAATATCTTTCGCTCAATGATGGTGCGAAAGATATGTCTGCCGTATCCCGAGGATCTGTCTGAATTTGAGATCATGGCAAATATTGTTATATTGGCGGCAGAGCACGGAGTGGATGTAGAGATATATGATAACGGAGAGGGGATCTATCTGCTTCGCGATATGTGGTGCGCTGTGATAGCCAACAGGGAGGGGGATAACTCCCACCCCGAGATATCTGTGATCTTCGGCAATGCCGAGAAGATATTCTCTTACATAGGAAAGGACTGCGGCGACACCCAATTTTTATTGGAGATAAAACAGAAGAGCGAGCATATTATGCGCGGCAGACATTAATATTAAAATAACATAACCTCGGGGCATAAGTCATATAATGTTCCGAGGTGATTTTTATGATTATTAAGAGGATTGTTGCACTATTATTGACCCTGTGCAGCGTTTTTTGTCTTTTCGCTTCGCAGATATCGGCTGAGCCCGGGGCTACAGACAACTCTGCGCCCAACTTTAATTTTGATTGCAGGTCTGCTATCCTTATGGAGGCGGGGACGGGAAGGGTGCTTTATGAGATGAACGCCGACGAGGCTCTGTCCCCCGCGTCGGTGACCAAGGTAATGACGCTTTTGCTTGTGATGGAGGCGATAGAGGCGGGAAAGATATCCTACTCGGATATGGTCACGGCAAGCGCGCACGCCTGCTCTATGGGCGGCTCTCAAATATATCTTGAAGAGGGCGAGCAGATGAGCGTGGAGGATATGATAAAAAGCGTGGTGATAGCCTCGGCGAACGACGCGGCGCTGGCTCTTGCAGAGCACGTGGCGGGAACAGAGGAGGCGTTCGTAAAGATGATGAACGAGAAGGCGGCGGCACTCGGACTTAGTGCAACTCATTTTGAGAACACCAACGGACTTGACGACAGTGTTCAGAATCACGTTACCAGCGCAAGGGATATCGCCATAATGTCGCGTGAGCTTATAAAGCACAAAAAGATAACCGAGTACAGCTCCATATGGATGGATACTATAAGAAACGGCGAGTTTGGTCTTACCAATACAAACAGACTTGTGAGATTTTATAAGGGGGCAACGGGGCTTAAGACCGGCTCGACCGCCAAGGCTAAATTTTGCATCACCGCAACGGCGGAGCGCGACGGTATGTCGCTTATATGCGTGATAATGGCAGCGCCCACCAGGGATATCCGAAACGCCGCGGCCTCGTCGCTGCTCGACTGGGGATTTGCAAATTACGGAGTGTATAAAGCCGAGGCAAAGGCGCTCGACCCCGTGCGTGTGATAGGCGGTGTGCGTCAAAGCTGTTCGGTGGCTTACCCGGAATTCTCCTGCGTGGTGAACAAGAGCGATATACCGAAGATAAGCTGTGAGATAGAGTTGCCCGAGAGCGTCCCCGCGCCTATAAAAAGCGGAGAGAAGATAGGAAGGGTGGTCTATAAGCTTGGAGATAAGGAGATAGGCGCGGCGGATATACTTGCCTCTGAGAGTGTTGAAAAGATAGATTTCTGGGGGCTGCTGCTCAAAATGCTCTCAAAAATGGCTATAGCATAAAAATTTTTCTGGAAATTAACAAAAAATTACAAATTATGATTGATTTATCAAAAGATGTGTTGTATAATGAGTGTGTAAGTAGGGACCGGCGCCCCCGACGGTCCACATAATAAAACCGGGCAAAATATAAAAAGTAAAGGCGGTAATTAAAAATGACTTTGAAGCTTAACGAAAAGTACATCAGACCCTTTGTTGACGAAAAAGAATTGGCAAGTATCCAGAGCGAGATATCTGCCGCTCATAAGGTGCTTCTCGACGGAAGCGGCGAGGGAAACGATTTTCTCGGCTGGGTAGACCTTCCCAAGAATTATGACAAGGAAGAATTCGCAAGAATAAAGGTTGCCGCTGAGAAGATAAAGAAGAGCTGTGACGTGTTTGTGGTCATAGGTATCGGCGGCTCTTACCTCGGATCGCGCGCGGTTATCGAATTTTTGAACTCTCCTCTCTATAACACCCTTAAGAAGGATACGCCCGACGTATATTTCGCAGGCTGCAATATAAGCCCCGCTTCTCTTAAGGAGCTGCTTCAGATATGCGAGGGACGCGACGTTTGCATAAACGTTATATCCAAGTCGGGAACTACGACCGAACCCGCTATAGCATTCAGAGTGTTCAGAGCTCTGCTTGAGAAGAAATACGGTGTGGACGGCGCTCGCGAGAGAATATTCGTAACTACCGACAAGGCAAGAGGAACTCTTAAGCAGTTCTCTGACGAGGCGGGATACGAAACATTCGTCGTTCCGGATAACGTTGGCGGACGTTTCTCGGTACTCACCGCTGTAGGACTTCTTCCCATAGCTGTTTCGGGTGTTGATATAGATGCTCTTATGAAGGGCGCGGCAGACGCGTCTGACGCGTATAAGGCCACCTCGTCTATCGAGGAGAGCGACTGTATGAAGTACGTCGCTTACAGAAACCTTATGTACCGTCAGGGCAAGGCTACCGAGGTGCTCGTAAGCTACGAGTCCTACGCTACTATGCTCAACGAGTGGTGGAAGCAGCTTTACGGCGAGAGCGAGGGTAAGGACAAAAAGGGACTTTTCCCCGCATCGGTCATCTTCTCTACAGACCTTCACTCTCTCGGACAGTTCATTCAGGACGGAAAGAGAAATCTCTTTGAAACTGTTATCTCCGTAAAGAGCAGAGAGGTCGATTTCCCGATCCCCTACGACGAGGCTAACGTTGACGGACTTAACTTCCTTGCGGGCGTTGAGCTTGACGAGGTCAACAAGACCGCGATGAAGGGAACTATCCTTGCTCACATCGACGGCGGAACACCCAATATGCTCCTTGAGCTTGAGGACAGAAGCGCTTATTCTATGGGATATCTGCTCTACTTCTTCGAGTTTGCTTGCGGAGTTTCTGGATACGTTCTCGGCGTAAATCCCTTCAATCAGCCCGGTGTTGAGGCTTACAAGAAGAATATGTTCGCGCTTCTCGGCAAGCCCGGATACGAGGCTCAGAAGGCAGAGCTTGAGGCAAGATTAAAATAATTAAAAAAATCTTGAAATTACTCTTGAAAAAAATACCTACTTGTTGTATAATGTAGGTGGGCATAAAAAATGTTCAATATTTATGTTGGAGGTCCGGAATGTTAAAGTTAATTATCGGTGTTAAAGGAACAGGCAAAACCAAGGCACTTATCAATTTGGTAAACGAGGCCGTTGAAAAATCCAGCGGTGACGTTGTATGTATAGAAAAAGGAGTAAAGCTTCGTTTTGACGTCAAGTATCGCGCAAGACTTATAGACGTAAAAGAGTACTTTGTTGATGATGCTCAGTCGCTCTACGGCTTCGTTGCGGGTATACTTGCAAGTAACCACGACGTTACAGATCTGTTTATAGATTCTTCGCTCAAGATCTGCAACGACGACTTTGTTGCGTTCGATAAGTTCATAGAGGAAATAGCTGAGATAGCTGAGAAGATCGGTGTAAACGTTGTTATGACCGCTTCTATGGCTGCTGAAGATGCTTCTGACACTGTGAAGAAATATCTCTAATTGATAATACAACATAAGGGCAGTTTCATCTCTATGGAACTGCCCATTATTTTAGGAGGGGAATATGGTTCTGATAATAGCCGAAAAGCCGAGTCTTGGCAGAAACATTGCCGCGGGTATCGGGAATATGTCAAGGCACGACGGTTATCTTGAAGGCTCGGGATATATCATATCGTGGGCGTTCGGTCACCTGTTCTCCTTGGCGGATATCGAGGCGTACGGCGGCGAGGCGCAAGGAAAGGCGCGCTGGACGATGGATAATCTGCCCTGCTTTCCCGAAAGGTTCAAGTTCGTACTCAGAAACGACTCGGAGGGTAAGCCCGACGCGGGTGTGCTGAAGCAATTCAGAGTGCTTGAGGCGCTTTGCAACCGAGAGGACGTTACCGAGATAGTGAACGCGGGGGACGCAGACCGAGAGGGAGAGATAATAGTTAGGCTGTGCATTGAAAACGCACTGCATACTCCAAAGCCGATAAAGAGGCTGTGGCTTCCCGACCAGACCCCGCAGACGGTTGCGGCGGCGCTTCTTGATATGAAGGACGATTCGGATTACGACCATCTGGCAAACGAAGGGTTTGCGAGAACGTATATAGACTGGCTGTACGGAGTGAATCTCACGAGGTATGCCACGCTCAGGTGCGGAACGCTTTTGCGAGTGGGAAGGGTAATAGTTCCGATAGTCAAGGCTATATACGACAGGGATATGGCGATAAAGAATTTTGTTCCCGAGAAGTACTACTCGATAAGCAGCGCCGATGAAACGAACGGCTGTAAGGTAGAGCTGAATTCAAAGCTGAGATTTTCTTCTGACGAGTACGCCAAGGCAGAGAAGACCTGTGAGGAGTACAATGCCTGCGAGGCATACGTCAGCAACGCCAAAAGTAAAAAGGATATCATCGCGCCGGGCAAGCTCTATTCGCTCTCCAAGCTACAGAACGTGCTTGGAAAGAAATACAAGATGTCTATGGCGGAGAGCCTTGAGATAATACAAAGGCTTTACGAGGAGGGGTATCTCACCTATCCCCGAACCAACTCGGAATACCTTGCGAGTGCCGAGAAGGACAAGATAAGAAAGATAGTCGGGATATGCGCGAATATGGGATATCCCGTGGTCTTCAAGGACAAGAAAACGATTTTTGACGACTCCAAGATAGAGTCGCACTCGGCTATTACGCCGACCTACAAGATACCCGACAAAAATAAGCTGAGCGAGAAGCAGATGCAGGTCTACTCCACGGTAATACGCCGTTTTGTAGCGGTATTTTGCGCCGAGGACTGCGTTGCCAAGAGAGCAGAGATAACCGTGAAGGTGGGAGAGCTTGAGGAGTTCACCCTCAAGGGCTTGACCATACTTGAAAAGGGCTGGACGAAGTATGACGACAGCACTCAGAAGGACAAGCTCCTGCCGCCGCTATCAAAGGGCGACAAGGTAAATATAAAGTTTGCGCCCGTGGAGAAGGAAACATCTCCGCCCAAGCACTATACGATAGAAACGCTGAATAACTATCTCAAAAACCCATTCCGCGATGAAAAGGCGGCGGTCGATGACAGCGTTGGCGCTGACGATGCGGCTGAGTATCGCGCTATGTTTGAGGGCGTGGAGCTTGGCACTGAGGCGACGAGAACGGGAATTATCGACAACGCCAGAAAGAGCGAATATATAAATCTCAAAAAGGACGTCTACACTATAATGCCGAAGGGCATATTCCTCATAGAGTCGCTTGAGCGTATGCAGATAGTGATGGATAAATTCAAGACCTCGGATATGGGCCGTGCGCTCAAGAAGGTCTATCGCGGCGAGATGGATATAGACGGCGCGGTGTCAAGGGCAAAGGACGAGGTCGCGAGGTGCTTTGAGCGCAGAGAGATGCCTGTGGACGAGGATATCGACACGGGATTTTACGGTGATATCGTGGGCAGATGCCCTCTTTGCGGGGCTGACGTTACAAGAGGACGCTACGGATACGGCTGCAGCGCGTATAAGTCGGGGTGCAAGTTCTTTGTAAGCGCATATATATGCGGCAGGGCGATATCGGTGTCAAACGTCAAGCTCTTGCTTTCCGAGGGGAAAACGGCTAAGATAAAGGGCTTTGTGTCCAAAAAGGGTACGCCCTTTGATTCGGTATTGCGGCTCGCGGACGGAAAATGTGTATTCGATTTCAGTTAAAATAAATATTAAAGAAAGGTAATTGGTATGAAAACATCTAAAAGAGTAATTTTGGCAACGGTGATAACCGCGCTTATCGCGGCGCTCGGATTTTATCTGATATTACCCGCCATCAACGTGTATTCTCAGGAGTTCTGGATAACTCTCACTTTCGTGATAGTTATATGGGGAGTGATATATTTTATCGCCGGTTCGGGTGCTAAAATTAAAAATTTTGGCAAAGTCGGAAAGTCAGGATTTTCCTTTAAATTCGGAGCTGTAAAGTGGGTAGCTATAGCAGCCGCGATACCCGTTGCGGTGCTTTTGGTGGGCAATCTTGTTTCCTCCACCTTCCTTAACGCTCAGAAATACGCGAACATCATAGAAGTTCCCGAGGCGGTGTTTGAAGAGGATATGCCCGAGAGCGACACGGTAAGCAACATAGCGCTTATGGATACCGATTCGGCAACCATACTCGGAAACAGAAAAATGGGTGAGCTTTCGGCATACGTTTCGCAGTATGAGGTGGGCAGCAGCTATTCTCAGATAAATCTTGGCGGAAAGCCTGCAAAGGTCACTAACCTTGAATACGGCGATTTCTTCAAGTGGTTCAACAACAGAGAGCAGGGAATTCCCGGATATATAAACGTAAATCCCGTTGACCCCGATGCCGAATACGTTGAGTTCAGCGAGCATATGAAATACGTGGACAGCGCTTTCTTTGGCGATGACCTTCTCAGAAAGCTGAGATTTTCATATCCCACGAAGATCTTCGACGAGATAAACTTTGAGATAGACGAGGAAGGCAAGCCCTACTATATAGTTTCCTGCCTTACGCCCAGAGTAGGTCTTTTCGGAGCTATGGACGTAAACGAGGTGATAATATTCAATCCCGTTGACGGAAGCTCACAGATATACTCGGTGAGCGAGACACCCTCTTGGGTAGACAACGTCTTCACAGGACATCTCGCGGCGCAGAAATACGACTGGTACGGTATGCTCAAGAACGGCTTCTGGAACAGTATAATCGGTAACAAGGACTGTAAGATAACCACCGACGACTTCGGATACATCGTTATCGAGGACGACGTTTGGTACTTTACGGGCGTTACCTCTGTAGGAAATGACGAGAGTAATATCGGATTTATAATAAGCAACGCGAGAACGGGTGAGTATAAGTATTATCCCGTCTTTGGTGCTGAGGAATATTCGGCTATGGGCGCTGCAGAGGGTGAGGTCCAGGAGATGAGATACGTCGCGTCCTTCCCGTCACTTATAAACGTGTCGGGCGAGGCGACCTATATTATGGTGCTTAAGGACGCTAACGGTATAGTTAAGCTCTATGCCCTTGTAAACGTTGAAAACTATAGCCTTGTGGCAACAGGCGCTAATCAGACCGAGGCTAAGCAGGCTTATATCAAGCTGCTCAAGGAAAAGGGAGTTATTGTTGAGGACGGACAGCCTGCCGAGCCCACTCAGCCCGAGGCGCTCAGCGCGGATATTGTGGTCGCGGATATAAGAACAGTTACGGTCGATGGAACGTCGGTGCTCTATATCACCGACGAGAACGGTGTACTCTATAAGCAGAGCGTTTCGGCAGACGAAAGCATTATGCTTATCAAAAATGGCGACAGTATCACCGTCAAGTATCACGACACCTCTATCGCAGGTATTAAACAAATAGCTTCTTGGACAAAGAAAGCGTAAAAGGACAAGGGGACACCTTTTAAGGAAAGGTGTCCCCTTAAACCCCTTCCAAACCTTTTCACACTATTTTTAGCTACAGTGATGAGGTTCAGATTGAAATGATTGTAAACGGGGCGTCGAGGACGTCGCCCCCTACAATTTGAAATGTTTGTTGCGGTGAAATACCCTATAGCAGATTGTACGTTAAATATTAGCTAACCTGTAGGTGGCGACGTCCTCGACGCCCCGCACCATTGTAGGGACAGGCGTCCCCGACTGTCCGCACAATCTGTCTGTAATTTTTATTGGTAGGGGCGACCATTGGTCGTCCGTGGGCGATTCGTGAATCGCCCCTACGGGTTAATGTGAGAGCTTTTTAGTGGTCAAGGGAGAACCTTTCCTTAAAAGGTTCTCCCTTGTATCACTTATCATACAAAACTAATATTTGAATTTACGGTGGGCATATCCATAAAGCCGAAATGACCGCCGCTGTTAAGCGCTGATTCTATGCGGAGCAGGCGGTTATATTTCGCCACTCTTTCGCTTCGACAGGGTGCGCCCGATTTAATAAACGGGGCGTTGAGCGCCACGGCGATATCGGCTATAGTTGTGTCCTCGGTCTCACCGCTCCTGTGCGAGAGGATAAATCTATATCCCGCTTCCTTTGCGGTATGGATAACGTCTATCGTTTCGCTCAGCGTTCCTATCTGATTTGGCTTTATGAGTATCGAGTTTGCCGCGTTTTTCGCAATTCCTTCCTTAAGGCGCTCGGTGTTGGTTACGAAGAGGTCGTCGCCGACCAGCATTATCTTGTTTCCTATGCGCTCGGTCAGCTTAGCCCAGCCCTCGAAATCCCTTTGGTCGAGCGCGTCCTCGATAGACATTATGGGGTAGTTTTCCACAAGCTGACACCAACGCTCGATAAGCTGATCGCGCGTGTATCTCTCGCCGCGCTTGGGCATTATATATGCCTGTTCTTGCTCGGAGTACCATTCAGAGGTGGCGGCGTCAAGCGCGATCATAATGCTTTTTGTGTCGTACCCCGCGTCCTTTATCGCGCTTATTATCATATCAATGGCTTCCTCGTCGCTGTCAAGGTTTGGAGCATAACCGCCCTCGTCACCCACCGTGGTGGCGTATTTTTCTTTTTTGAGCAGTCTGCCGAGTGACGCGTATATCTCGCTTCCCGCGCGCATCGCCGCCGCAAAGCTTTTAGCACCCACGGGGACTATCATAAACTCCTGTATCTCGACGTTGTTGGCGGCGTGCGCGCCGCCGTTTATGATATTCATCATAGGGACGGGAAGTCTGAAGGAGTCCACGCCGCCGAGGTATCTGTAAAGGGGGATGTGATACCAATTCGCCGCGGCTCTCGCGCAGGCGAGCGACACCGAGAGCATCGCGTTAGCACCAAGATTTGATTTGTCGGGAGTGCCGTCGAGCTCAAGGAGCACTCTATCAAGCTCGTGCTGCTCGGATGCGCTTATTCCCGCTATCGCGGGGGATATCGTCTTGCAGACGTTGCAAACTGCGGTGCGGACTCCCTTGCCGCCGAAGCGGGTGGGGTCTTCATCTCGCTTTTCGTGGGCTTCATAGATACCTGTGGACGCGCCCGAGGGCACACTTGCCATACCGACCGTGCCGTCGGCTAAGAAAACGGTAGATTCAACGGTGGGATTTCCTCTTGAGTCGAGTATCTCGCGGGCGCAGCATTTTACTATCTGGGGTTTATTCATTTTTATAATTTCCTTTCTCGCGTTTATATTTTTATTATTTGCCGTATGCAGAAAAATATGCCACAATGTGAGATATGGGGTGACAAAATAAATGAAGAATATTGACAGCGGGCGAGATATGTGATAGAATGTACGAGTATTTTTGGGGCGCTCCTCGGAGCTTAATAAGGAAACAGGTGAGATGCCTGTACGAGCGTGTCGCCGTAAGCGGAGAGCATAGGGCGCGGTACTGCCGCAAGTACCGTTACATCATTGAAATTTTTTCGAGAAGATGCCCGATGCGCGGTGAAGAGATCACTTATCCGCAAGTCGGAAGACTTACCCCAAGCCGTATTTTAGTTGCACGAACCAACATTTTACAATCGAATACGGCGGATACAAAAATAAAAGATTTAAGGAGAAACAAAATGAGAAATTCGACAAAAACAATGATGTTCAGAATTTTGTCTGTGCTGCTCCTGCTTGTGCTTACTGCGGCTATAGCATTTTGGGCAGTTGCTTGTGATAAGACGAACGAACCCGAACAGACCACCGAGGCTACTACTGTAGCAACTACCGCAGGTACAACAGCAGGTACAACAGCCGCAACCACGGCAGACCCTAACGTGCGCGGAGAGGGTAACACGGAATTCGTGTTCAAGGTCACAACTCTTGCGGGAGAGAGCAAGACTTTTACGGTAAGGACAAACAAGACCACGGTAGGCGAGGCGCTTCTTGACGCGGGACTTATCGAGGGCGAGGACGGTCCTTACGGGCTTTACGTCAAAAAAGTTGACGGAGAAACTATCGACTGGGATACCCACGGAAAATATTGGGCTTTCCACGTAGACGGAGAGTATTCAATGACGGGAGTTGATTCTACCGAGATAGAGGCAGGCAAGGAATATTCCTTCAAGCCTATGTAATTTATGAAGTCAAAGAAAAAGAGAAGCGGTTTAGAAGTTCTCAGGTTGCTCGTTGTGGGGGCGATGCTCGGCGCTCTTATGTTCATATCGGATATCCTTATGGAGTTTCTGCCGAATATGCACATAGTTGGCGCGCTTATAATCACGTTTACCGTGGTCTATCGTTCTTGGGCGCTCGTTCCTATATACGTATACGTGTTTTTGAACGGTTCCTTTGGGGGATTTGGACTTTGGTGGTATCCTTATCTTTACATATGGCTTCCTCTGTGGGGAATGGCTATGCTGATACCGCGCAGGCTCAGCCCAAGGTGGAGAGTGCCGCTTTATATGGTAATATGCGCTCTGCACGGCTTTGCTTTTGGCGTTTTGTATGCTCCGTTTCAGATGCTTGCCTTCAATTTCACCCCCGAAATGACGGTGAGTTGGATAATAGCGGGGCTTCCGTTTGACATAATACACGGCTCGTTTAACTTTGTTGCGGCAATGTTGGTTTTGCCGGTTTCAAGGGCGCTTGAGCTGGTGGAGAGAAAAACGAGTTTTGATTAATTTTTATAAAGTGCTTGACTTTCTTGGAAAAATATGTTACAATACCGCCACAGCAAAAAACAAAGAGAGGTACCCAAAATGAAAAAATTATTATGTATGTTGATAGCTCTTACACTCGTTGCGGCAACACTTTGTGTGTTCAGCGCTTGTGACGATAACGGAGATACTGCACAGACCACTACAACGGCGAATACCACTACCTCGCCGATAGATGATCCTGCTTTAAGACCCGGCTCAACAACCGCATCAACAACCGCATCAACAACCGCATCAACAACCGCATCAACAACTGCGTCAACAACTGCTGCAACCACAGGTTCGTCTGTTCCTTCTGGATATAAGCTTTTTAGCAATGATGACATTTCTTTTGCTTATCCTAACACTTGGGAAAAGACTGAGGACGGTATGTCAATATTGCAGAACCCACAGAACATGAATAATATTACTGTAGTTTCTGAGGATGCAACCGATATTTACAATGATATGACTACGGAGAGCTTCGAAGAAGAGTACGCGCCCATCTATGAGATGTTGGGAATGCCTCTCACCAATGTTAAGGTGTCACATAAGACAACTAACGGACTTGATGTTGTCGTTATTTCTTACGATGCCGAACTTAGCGGAGTTATTATGAAGCAGACTCAGTATGTGACGACCGTGGGAGAATACACCTACACTATATCTATTACAGAGGGCGTAGCTGATCCTGCGTTGGCAGAAAATGTCTTTAATACTCTCAAAGAAGTTAAGTAAGATATTAACCGAAATTGCATTGCGCGATTTGTGGATATACCACAAATCGCGCTTATCTTTTTGTCGAAAAATTTCCCCTCAGATGAAAAAGCGTTATTGACATTTATATTGTAATATGATATAATTTTAAGGAGAATAAACAAGCAAAGATGCTTGTGGGTTTTCTGTTACCGGCGGATAAATGGAATTGACCATGCGGAAGCAGAGAATTATATTTGCCGACCGCCTGGGCAGTCCACCGTGATAGGATAGGACTGCCCGTTTTTATTTTATTTTGGAGGAACAAAAATGAAAAAGATCGGAATTCTTATGGGAAGTGACAGCGATCTCCCGATCGTCGAAAAGGCGATAAATACTCTTGAGGAATACGGAGTACCCTACGAGGTGCACGTTTATTCGGCACACAGAACCCCCATTGAGGCAAAGGAATTCTCCGCAAACGCCAGAAAGAACGGCTTTGGCGCGATAATCGCGGCGGCGGGAATGGCTGCCCATCTTGCGGGAGCTGTTGCGGCAAACACAACTCTGCCCGTTATAGGAATACCTGTAAAATCCAAAAATCTTGACGGAATGGACGCGCTCCTTTCCACCGTTCAGATGCCCACGGGAATTCCCGTTGCTACCGTTGCTATAGACGGCGCGGCTAACGCGGCGCTTATCGCTATCCAGATACTTGCGGTCACCGATGAAGCTCTTGCGGCTAAGCTTGACGAGGCTCGCCGTGTGGGAGCAGAAAAGGTACTTGCTAAGAATAAGGCGATCGAAGAGAAATTCAATAAGTGATTTTTTAAAAATAAATATAACGATTAAGAAAGGTCAGGATTGGAAATGAAAAGCTATAGTGAGAGCTATAAGGCTGCGGGCGTTGATATAACCGCGGGCTACAAGTCGGTCGAGCTTATGAAGGCTCATATCGCGAGAACGAGAAATGAGGGTTGTCTTGATGACGTTGGAGGATTTGGCGGTTGCTTCGGTCTTCCTATGGGTATGGAAGAGCCTGTTCTCGTTTCGGGTACGGACGGATGCGGAACTAAGGTGAAGATGGCTATACTTATGGACAAGCACGACACCATAGGAATAGATGCGGTAGCTATGTGTGTTAACGACATTATCTGCTGCGGAGCAAAGCCCTTGTTCTTCCTTGATTACATCGCTTGCGGAAAGAATATTCCCGAGAAGATAGCCGCTATCGTTGGCGGAGTTGCCGAGGGCTGTGTTCAGTCGGGCGCGGCGCTTATAGGCGGAGAGACCGCGGAGCATCCCGGTATGATGCCTGTTGATGAATACGACCTTGCGGGATTCGCGGTTGGAATAGTTGACAAGAAAAAGATACTTGACAACACAAAGACAGCCGAGGGTGACGTTGTTATCGCGCTTGCTTCAAGCGGAATACACTCGAACGGATTTTCTCTTGTAAGAAAGGTATTTGATATAGACAACAATCCCGACTCGCTCTACGTTCCCTGCGAAGAGCTTGGCGGAGAGAGCATAGCGGCAACACTTCTTACTCCCACTAAGATATACGTTAAGAGCGTGCTTGCGCTTCTTGAGAAGGTGAACGTAAAGGGAATAAGCCACATCACGGGCGGCGGATTCTACGAGAACATACCGAGAGCGCTTCCCAAGGGATATACTGCGAAGATAAATAAGAGCGCTGTTAAGGTGCTCCCGATATTTGAGCTTATCGCAAAGACGGGCAATATCCCCGAGAGAGATATGTTCAACACGTACAACATGGGTGTTGGTATGAGCATAACCGTTCCTGCCGACGAAGTAGACACGGCTCTTGAGATACTCAGCGCCAACGGCGAAGACGCATACGTCATCGGTGAGATAGTTAAGGGTGACGAGGGCGTTATCATTTGCTGACACTGATACGGGGGAAGACAAATGGCAAACAAGGGAAAAGTTAAGGTTGCCGTGCTCGTTTCGGGCGGCGGCACGAATCTCCAGGCAATAATAGACGCTCTTGGAAGCACGATAAAGAGCGCAGAGATATCGCTCGTCATCTCCAACAATCCTTCCGCCTATGCGCTCACAAGGGCGCAGAATGCGGGTATTCCTGCTCAGATAATATCCAAAAAAGAGTGTGTGACGCAGGAGAAATTTGAGGAAAAACTCATAACCGCGCTTACCGAAAACGGCATAGAGCTTATAGTCCTTGCGGGATTTATGAGTATCCTCAGCGCAGATTTTACCAGAAAATATGATCACAGGATAATAAACGTGCACCCCTCCCTGATACCGTCGTTCTGCGGCAAGGGATTTTACGGAATACGAGTGCACGAGGCGGCGCTTGAATACGGTGTCAAGGTGACGGGTGCTACCGTGCATTACGTTAACGAGATACCCGATGGAGGAGAGATAATCCTTCAGAGAAGCGTTTACATCAAAAAGGACGAGTCGCCCGAAAGCCTTCAACAGAGGGTCATGCGTCAGGCAGAGTGGATAATACTGCCGCGCGCGGTCGAGCTGGTCTCAAAAGAAATAATAAGGAAGAGAAAGGTAAGTGAGAGCAAATGAGTATAAAAGGTATCAATTCGATAGAAGAATTGCTTTCTTCAAACACATACCCCGGACGCGGAATAATGATAGGCAAGAGTGCTGACGGCAAGCAGGCTATGATAGCTTACTTCATTATGGGAAGAAGCGCCAACAGCCGCAACCGCATATTCGAGCGCTACGAGGGCGGTATGAGAACCAAGGCATTTGATGAGTCCAAGCTTGAGGACCCCAGCCTTATCATCTACAATCCTTTTCTCCAGAGAGAAAACATTGACATTATAACTAACGGTGACCAGACCGATACTATCTGCAACGCTCTTGCGGCGGCAAAGAGCTTTGAGGACGCCCTTATGACTCGTGAGTTCGAGCCCGACGCGCCCAACTATACTCCCAGAATATCGGGAATAAACTACTATGCCGATAACGATTTCACCTACTCGCTCTCTATACTCAAGAGCGCTGACGGCGACCCTTCGGTATGCAACAGATATTTCTACCGCTACACTCCCAGAGCGGGAATAGGACATTTTATCCACACCTATGAGTGTGACGGAAATCCCATTCCTTCCTTCTACGGAGAGCCCGAGGTGGTCACTCTTCCCAACACGGCAGAGGAGCTTGCCGAGGTGGTATGGAACAACCTTAACGCCGACAACAAGGTATCGCTCTTTGTAAGAGCCGTTCCGCTTGACGGTGGCGAGCCCACAGAGATAATCATAAACAAGAATAACTGAGGAGAACGGATATGAAAGAACTTGAACTTAAATACGGCTGTAATCCCAATCAGAAGCCCTCTAAGATATATATGGCAGATGGCTCGGAGCTGCCTATAGAGATACTCAACGGCCGCCCCGGATATATCAATTTCCTTGACGCATTCAACTCCTGGCAGCTCGTTAAGGAGCTTGAGGAGGCAACGGGTATGCCCTGCGCTACCTCGTTCAAGCACGTCAGCCCCACGTCTGCGGCGGTTGGTGTGAAGCTTAGCGACACACTCAAAAAGGCTTGCTTCGTTGACGATATCGAGGGTCTTGACGATTCTCCCATCGCCTGCGCTTACGCAAGAGCAAGAGGTACGGACAGAATGTCGTCCTACGGCGACTGGATAGCGCTCAGCGATGTCTGCGACGCTGTTACCGCAACTATAATCAAGAGAGAGGTTTCCGACGGTATCATCGCTCCCGGCTATACCGACGAGGCGCTTGAGATACTCAAGTCCAAGAGAAAGGGAAGCTACAACATAGTCAAGATAGCTCCCGATTATGTTCCCGAGGAGAAAGAGATAAAGCAGGTATTCGGTATAACCTTTGAGCAGGGAAGAAACAACTTTAAGATAAGCCGTGAGCTTCTTTCAAATATCGTTACCGCTAATAAGGAATTTCCCGAGAGCGCGGTGAGAGATCTTATAATCTCGCTCATCACTCTCAAATATACACAGTCGAATTCGGTATGCTATGCTTACGACGGACAGGCTATCGGCGTTGGCGCGGGTCAGCAGTCGAGAATACACTGCACAAGACTTGCGGGCAGCAAGGCGGATATCTGGCATCTGCGCCAGCATCCGAAGGTAATAGGACTTCCTTTCCTTCCTACCATCGGACGTCCCGACAGAGATAACACCATAGACGTTTACCTCTCAGAGTACAGCGAGGACGTTCTCGCTGACGGAAACTGGCAGAACTACTTTACCGAAAAGCCCGAGGCGCTCAGCGCCGAGGAAAAGAAGGAATACCTTGATTCTATCAAGGGAGTTGCTCTCGGAAGCGACGCCTTCTTCCCGTTTGGCGACAATATCGAGCGCGCTCGCAGAAGCGGAGTAAGCTATGTTGCCGAGCCCGGCGGATCTATTCGTGACGACAACGTTATAAGCACCTGCGATAAGTACGGTATGGTCATGGCGTTCACGGGTATGAGACTTTTCCATCATTGAGCGTAAGGAGAATTTTCGATGAAGATAATGGTTGTTGGCGGAGGTGGAAGAGAGCACGCCATAATAAAAAAGCTCTCTCAGAGCCCCAAGGTAGATAAGATATACGCGCTCCCCGGAAACGGCGGTATCGCCGCGGATGCCGAGTGCGTGGCTATCGGCGCTAAGGATATAGACGCTATAACTGCCTTTGCGGTAGAGAATAAAATAGATTTCGCTGTGGTAGCTCCCGACGATCCGCTGGTGCTTGGCGCGGTGGACGCGCTCGAGGAGAAGGGCATACCCTGCTTCGGACCTCGAAAGAACGCGGCTATCATAGAGGGAAGTAAGATATTCTCCAAGAATCTTATGAAAAAATACGGTATTCCCACCGCCTCTTACGAGGTGTTTACCGAAATGGATGCGGCGCTTGAATATCTCAAGAGCGCTCCGATACCCACCGTTATCAAGGCTGACGGTCTTGCACTCGGAAAGGGAGTTGTAATTGCGATGACCCGTGACGAGGCTATAGATGCAGTTCGCTCGATGATGGAGGACAAGATGTTCGGTGATAGCGGAAGCCGTATAGTTATCGAGGAATTCCTCACAGGCCCTGAGGTTTCGGTGCTTTCCTTTACCGACGGAAAGGTCGTAATTCCTATGGTATCCTCTATGGACCACAAGCGCGCGAAGGACAACGACGAGGGACTTAACACGGGCGGAATGGGAACTATAGCTCCCAATCCCTACTATACCGCAGAGGTTGCCGAGCGCTGTATGAAGGAGATATTCATTCCCACTATCGACGCGATGAACGCCGAGGGAAGGACCTTCCGCGGATGTCTTTATTTCGGACTTATGCTTACTCCCAACGGTCCTAAGGTGATAGAGTACAACTGCCGTTTCGGCGATCCCGAAACTCAGGTGGTGCTCCCCCTTCTCGAGAGCGATCTGTTCGACATAATGCGCGCTTGCGCTGACGGAACACTTGCTCAGACCGAGGTCAAATTCTCGGACGGCGCGGCTTGCTGTGTTATAATGGCGTCTGACGGATATCCTCAGAAGTACGCTTCGGGATTTGAGATAAGTGTGGCCCGTGACTGCGAGGCAGAGGTATACGTTGCGGGTGCTAAGCTCTCCGACGGAAAGCTGCTCAGCGCGGGCGGACGTGTGCTTGGCGTTACAGCTACGGCTGACACACTCAGCGCCGCAATAGACAAGGCATACGAGAACGTTAAGAAGGTAAGCTTCGAGAATGCTTATTACAGACACGATATAGGTAAAAAAGCTCTTGCGGCTTTTTCCGAAAATAACTGATTGGAGAGTTCCGAATGGTTTACAGAGTTTATGTTGAAAAGAAGAGCGAGCTTGCAAACGAGGCGGCATCTCTTCTTAGTGAAATAAAAAATCTTTTGCAGATAGACGGCATCAGCGCCGTTCGTATACTGAACAGATACGACGTTGAAAACATCGACAAGCAGCTTTTTGATTACGCGGTATCCACGGTATTCTCCGAGCCCCAGCTTGACGTTGTCAGCTACGAGTATGAGAACGACGGAAGTGTTGATTTCGCGGTAGAGTATCTCCCCGGTCAGTTCGACCAGAGAGCAGACTCGGCGGCTCAGTGTATCCAGATAATATCTCAGGGCGAGCGTCCTACAGTCAAGACGGCAAGGATATACAAGCTCTACGGAGATGTAAGTGCCGAGGCGCTTGAGGCTATCAAAAAGTACGTTATCAACCCCGTTGAGTCGCGCGAGGCGTCCTTTGAGGAGTACGAAACTCTCGCTATGGCGTATACCGTTCCCGAGAGCGTTGCTACTCTTGACGGTTTTACCGCGCTTGATGAGGCGGGACTTGCACAGTTTATAAAAGAAAAGGGACTTGCTATGGATATCGACGATATCCGTTTCTGCCGCGACTATTTCAGAACCGAGCAGAGAGATCCCACTATCACCGAAATAAAGATGATAGATACATATTGGTCTGACCACTGCCGTCACACCACCTTCCTCACGACCATCGACAGCGTTGAGTTTGAGGACGAGCTTCTTCGCGCGGCGTATGACGAGTATATCGCAACGAGAGCGGAGCTTGGCAGAACCAAGCCGATAAACCTTATGGACGTTGCCACTATTGCCGTCAGATATCTCAAGGCTGAGGGCAAGCTTCCCAAGCTCGACGAGTCTGAGGAGATAAACGCTTGTACCGTCAAGATAAAGGTTAACGTTGGCGGCGATGAGCAGGATTGGCTCTTGCTCTTCAAGAACGAAACACACAACCATCCCACCGAGATAGAGCCCTTCGGAGGCGCGGCTACCTGTATCGGAGGAGCTATTCGAGATCCTCTTTCGGGACGTTCCTACGTTTACGCGGCGATGAGAGTTACAGGCGCGGCAGATCCTCTGCTCCCCGTATCCGAAACTATGGAGGGTAAGCTTCCTCAGAGAAAGATAGTAACCACCGCGGCGGCAGGATATTCCTCGTACGGTAACCAGATAGGTCTTGCTACGGGTCAGGTAGACGAGCTCTACCACGACGGATACGTTGCCAAGAGAATGGAGATAGGCGCTGTTATAGCTGCCGCTCCCGCAAAGAATGTAAGACGCGAAGTTCCCGCTCCCGGAGATATCATAGTGCTTCTCGGCGGAAGAACAGGCCGCGACGGCTGCGGAGGAGCTACGGGCTCGTCCAAGTCGCACACTCTCCACTCGCTTGAGAGCTGCGGAGCTGAGGTCCAGAAGGGTAATGCTCCCGAGGAGAGAAAGCTTCAGAGATTGTTCAGAAACAGCGAGGCTTCAAGACTTATCAAGCGTTGTAACGACTTTGGCGCAGGCGGCGTATCTGTTGCGATAGGTGAGCTTGCCGACGGAATAGATATCGACCTTAACGCAGTTCCCAAGAAATACGAGGGACTTGACGGAACAGAGCTTGCGATAAGTGAGTCGCAGGAGAGAATGGCGGTCGTTGTTGAGGCGGGTGACGTGGAAAGATTCTGCGAGCTTGCTGCATCCGAGAACCTTGAGGCTACCGTTGTAGCTAAGGTAAAGGCTGAGCCCAGACTCAGAATGACCTGGAACTCCAAGGTGATAGTTGATATCTCCCGTGAATTCCTCAACTCCAACGGTGCTGAAAAGCACATAACGATAAAGGCTAAAGCTCCCCAGTCTTACGATAGAAAGGTCAGCGGTGCGTTTGCTGACAATATGAAGGCACTTGCGTCCGACCTTAACGTATGTTCCAAGCGCGGTCTTTCCGAGAGATTTGACTCTACCATCGGTGCGGGAAGTGTTCTTATGCCCTTCGGTGGAAAGAATCAGAGCACACCTATTCAGGCTATGGTACACAAAATATCGGTCGAGAGCGAGGACACAGATACCTGCTCAGTAATGTCTTGGGGCTTCAACCCCTTTATATCCGAGAAGAGCCCCTACCACGGAGCATATCTCGCGGTAGTTGAGTCGGTATCCAAGCTGATGGCTACAGGTGCTACCTTCGAGGACGTATATCTTACGTTCCAGGAGTATTTTGAGAAGCCTATGAAAGAGCCCACCAGATGGGGCAAGCCTCTTTCGGCGCTTCTTGGCGCGTTCAAGGCGCAGAAGGAGCTCGGCATCGCTTCTATCGGCGGTAAGGACTCTATGAGCGGAAGCTTTGAGCATATCGATGTTCCGCCCACGCTCGTTTCCTTTGCGGTAACTACCGATAAGATAAGCTCTATCGTATCTCCCGAGTTCAAGGGCGCGGGACATAACGTCGTTCTTATTTCTCCCGAATACGATGAGAACGATCTGCCCCGGGCAGAGTCGCTCATCAGCGTATATAAGAAGGTGAACGAGCTTGTGGCAGAGGGTAGAGTATATGCGGCTTACACGCCTACCTACGGCGGTATCGCCGAGGCTGTTATGAAGATGTGCTTCGGTAACGATATTGGATTTGCTTTTGAATCGGGCGTGTCGCTCGACAAGATATTCGGATACTCCTACGGTTCGTTCCTGCTTGAGGTTGACGGAGAAATTCCCGCAGGATTTGAACTGCTCGGTAAGACTACCGAATCGGCAGAGATAGCTTACGCTTCCGAGAGCGTTTCGCTTGACGAGCTCTACACAGTATACGAGGCTAAGCTTGAGAGCGTATTCCCTGTAAACGCGCGTGAGGCTAAGGGAGAGATCCCCGCTTACACCTACAACGCGGAGCAGAGAAGTGCGGCTATCATAAAGAGTGCTAAGCCCAAGGTGCTTATCCCCGTATTCCCGGGTACTAACTGTGAGTTCGATTCCGCAAAGGTATTCAAACGCGCAGGCGCTGAAACCGAGATATTCGTTGTTAACAACCTCTCCTCACGCGGTATCGCTGAATCTGTAGAGAGCTTCGCAAAGAAGATCGCCCAGTCGCAGATAATCTTCGTTCCCGGTGGATTCTCGGGCGGAGATGAGCCCGACGGCTCAGGAAAGTTTATCACAGCTTTCTTCCGTAACGGCGCTATCAAGGAGCAGGTAAACGAGCTTCTCAAAACTCGCGGCGGTCTTATGTGCGGTATCTGTAACGGTTTCCAGGCACTTATAAAGCTGGGTCTTGTTCCTTACGGCGAGATAATCGACACCGACGAGAACTGCCCCACTCTGACCTTCAATACCATCGGTCGCCACCAGTCGCGCCTCGTTCGTACACGTATCGCGTCGAACAAGTCACCTTGGTTCGCAAATACCAAGGCGGGTGAGGTATATACAGTTCCGATATCCCACGGTGAGGGCCGCTTCCTCGCTTCCGATGAGCTTATAGCAAAGCTCGCCGAAAACGGTCAGATCGCTACTCAGTACGTCGATCTCAATGGCGTACCCACCTCGGATATCCGCTATAACCCCAATAATTCCTGCCACGCTATCGAGGGTATCACATCTCCCGACGGTCACGTCCTCGGAAAGATGGGACACTCCGAGCGTATAGGCAACGGACTCTATAAGAACGTCTATGGCGACTTCGATATGAAAATGTTCGAATCCGCTGTGGAGTATTTTAAGTAATTGTACACCAGGGGGAGGGGGAGAACTTCTTGAAAGAAGTTCTCCCCCTCCCCCTGGACCCCCACCCTCTTTCAAGAACTTTCAAACGAAGAGGTTATTATTTGTTGAAGTGAGCGGGTTTA
>SVUJ01000007.1 GCA_015063305.1 Oscillospiraceae bacterium | reverse complement strand
TTGAGTATATATAACTCTTTCGACGAGATTTGCACTTGCTTTTTGCTTTGTACTTATCTCTTGTTGTTCAATTTTCAATGACCGATCGCTACCCGTCTCGCGGACAGCTTGACTATTATATCACATCGCAAATGCCTTGTCAACACTTTTTTTAAAGTTTTTTAAAGTTTTTTGATCTTTTTAGGTTTATTTTTTTCAAAAAAGCAAAAAATAAAATAAAAAGGCTGTGGTGCGGTAAATGTTAACTATTCTTTTAAGAACTATCATTATATATATAGTACTTCTGATAGTGATGCGCTTGATGGGTAAGCGACAGATAGGTGAGCTGGAGATATCCGACCTTGTAACCACCTTTCTTCTCTCCGAGATAGCCTCTCTACCCATAACAGACACAAACATTCCCGTAGCATTCGCCATAATACCTATGATAGTCCTGTTGATGTTTGAGGTCACCTCGTCGTGGTTTTTATCAAGATTCCCTTCGCTGAAAAATTTTCTCTCCGCCCGTCCCGCAACACTTATATCCAACGGAAAGATAAACCGAAAAGAAATGCTGCACTCAAGAATTTCGATCGACGAGCTTATCGGAGAGCTGCGCCAAAACGGAATATCCGACATATCTACCGTGAGGTACGCCATTCTCGAGCAGAACGGAAAAATATCGGTAATACAAAATGCCAGCTCCTCCACCCCCTCGGCAGAAGACTTCAACATAAAGGTGTGCGACAACGGTATAGATCATATTCTTATAAGTGACGGCTCGATAAACAAACACAGTCTTAAGGTTCTGAATATTTCTATAGAAGATATAGAAAAGATATTAGAAAAGAAAGATCTGAAAAAAAACGACGTATATCTTATGCTCATAGACGACAATCAAAACGTTAAAATATTTAAAAAGGACGAAAACTGAATGCGCTCTTTTATAATAACCTCTCTTCTTTTTACCTGTGTGCTTTGCGTGATATTTTTCAACGGAAATTATATAAACTCATCAGCCGAATATATCGTTGAATGTGTGGAAGATGCCCACTTTGAAGCCGATCCCGTGGGCTCTATTGAACGTCTTGAGAGCTTTTGGAAAGAAAATCAAGCCAAGGTCGGTTTATCTGTAGGCTACAAGGAGCTCGACCGCATGTCCGACCTCATCATTGACCTCAGGACCTATTTCGAGCTTGGCAACTCAGACGAGGTCAAGCGAGTGCGAGTTCTTATCGTCGAAACCGCGGACGAAATATCACGCCTTGAGCGCTTCAGCTTAGAAAACCTATTATAAATATGCAAGGAGAGCGTTTCCGCGCTCTCCTTATTTTTTACTTATTCATTATATATTCGTCGATAGCCTTAGCAGCCGTTTTACCCGCTCCCATTGCAAGGATTACGGTAGCCGCGCCCGTTACCGCGTCGCCGCCCGCGTACACACCCTCGCGAGAGGTCTTCCCGAACTCATCGGCAATTATTCCACCCCATTTTTGGGTATCAAGCCCGTCTGTCGTGCTCTTTATAAGGGGGTTGGGAGATGTTCCAAGCGCCATTATAACGCAATCTACGTCAAGCGTAAACTCGCTGTCGGGCTTCTCAACAGGTCTGCGACGTCCCGAAGCATCGGGCTCTCCGAGCTCCATTTTCACGCAGGTCATACCGCACACGTTCTTGTTTTCATCTCCGAGTATGGCAGTAGGATTTGAAAGAGTTTTGAAGATTATTCCCTCTTCCTTAGCGTGTTCTACCTCTTCGCGTCTTGCGGGGAGCTCCTCCATTCCTCGTCTGTATACTATATACACCTCCGAGCCGAAGCGCTTCGCGCATCTTGCCGCATCCATAGCAACGTTTCCGCCGCCAACCACTGCAACGCGTTTAGCTCTTTGAATAGGAGTTGTGCTTCCCTCTTTATATGCCTTCATAAGGTTTATTCTCGTCAAAAATTCATTTGCGGAATAAACACCCTTGAGGTTCTCACCGGGGATATTCATAAACTTAGGAAGTCCCGCGCCTGAAGCGATAAATACAGCCTCATATCCGTACTCGCCCTGAAGCTCGTCTATGGATATGGTCTTACCCACGACCTTGTTGGTTTCTATCTTGACGCCAAGCGCCTTAAGCCCCTGTATCTCGTCGGCAACGATTGCCTTAGGAAGTCTGAATTCGGGGATACCGTAAACCAGAACGCCTCCCGCAAGGTGAAGCGCCTCAAAAACGGTGACTTCATAACCATTTTTAGCAAGCTCTCCCGCACAGGCAAGTCCCGCAGGTCCTGAACCTATAACAGCGACCTTATGTCCGTTCGACTCAGGCTTCTCGGCCGTCTTCCGTGCAAGCGCATTATGCCTGTCCGCAACGTATCTTTCAAGTCTGCCTATCGCCACAGGCTCGCCCTTGATACCTCTCACGCACCTCTGCTCACACTGTGTTTCCTGAGGGCAGACACGTCCGCAAACAGCAGGAAGCGAGCTCGCCTGAGTTATTATTTTGTACGCTTCCTCAAACTCACCCTCGGCGACCTTTTGAATAAAGCTTGGGATATCTATATGTACAGGACAGCCACCAACACAGGGCTTGTTCTTACAGTTAAGGCATCTTTTAGCCTCGTCGATAGCCTGCTCCTCGGTATATCCAAGCGCTACCTCATCAAAATTCTTATTTCTGACATCAGGAAGCTGATGGGGCATTTCGTTTTTCTTCAAAGACATATTAGGCATTTTATTTCACCTCCTGAGCAAAGAGATTACAGGTTTCTTCGTGGGCGTGGCGCTCAAAATCACGGTAAAATCCGCCTCTTGCCATAGCCTCGTCGAAATCTATCTCGTGTCCGTCAAATTCAGGACCGTCAACACAGGCAAACTTTGTCTTACCGCCAACGGTAAGACGGCATCCGCCGCACATTCCCGTTCCGTCTATCATTATGGGGTTCATAGACGCGACCGTCTTTATTCCGTATTCCTTAGTCAACTTACAAACGAACTTCATCATTATAAGCGGACCGATTGTGATAACTCTGTCGTATTTCTCGCCCGAGTCGATAAGCGCCTTGAGCGCGTCGGTGACAAGTCCCTTTTCTCCGCAACTTCCGTCGTCTGTCACAAGCTTCATAACGTTGCTGACAGCCTTGAACTCATCTTCAAGTATAACAAGGTCCTTTGTTCTGAATCCAACAATAGTATGCACCTGTGCTCCAAGCTCAAAGAACTTTTTAGCCACAGGATACGCAATAGCGCAGCCAACTCCGCCGCCGACAACAGCTATTTTCTTAACGCCCTCGGTTTCGGTCGCACGTCCGAGAGGTCCGACAAAATCCTGCAAGCACTCACCCTGTTCCATTCGAGCAAGTCTTTCGGTGGTAGCCCCAACCTTTTGGAATATTATAGTAACGCTTCCCTTTTCACGGTCATAGTCAGCGATCGTGAGCGGTATTCTCTCTCCGTCCGCATCTGTTCGAAGGATTATAAACTGTCCCGGCTCTGCCTTCTTCGCCACAGCGGGGGCGTATATATCCATCAATATTACTGTAGGATTCAATATCTCTTTTCTCAATATATCATACATAATTTTCACATCCCTTTATATAGATAACATTACTATATATTTTATCAAAAAAAATCCTATTTTTCAATAGGATTCAAAAACTTTAATGAAGCATTTTTTAAGATTTTTCTTTCCTTTTCAGGCTTTGATTTGTTACTTTTGGCAGAAATAAGAAGGGGCTGATAAAATCAGCCCCTTCTTACCGTAAAGCAATTACTTTACAAAAAGCTATTTATAATTAGTCTTCCTTCTTCTTGGAAACGACCGCAACACCAAGACCAAGAACAGGAACTATTGCAAGTGCGGAAAGTGCAACAGACTTGCCGCATCCCTTCTTCTCGGGAGCTTTCAAGGTCGAAGCAACGGTAGTGGTTGCAGCCTTTGTTGTCTCGTCCGCATCATCAGCCTCTGTGGTGGTTGCTTCTGCGGTAGTTGTAGTTGCCGCTGTAGTTGTGTTAGCGGGATCTTCTGCGGTCGTTCCGCTGGTTTCCGAAGCTGTACCGTTCAAAAGCAGCTCGTAAGGCATAACCGCGGGATCCTGACCTTCTACGTATGTATCAGCGTAGAAGCATATGTATCTGAGCATTCTCCAGTTCCTTGCGTAGTAAGCCCCTGCTTCTGAACTGTAGTTGTAAGAAAGAAAATCATCTACGCTGGTATATCCGCCATCCATAACGGGATCGGCGGGAACGAATGTCTGAAGGATTATTGCATTCTTTCCGGGTCTCTCTGCGAAACAGTAGTATCCGATAGAGTCAACGCTGGTTTCCTTATCCTTAGTTGCCTTCATAATAGCTTCCTTGGAAAGTCTGAACTCAGCAGTAACGTTCTTAAAGGTGTTACCCTCTTTGTTTCTCTTTGCTACTGCATCGTACTCATCGGGCTCTTCCTGAGGTGTAAGCGGATTATCACCGTACTTGAGGGTCTTGAAGTTGAAATCCGCATCATCATTTATACCGCCACCGCCGGTTATTTTGATATGACCGTTGCTCGAGAGCTCGTCAGCGCTATCCTTAACGTAATCTACATCAGGATCTACATCTGTAGGAAGAGATATCTTTATACCGCCGCAGTTGGATATTCCGTAGCCGTCATATATAGCCGACTGAGAAAGGTTATATCTCCAGTCAACAGATGTAACGTTCTCGGTGTATACGAAAGCAACGTAAATGTTATCCTCGTCCTGAGCAACGTACTCGGTAACAGAGTTGTTGCCGGAAGGCGCACAACCGCCGCCAAAGTTCACTTCATAAGGAATAGTTGTACCATTATCTTCCATGCTGGACATTACTCTCTTTGAGGTGTATTCACCTTCGTTTACCACGCCGTCCATAACAGGAGCGGTAGTAGTATTATCTGCTACAAAAGTAGGGGTAATGCCATAAGGTCTCAAGATATCAGCAACGCTGACACCCAAGGACGCGGGAAGCTCGTCTGCAGGAGCTGCTGCCGATACAGTCAAAGCAACAGCCGAAACAAGCATTGCAAGACAAAGCATGATCGCAAGAATTTTTTTCATATTTTTTCTCCTTTTAAATTATTTCTACTTTAAAACATAAAAACTCACCTTGGGGTAAGTTTTTAAATCTCGGTCTTACCGATTATTAATTATAACATAGTTTTGCAAAAAATGTGTACAAAATAATGCACATTTTGTACAATATTCTATCTTTTCTATAAGTTGTGTTCGTACAGAGGAGATTTGGGTGATCTCCTACGTTTTGTGGGTGATGTTTGATTTTCTATTTTATGTTTTGTTTGTTTTTACGTAATGGACCGGCGTCCCCGACGGTCTACATAATCCGTCCGTAAATTTTATTCGTAGGGGCGTGCATTGCACGTCCGCAAAACAAGCAAAAACCTTACCCTCGAGTGAGGTTAATCAATTCAAGGGAAACTTCTCCGATTTTTGGCTGTCGGCACTGCCGACCCTTTCCTTAAAAGGTTCTCCCTTATGAAAAAGCCCACCGACAAATGTCGGTGGGCTTGATTGTTTAGATTAAGTAATTATTAGTTAAATACTAACTAATTAATTAGTCCTCTTTCTTCTTGGAAACAACTGCAACTCCAAGACCAAGAACAGGAACTATTGCGAGAGCGGAAAGTGCTATGGACTTGCCACATCCCTTTTCCTCAGCTGCTGTGGTAGCTGCTGTGGTTGCTGCTGCTGTGGTAGCCTCTGTATTTACTGTGGGCTTGGTTGAATCAGGCTTATCTGTAGTAGCATCAGCGGTTGTGGGCTCAGTTGCAGAAGTGTTATCGGATGAGGACTGAGCTGAAGAACCGTCTGCGGAAGTGTTAGAAATGGTAGGATTGGGATCCTCAAAGAAGCATATATATCTGAGCATCTGGTAAGCTCTACCTGCAAGGTATTCCTGCGCTGCAGTATTAGGATAGTTCTCTGCCATATATTCCATACCGCTTGTGTAACCGCTCATCATTATAGCGGTAGCGGGAACTGTCCACTGAAGGGTTACGTCATCACCCTCGGATGTACCTGCGCCAGCCTCGGTTCTCTTACCCTTAACGTTGTATCCAAAGTACTTAACCTCGGTATCATCAGCCGTGGTCTTAGCAAGGATACCCGCCTTGGAGATCCTGAACTCTGCGGTTATATTCTTGAAAGTCACTCCGTCAGACTTAAAATTTCTCTTAACGATACCGTCGTAGTCGTCGGACTCGATCGCGGGGGTTGCAGGGTTGTCTTTATCGGTAAGACTCTCAAAGTACTGCCTTCCGGCAACGTCAAACTGATCGTACCATTTGGAATAAGCCTTATCGTCCACGTCAACTCCCTCAGGAATTTCGTATTCAAGATGTTGCTTATGCTTGTGAGCAGCCATATCGTAAATAGACTCCTGATCGAGATTGAATCTTATGATAAAGTCCTTAAGGTCCTGACTAAACTCAAATGCGAGGTATATGTACTCGCTATCCTGAGCAACGCACTCTTTTACGGTCACTCTGTTGTTAGGCCAGCAGTTCTTGCCGAAGTTGAAGTTGTCCTGATACTGATCGAAGGTAAGTCCTGCATAGGGGTCGGTGAGGTTTGTGAACTCTCTCACAACGGTATACTCGACATCACCCTCCTCGTTGTAAATGCTACCGTCGATAACGGGAGCTGTTTCTACGGAATCAGCACAGTAAGTGGGCTTAACTCCAAAGGGTGCAAGCACGTCGATAAGGCTATTCTTTTCAGCTGCAGCAGAGGTGGATATAACCACTACCGACACAAGCATTGCAAGACAAAGCACGATCGCCAAAAGCTTTTTCATGTTTTTTCTCCTTTTATAGTGTTAAAATTTTTCCGATATATAAAAACTTACATCTCTACGGTAAGTCTTTACACAAAACAGACGTATCAAATACATCTTTACACGTAATTATATCACATTCTAAGCAAAAATGTGTACAAAATAACACACAGTTTGTATAAAATTCTATCCTTTTGCCCAAAGGAGCATCAGTCCTTATTTTCCACCACCGCTATTCCAAGCTCCGAAAGAGCGTTGAGATCGGGAGCAGAGGGAGATCTTGTCATAAGCTCGGATGCGTTCTGTACCTTCGGGAAGGCGATAACGTCTCTTATATCCTCAAGTCCGAGGATCAGCGTTACCAAACGGTCAAATCCAAAGGCAAGTCCTCCGTGAGGCGGAACTCCGTACTTGAACGCCTCTATGAGGTATCCGAACTTATCATTCGCCTCCTCCGCGCTCATGCCGAGCACCGAGAACATCTTGGACTGAATGTCACGGTCGTGTATTCTCACCGAACCTCCGCCAAGCTCAGTACCGTTGAGAACGATATCGTAAGCCTTTGCGCGAACTCGTCCGGGATCGCTGTCGATATACTGAAGGTCCTCGTCCATAGGCGCTGTGAAGGGATGGTGCATAGCGTAGAAGCGTCCGTCCTCCTCGCTGTACTCAAGAAGCGGGAATTCGGTGACCCAGAGGAACTTGAAGTCCATAGGATCAAGAAGTCCAAGTCGCTTCGCACACTCGCAGCGAAGCGCTCCAAGTGCATCAAATACCACTTTGTTCTTATCAGCAACTATAAGAAGAAGGTCGCCCGCCTCAGCTCCGAGAGTCTGCTTTATAGCATCGTTCTCGGCATCTGTGAGGAACTTCGCGTAAGAGGAAGATATATCCCCTGTTTCCGCCCACTTGAGCCAAGCAAGTCCCTTTGCCTTGTATGTCTTTGCCACCTCGGTCAGCGAGTCTATCTCCTTACGCGAGAAGCGAGCTCCGCCCTTGACGTTTATTCCGCGTACCGAACCGCCGTTTGCTATAGCTCCTGCAAACACCTTGAATTCGCTGTTCTTTACAGCCTCTGAGAGGTCGTTGAGCTCAAATCCAAATCTTATATCGGGCTTGTCCGAACCAAAACGGTTCATAGCCTCGGCATAAGGCATACGGATAAAGTCTCCCTCAAGCTCCTTGCCAAAATACTCTTTAAAGAGGTACTTTATGAAGCCCTCGTGCATCTTCATTACGTCGTCAGCGGTCACAAAGGACATCTCCGTGTCTATCTGTGTAAACTCGGGCTGACGGTCGGCTCTGAGGTCCTCATCTCTGAAGCAACGAGCGAGCTGGAAGTATCTGTCGTATCCCGACACCATCAAAAGCTGCTTATAGAGCTGAGGCGACTGAGGAAGCGCGTAGAACTTACCCTGATGCACACGGCTGGGAACGAGGTAATCTCTTGCTCCCTCGGGCGTGGGCTTACAGAGGTTGGGAGTTTCTATATCTATAAATCCGTTGTTAGCATAGTAATCTCTCGTTATCTTGCTGATCCTTGAGCGTGCTATGATATTTCTCTGCATATCGGGGCGGCGAAGATCAAGGTAACGGTATTTCAGTCTGAGCTCGGCATTTACGTTGCTATCCTCAACTATCTCAAAAGGAGGAGTAAGCGCTGCCGAAAGTATCTTAAGCTCGTCGACCGCTATTTCTATCTCTCCTGTGGGAAGGTTCTTGTTTACCGCGCCCTCTCCCCTGCGGCGGACAACGCCCTTCGCGCACAGAGTATACTCCGCGCGTATTCCAAAAGCGTCGTCGAATATCTTCTTGTCGGTCTTGTCATCAAAAGCAAGCTGAATAATACCGCTTCTGTCTCTGAGGTCTATAAATATAAGCGCTCCGAGATCTCTCTGCTTCTGCACCCAACCCATAACGCACACTCTCTTGCCGAGGTCGTTTACCGAAAGCTCGGCGCAGTATGATGTTCTCTTGTCATTAGCTGTTAAAAATTCTGCCATTTTGCACTACCTTTCTATGTATCCTTACAGAACGTTTCCCTCGCCGTCAAACAGCGGCAATTTTTCAAGATATATAAGATCCTCTCTGTTCTGAGCGTCACCCTCGGCAAGTATCGTCATCTTGCCGCAAATGATTCCGCCCGCCTTGAGGACAAGCTCCTCGATAGACTTCAGAGATTCACCCGTTGATATAACGTCGTCGACTATAAGTATCCTCTTACCCTTCATAAGCTCCGCATCCGCCTTATCGAGATAGAGGGTCTGCTCCTTAGCCGTCGTTATCGAATGAACGGTGGATTCAAACACACCCGTCATATAAAGCTTGGGAGATTTACGAGCCAAAAAATATCTCTGATTTCCCGCAAGTCTAGCCATCTCGTGCACAAGCGGTATTCCCTTTGCCTCCGCCGATATCATATAATCGTATTCGGGGGCTCTCGCAAGAAGCTCCTCGGCACATGCCGTGGTAAGCTCGGGGTCGCCAAATATAACGAATGCACCTATCTGAAGATGCTCGTTAAGAGGACAAAGCGGCAGCTCTCTCCAAAGTCCTGCGATCTTCATTCTGTAACATTGCTGTTTCATAAAATCACTCCTTCGCATATTTTATACGCATATTACACCAAAATATATTATACACCTTTATTCCAAATTGTCAAGAATTAAATTTAACTTTAAAATTTAAGTTACAGTTCATCATTGACAAAATATATAATATGTGTTATAATAATTTTTAGTGCGCTTCTCGGTGTTATATCCTTCGCGCACTTTATTACGTTATCTTTCGGAGGTCGATCTTGGAAAAGGAATTGACGCTTCGCTCCGGCGCGGTAATTCACGCTATAACCCGCAAGGAAGCCGATGCTAAAAACTATCTCACGCGTCACACACTCTCTCAGTTACACCTTATGCCATCGGGTGAGCCCGTTGCATTTGAGGTATCCGACAATGGCAGTCTTATATATTATTTTGATCCCGAAAAGGTGGTCGAAGCACCCGTTGAGATGTGGTATAACCCCACATCCCGAAAGGAAACTATAGTTCTTGAAAGCGGCTCTGTTATTGAAAAAATGAGCATAAAGCGCGCCGCCGCTTGTAACTATTATTCCGAAGAAAAGCTTAAAAGAATGAACTACGAGGTGGTTGAAGAGCCTGTTGCCTACACCTACCGTGCCGATCGCTCTATCCTTTTCTTCTACGACAAAAAGACCGCCAAGCGCCTTCCCTTGCTCTGTGTCAGATGCGGCAAGGATATACGCTACAAAAAGAAGCTTTGTGAAAAGTGCTATGAAAAGGAAATGGAGATCCGCCGCGAGGAGGGCGACCGCGTAAGAGCGGCAAGCTACGGTATGGACAAAAAGAAGGTCCTCTTCTTTGACCTTGAGCTCACAGGCTTTTACGATCACGACGAGATACTCTCCATCACGATCATAGACGGAAACGGCGATATGGTCATGGACACCCTGGTTCGCCCCGAGCACACAAAGAAATGGACGAGGACCGAGAAGATACACGGCATAACTCCCGCCATGGTGACCGATGCCCCCACACTTGCCGAGCTGACCCCGAGAATAAAAGAGATATTTGAAAATGCCGATAACCTTATAGCTTACGGCGTTTCCACCGATTTTGGGCACATAAAGTACATATACGAAACCGAAGAGGAAAGAAATCTGCTTCACTCAAAGGTACGTTGCTGTGCAAACGAATACGTAAGATATATTCACGAGCACCGTCCCGACCTTCAGCACGCCTCTCTTATTGACGCTATGGATTGCTTCGGAATCGAATGGGAGGGTGTTCCCCACTCCTCTATAGCCGACACATTTGCCTGCCGCAAGGTATGGAACGTTCTTTTCCCGAACTATTACGCCTGAGGAGCAGACGATCTATTTCACCTAAAGGAGCTATTTATTATGGATAAGTTTTTCGGACTTGACGCGGCAACTCTTAAGGACCGCGATCTTGAACACCTGACATCCGCTAACGACAGAGTTTACCTCTCCATTGTGGAAAGCATACTCCAGGATAATCAGATCCCTTATCTCGTCAAGGACAGAGGTTGCGGCACACTTGTAAAGGTGGTCATGGGCTATTCTATCTTTGGCGCGGACGTGTTCGTGCTTAAAGATGATCTTGCAAGAGCGTCTGAGCTTATGGCACAGTTCCCCACAGACGCAGATAACGAGGATATCGAGGAAGAATAATGAAAGAAATAATTTTGTGCAAATACGGCGAGATAGTTCTCAAGGGCGCAAACAAAAAATACTTTGAGGATATGCTCTGCCGAGAAATGAAAAAACGCGCTAAGGCGTACGGTAGCTTTGATATCTACCGCGCTCAGAGCACTATATATATAGAAGCGACCGACGAGATGGCTGATATCGACGGAATGTTTGAGGCGGCGAAGAAGGTGTTCGGTATCGTAACGGTATCGCGCGCGGCTGTATGCGAAAAGGATATGGACGCTATCGCGAAAACTGTGCGAGAATACATCCCCGAATTTCTTAAAAGTGCTAAAAAATTCAAGGTGGAGTCAAAGAGATCGGACAAGTCATTCCCTCTTGACTCAATGGAGATATCAAGAGAGATCGGCGGCGTTATACTTGAGTGCTGCCGCGGAATAAAGGTCGACGTACACAACCCCGACATCGTAGTTAAGGTAGAGATACGTGAATTCGGCGCTTACGTATCGGCGGGGGTTTCAAAGGGCGCGGGCGGAATGCCCGTCGGAAGCAACGGAAAAGGTCTGCTTCTTCTCTCGGGCGGCATAGATTCCCCCGTTGCGGGTCATATGCTTGCTAAGCGCGGAGTTAAGCTTGAGGCGGTGCACTTTGAGTCCTTCCCCTACACCAGCGAGCGCGCCAAGGAAAAGGTTCTTGATCTCGCGCGTCTTGTTGCCGTTTACGCGGGAGATATAAAGGTACATATCGTTTCGCTCACGCATATACAGGAAGAGCTTGTGAAGCACTGCGAGGAGGATTATTTCACTCTCCTTCTCAGAAGATATATGATGGCTATTGCCGAGAAGATAGCGCGCTCTCACGACTGCGGAGCGCTTATCACGGGCGAGAGCGTGGGTCAGGTGGCATCTCAGACGATGCAGGCGCTCGGCGTTACCGACTCTGCTGTTAATATCCCCGTTTTCAGACCCTGCATCGGTCTTGACAAGGAGGAGATAATCCAGATAGCCCGCCGCATAAACACATTTGACACATCTATATTGCCCTATGAGGATTGCTGTACGGTATTCACGCCAAAGCACCCGAAGACACGTCCCGACCTCGCCAAGGTTCTCGTGCAGGAGCAAAAGCTTGATTTCGACGCTCTTGTCGAGGAAGCTCTCGGAACGATGTACACCGAAAATATAGTTGCTGAATATTAAAGCAGGCAGTGCCGACACCCAACAACGGGTATCGGCACTGCTGAAAAAAGTGATCAAAAAAATAACAAAAAAATTTTAAACTTTTTTTAAAAAAGGTATTGCATTTTGAAAAAGAATGTGATATAATAACAAAGCTGTCAAGAGTACGGCCCGTTGGTCAAGCGGTCAAGACGCTAGCCTCTCACGCTGGAAACATGGGTTCGATTCCCGTACGGGTCACCAGAAAAAGACTCAGGATTGTTGTCAATCCTGAGTCTTTTTCAATTAAATCCGCCTTCTGCGGAATAAATCCACCTATGGTGGATGAAATCGCTACGCGATTAAATCTCGCTAACGCGGGGTCAAAAAGGCGGATTTGATTTCATCTGAAGCCGTAGGCAAAGATTTCTTGAGCAAAAATCATCTGCCCACTCGTTTTTTACCGAGTGGGCTGTGTTATTAATATGATTTCCTCAAAATAATATCCGCTATCCTTTGCGAGGCTTTCCCATCTCCGTAGGGGTTCTTCTTGTCACACATACTCTCATAAAGCGAACGGTCTTTGAGAAGCCTTGTGAAATTATCGTATATCCCCTGCTCTGTCGTCCCCGTAAGCACCGCGCCGCCTGTCTCGATCCCCTCGGGTCTTTCGGTGGTGTTTCTCATTATTAGTACAGGCTTTCCGAGCGCTATCGCTTCCTCCTGTATCCCCCCCGAGTCGGTAAGGAGCATATAGCTTCTCGCCATAAAATTATGAAAATCGAGCATTTCGAGCGGCTCTATA
This sequence comes from Oscillospiraceae bacterium, assembly GCA_015063305.1. Taxonomy (GTDB): domain Bacteria; phylum Bacillota; class Clostridia; order Oscillospirales; family CAG-272; genus HGM12713. The sequence continues at coordinate 77,922 of SVUJ01000007.1, read as the reverse complement.
AGGTGCAGTCTTTCACAGCCCGAAAATTCTTCGTATGCTATCCGTCTTACCTCGGGATTTTTGTGAATGGGGTATATGGCTTTTACGTCCTCGCTATCCTCTATCACTCTACGCAGAGCCTTGAAGATATTTCTCATTGGCGCACCGATGTTTTCACGTCTGTGCGCCGTTATAAGTATAAGTCTGCTCCCCTGCGCCCACTCCAATTCGGTATGACGATAATCGCTCTTAACACTTGTTGACAAGGCATCTATGACGGTGTTTCCCGTGATGTAAATGCTCCGATCAGCCACCCCCTCGCGCACAAGGTTTTTCTTTGCGTGTTCGGTGGGCGCGAAATTGTATCGCGCGATGATAGATATCGCCCTGCGATTGAATTCCTCGGGGTACGGACTGTATATATCATAGGTCCTCAGCCCAGCCTCAACGTGCCCCACGGGTATTTTCAGATAAAACGCGGCAAGCGCGGCGCAAAAGGCTGTCGATGTGTCGCCGTGAACGAGAACGATATCGGGGTTTACCTCTCTAAATATCTTATCCAAGCCTTCGAGCATAGCGCGGCTGAGCTCAGATAGCCCCTGCCCTTGCCGCATCACCGATAGATTATAGTCGGCTACCACGTCAAAGGCATCCAATACGCCCGACAGCATATCGGTGTGCTGTCCAGTTACGCACACGAAAGTCCTTATCCCCTCTCTGCTCTTTAATTCATTCACAAGCGGACACATTTTTATCGCCTCGGGACGCGTACCAAACACTACCATCACCCTTTTCATAAGCCCTCCGAATAACCCAAAAAGATATTTTTAGTATATCCTAAATGGTAAATTTTATGAGAAAAGCTGACTTGAGATCAACAAGTCAGCTTTTGTTTTATAATTTTGTAATTGCATCTATTATATCTTTTTCTCCGATATGCGCCGAATCATATATCCTCTCCCCGACTGCTCTCTTATCTACAAAGCTGTCGTCTATGGCGATCATCTTCACACGCTTGTTTCTCATAACGGCTCTGTCCTTCATTGTGTCGGCAAGTATCATTCCCGCGCCGCCGTTCTTTATCCCCTCCTCAAGGAACAAGACCGTACACTCTCCCGCGGGGAGCATATTCTCAATAAGCTCTGCCGTCCTATCATACGGTTTGAGCATCTCAAGCAGAATAATACCAACAGAAACGCCCTGTGCCGCCAAAGCCTCACGTGCGCTTAGCGCCTCTTTGACTATGTTTCCATAGGTCACTATGACAGCATCAGGCTTATCCGTGTCGCTGTAGTTTTTAACTGCTCCCAAAGGCAGATCTGTATTCTCGGAATAAAATTCGGAGATGACCGCGCTATCCTCTACGGCGTTCGGATATCTTATAGCGCAAGGATTATCAAGCTTGTCCGCTTCCTCGAGCGCGCGCTCAAGCGTGCGGTCGGTTATCGGGGTAAATATAGTCATTCTCGGTATTTGTGACAGAAAGGCTACGTCAAATATTCCGTGATGTGTTGCTCCGTCAGATTCGTTAAGCCCCGCTCTGTCTATACAGAGCTTTATGGGGAGCGACTGCAAGGCTGCATCGTGAATTATGTTGTCATACGCCCTCTGTAGGAATGAGGAATATACCGCAAAATAGGGCTTCATTTTGTTAGCCGAAAGCGCTGACGCAAAGGTGACGGCGTGCTCCTCTGCAATTCCCACATCAAAAAATCTATCGTGAAAATTCTCCTTGAATTTTTCAAGTCCTGTACCGTCGCACATAGCGGCGGTGATAGCGCATACGCGCGAATCCTCTCTTGCCATTTCCGCAAGCTTATTTCCCATCACGTGTGAAAAATTAGGCTTGTCGGCTTTCTGCGCCGCCGCGGGGGACATTCCGTGATATCTGTCGGGCGCGGTTTCGGCAGGCTGATATCCCTTTCCCTTGGTGGTCTTTATGTGAAGCACCACGCTTTCGTTAAGCTTAACCGCTTCTCTGAGCAAGCTTTCCATTTCGTCGTAATCGTTTCCGTCGATAGGGCCGAGATAGGTAAGTCCCATACTCTCAAAATAATTCGAGCCGTAAAGGGTATTCTTTATCATTTTCTTTATGCCAAGCAGTAGCCTGAAAAGCCATTTACCGATAAGCGGAATATGCTTGAGAAATTGCCCCGTAGCTTTTTTGGTCTTAAAATATCCCGACTTGGTTCTTATCCTTGCGAGATTGAGCGCAAATCTTCCGATATTTTTGGAGATAGACATCTCGTTCTCGTTAAGGATTATTATAAGTCTTATATCCTTTCGACAGTTATTAAGCGCTTCGTGTATCATTCCGCCCGTATACGCCCCATCGCCCACCACGGCAACGGTATATGCGTCAGAGCTGCAAAGCTTATCCGAAATAGCAAAGCCAAGCGCCGCGGACAAGGACGTGGAGCTGTGCCCCGCGCCAAAGCAATCGTGCTCACTCTCGGCTCTGTTGGTAAAGCCGCTGATCCCTCCCGCCTGTCTTAATGTGTCCATTTTATCAAGACGGCCTGTGAGCATCTTATGAACGTAGCTCTGGTGTCCAACGTCAAAGATAATATGGTCGTGCGGAGAGTTGAAAACGCGGTGTATTGCAATAGACATCTCCACCGCGCCGAGGTTTGAGGCAAGGTGTCCGCCATTTTCGGAAACTCTGAGTATCAGCTCCCGCCTTATCTCCTCGGCAAGTGTCGACATAGCCGACTTTGGAAGTGCCCGAAGGTCTTCGGGTGAGTTTATTTTATCAAGATATATGTAATTATTTTCACTCATATTTGTCACCTGGATATCCTCCGTTAGTAGGCAAAATATTTATACTCTAATAATTATAACATAAAACCTCTCATTTTAAAATAGCCTTTTCACTTTTTTAAAAAATCTATTGACAAAGATAGTAATTTAAAGTATAATATTAACGTTGTCCATAAAATGCTGGTGTAGCACAGTCGGTAGTGCAGCTGATTCGTAATCAGCAGGTCGTGTGTTCGAGTCACATCACCAGCTCCAAGATCCCCGAGGCTATTGGGGGTCTTTCTTTATGTTTTTATATTGTCTTACAGGTGTTGATTTTTTCCGATTTCTGTGGTACAATCTACTATATGCTTATTATAAAGAGGAAAAACTATGAATTTATGTGATATAAAGACCATACGTCAGCTTATGGCGATGTTTTCTCTCAATTTCAGAAAGGAATTCGGCCAGAACTTCCTCACCGACAATATGGTGGTCGAGGATATTGCCGACTCCTGCTGTGACGATGCCGAGAGCACTATCCTTGAGATAGGCCCGGGCGCGGGCTCTCTTACCAAGGAGCTGGCGCTTCGATATAAAAACGTTATCGCCGTGGAGATAGACAACGGTCTTATTCCCCTGCTCAAATACACGCTTGACGAGTTCAAGAACGTGTCGGTGGTGAACGGAGATATTATGAAGACCGACCTGAGCGCCCTTCTCTCCGACTCATTTGCCGAGGGTCGTGTTTCGGTGTGTGCAAATCTGCCCTACTATATAACCACCCCCATTATGATGATGCTTCTCGAATCGGGGCTTCCCTTTGACTACATCACCATTATGATACAGTCCGAGGTGGCGGACAGGCTTTGCGCCAACGCGGGAAACAAGGCGTACGGCGCGATAACCGCGGTGCTCAATTATTACGGTACTGCCGAAAAGCTCTTTGTGGTAAAATCCGACAGATTCGTGCCCGAGCCAAAGGTAGACTCCACCGTTATAAGAATAAAGCTCCACAAGGAAAAGCCCTACCGTCCGCTTGACGAGGCGACCTTTTTCAGAACGATACGCGCGGCATTCGAGCAAAGAAGAAAGACTCTGCCGAACGCGCTTTCGGCGGTCTTTACCGAGCTTAGCAAGGACGAGATAACGGCTATAATCACCGAAAAATGCGCTCTCCCCGCAGACATACGCGGAGAACGTCTTGACACCGCGCAGTTCACCGCCCTTTCAGATGAGCTTTTTAGGGCTATATCGGGCTTGACAAAATAAGTAAAATATTATATAATTTATTATTATATCTAAGGAAGGTTTAGAAAAATGACTATCTATGATGAACTCGTTGCCAGAGGCCTTATAGCTCAGGTGACCGATGAAGAAGAAATAAAGGAAATGGTGAACAACGGTAAAGCTGTTTTCTATATAGGCTTTGACCCAACTGCTGACAGCTTGCACGTTGGACACTTTATGGCGCTCTGCCTTATGAAGCGTTTGCAGATGGCGGGCAACAAGCCCGTTGCCCTTATAGGCGGAGGAACGGCTATGGTCGGCGACCCCTCGGGAAGAACCGATATGCGCCAGATGATGACCAAGGAGACTATTGAGCATAACTGCGCTTGCTTCAAGAAGCAGATGAGCAGATTTATAGATTTCTCCGAGGGCAAGGCTATTATGGTAAACAATGCCGACTGGCTTCTTGACCTCAACTACGTTGAAGTTCTCCGTGACGTAGGAGCTTGCTTCTCGGTTAACAGAATGCTCAGCGCTGAGTGCTACAAGCAGAGAATGGAAAAGGGTCTTTCCTTCCTCGAATTCAACTATATGATAATGCAGTCCTACGACTTCTATCACCTGTATCAGACCCTTGGCTGTAATATGCAGTTCGGCGGTGACGACCAGTGGTCGAATATGCTCGGCGGAACAGAACTCATTCGCCGTAAGCTCGGAAAAGACGCTTACGCTATGACTATAAATCTCCTTCTCAATTCCGAAGGAAAGAAGATGGGAAAGACACAGTCGGGCGCTGTATGGCTTGACCCCGAAAAGACCACTCCCTACGACTTCTATCAGTATTGGAGAAACGTTGCCGATTCCGACGTTCTCAAGTGTATCAGAATGCTCACATTCCTTCCTCTCGAAGAGATAGACGCTATGGAGTCCTGGGAAGGCTCTCAGCTTAACCGCGCTAAGGAGATACTCGCGTTCGAGCTTACCTCCCTCGTTCACGGTGAGGAAGAGGCTAAGAAGGCAGAAGCGTCCGCAAAGGCACTCTTCGGTGCGGGAAGCGATGCGGCTATCCCCACAGTTGAGCTCTCCGACGCAGATTTTACTGACGGCGTGATAGACATCGGCTCACTGCTTGTCAAGTCAGGACTTGTTCCCTCAAAATCCGAGGCAAGACGCGCTATCGAGCAGGGCGGCGTTTCGGTTGAGGGCGATAAGGTCACCGACTTTAAGATGACCTTCACCAAGGCTGACCTTGCAGATGGTGGAAAGACCTTCCGCAGAGGAAAGAAGAGCTTCAAGAAGATAATAGCTAAATAATTTATAAAAATACCGCAGACCCTTAAAAGGTCTGCGGTGTTTTTGTATTAGAAGATGAATTGAACCATCAGCATATAGCAAACAGTCCCCGAAACTATGCTAAGAAGGGTATTTCTTCTCCAGATATGAAGCCCTGCGACCACCGCACTTGATATCAGTGCGGGGAGAAATCCCGATAGGCTATTGATATTGATATCCTTCAAGCAATACACCACGAGCATTCCCATTATAGCGTAAGGAAGGACCGCGCTGAGCTTTTGTATTATCTTTGGGGTCTTGCTGTCGGATTTGAATATCATAAAAGGCAGAAATCGAAGTGCCGCCGTTATCAAGGCTATAACTGCGACTGTGAGCCAAACGTATGTATCAGGCATTTTTCTTTTCCCCCTTATACAAACACAATATAAGAGCTATCACGAGCATCGCGGGTATCAAAAAGCTCTCAGCGCCAAATATCACAAGGCAGAGCACCGATGCCGCAACGCCGACAAGCGCGGGAATATGGTCTTTGCTTGAAAGCCATTGTTCTACAAACACCGTTATAAAGAGAGCCGTAAGCGCAAAGTCTATTCCCTCGGTGTTGAATTTCAGTACCGAACCCGCAAACGCGCCCAAAACAGAGCCTGTTATCCAATAGATGTGGTCAAGCACCGACACCAAAAAATAATAATCGCTTCTGTTCTCTTCTGCAACATTCGGCAGCTCGGCGCACTCCAAGGAGTATGTTTCATCGGTAAGCGCAAATATCAGATACGGCTTTCTCTTCCCCGTCCCCTTGAATTTGTCGAGCATCGACACTCCGTAAAAAAGATGTCTTGCATTCACCATAAGCGTGGTGAGCGCCGTGGTGATCAATGACGCGCCTCCGCTCAGAAGTCCGATAGCCACGTATTGCATAGAGCCTGCATATATAAGAAGGCTCATCAGAAACGCCAACAATATTCCGTATCCGTTTGATTTTAAAACTATTCCAAATCCAAACCCAAGCACAAGATATCCCGTCATTACGGGAACGGTCGCCAAAAATGCTTGTTTGAATACTTTTTTCATATCTTTTCCTCAAAATCTCTAAAGTAGCTCTATTATATCAAAAAGCTGCGCCTTTTTCAAGCCTTTAAATTTAAAACCGCAGACCGAACGGTCTGCGGTTTTATTCAGATCAACTTTAAACTCAAGCCTTCTTTGTGAACTTTCCGAAAGTGCCGATCTTTATGTAATCGTCGCCCTCCTCAAAATCGAATGTACCGTTGTACTTCTTTGCGTCCTTATCGTCAGATGCAAACTCAAAGGTGATCTTATCGTCATCGATAGAATATGTTCCCTCAACAGGATCTCCGGACATACCAAGAACCTTAAGGGTCATCTCTACCTTTTTGCCCTTGAATTCAAACTCAACGCCTGTTCCTGCCACCTCAGCGGAATATGTTCCCGAAAGAGTCTTTCCGCAGGATGCGAGAGCAAGACAGAGGATAGCCGCTGTCATGATAAGCGCGATTACTTTGATTGTGTTTTTCATAATTGTAGTCCTCCATATACAAATTTTATACGATAACATTATATCATTTTTTCTTTGCAGTGTCAACAAATTTGTTAATTATTTTTTCGTATATCAGCCATACAAGCACGAGCGCGATGCAGAGATACACGAAGCTGTTACCTATATAAGTAAACAAAGTTTTGCTTTCATTGAGATGTATATCGGCGCTTATCTGTCCCTCGGTGAGTGCCCCCTGAGAACACAGAATCTCTCCTCTTGTGGATATAATAGAGGATACTCCCGTATTTGCCGCACGGACAACGTATCTGCGATTCTCTATCGCTCTGAGCTGGGCCTGAGCGTTGTGCATATAGAGCGCCGACGAGTCGAGAAACCACGAGTCGTTACTCGAAAGAGTTATCACGTTAGCTCCCTCCAGCACCGATTCTCTTGTAAGCTCGTCATATATCGAGTCAAAGCAGATAAGCGCGCCGATCTTAACGGCATCAAGCTCTATTATCTGTGCCCCCTCGCCCTCGGCAATGTCGCTGTCAAGCATAGCGATCTCGGTAAGCGGTGGAATAAGCACCTCAAAAACTCCTCTGAGCGGAACGTATTCTCCAAACGGAACAAGGTGACGCTTGGAATATACCGTTTCGTGTATGCTTCCGTCGGGCAGTACAGCCACCATAGAGTTGAGGTCCTCTCCCTCTTCGCTCTCGGTAAAAGCACCCACCAAAATAGTTGTGCCCGTTTCTTTGGCAAGTCTTGAAGCATACCTTGACACTACCCGCATATCATACGGCATAGCCGTTTCGGGCCATACGATTATATCCGCCCCCTCGGCTGCCGCTTCCTTGGTATATTTCTCATACACCGCAAAATTCTTATCTCTAAGCTCAATATTCCATTTTTCCTGAGAGGAAATATTGCCCTGGACCGCCGCCATCTTAACGGTATCATCGCCATCGGAATAGCCAAAATAGAGCAGCGCGCCCACCGCAGTATTGATAACAAATATTCCCGCCGCCACAAGCGCCAACAGCTTTTTCTTTGACGGCGATATTATCGCGTACGCGATAAAGAAATTGACGGCAACTATAAGGAAGGTCACAAAACAAGCTCCAAAGAGCGACGCGCTCTGCGCGCCTATAAGCCAGCCTGTCTGACCTATCGAAAGTCTTGCCCACGGAACTCCCGCCCAAGTAAGCGTTTGCGTCCACTCGAATATCGCCCACAGCGCCGCAAACAAAAGCGCTCCGAGAAATTCAAATCTCCACGCCAGCTTTCCTCTGACAAGCTCTCCAAACAGAACGAAAACAAGTCCTCCCACAACAGATTGGAGAGCCGAAAGACCTATCCACCCCGCAGCTATTACGGCAAGCGCGGCGGACTTCGTCATTCCGTCAATGAAATCAAGCGGATACAGATTTATAAACCAGTGATAATTCACTAAATAAAAGCACATAAAGAAGAAAAATCCGTATCCGTAGAGCCCTCTGCGTCTGACACTCTCATCTCGGCAGATCATTATAAGCGCTATAGCCGCAGGCACGAGCCCTATCCACTCTATAATACCTATCTCGGGCATTACCAGAGTAAGTCCCGTAATCATAGCTCCTATAGCAAGTAAAGAAAACCTATATGCTCTGCGGACCGATCTCTTCTCCGAATTTATATCTACCTTCACTCTTTATTCTCCGTTCCCGACAAAAACCATATTTTATCCCTATCAAGCTTGAATGTTTTACCCGTGAGGTAAGAAAGGGCATTTTCCTCTCCGTCGGATAAAAACTCCAGCCTGTAGGCGTAGAGCGCCTGATATTTATATCCCTTGCGCTTTTCTTCTCGGTTTATGCCGTATTTTCCGTCTCCAAGCAACGGGTGACCTATATGCGCCATATGCGCTCTTATCTGGTGTGTCCTACCCGTTATCAGCTCGACCTCAAGAAGGCTCTCAGCCCCCCTGCTCTCAAGCACACGGTACGCCGTTATTATCTCCTTAGCCCCCGAAAAGCTCTTATCCCTGACCTCTACCATGTTCGCCGAGCTGTCCTTTTTCAACCAAGCGTACATAGTGTCGCTCTGCTTTTTAGGCTTTCCGTGAACTAAACAGAGATAAAACTTTCTTATCTTGTTGTTTTTTATCTTCTCATTCATCAGCCTGAGCGCCTCGGCGTTCTTCGCGGCGATAACTATTCCGCCCGTGTTGCGGTCGATACGGTTACAGAGCGCGGGAGAAAAGGAATTTTCAGCCTCGGGGTCATATTCCCCCTTGGCGAGAAGATATGCCTTTATGTGCATTATAAGGGTGTTTTCCTTTGCGTCCGAATCCTCGTGAACAAGCACCCCGGGGCGCTTATTCAAAAGCATGATATTCTCATCCTCATAGACGATATCGAGCTTCGGCTTGATACGGCTGAGCGCGCTGTCGTCCTTCTCGGGCGAATCAAAAAACTCGTCGCGTATAAACAGCTGTATCTCGTCACCATCACAGAGAAAATAATTCTGCACCGTTCTCTGTCTGTTCACCTTTATTTTTTTAGTTCTTATATACTTATACATCAACGACTGAGGCAGACCCTTTACTGCCTTGCCCAGAAATTTATCAAGTCTTTGACCCGCGTCGTTGCGGTTTATCTTAAGTATCCTCATTTTTACCCTCGAAGCTTGGCTCTCCTTCCCCTTTAATAAAACCTATCTACATTATAAAGCATACCGTCGTCTTTTTCAAGTATATTTCTATGATTTAAGCTCAAAAACACAGGATTGACAATGAATGGCTCTTATGGTATAATTTCATTGTTAAAATTTGAAAAGGAGTTTATATGATAGACCTCAAAATTACCGACGTGCGCGCCCACCCCGGTGACAGCGCATTTTTAATAGACGACGGAAAGACCGCCATCCTTTATGACACAGGCTTTGCCTTCACGGGCTATGCCGTAGCCGACAAGATAAAGGCGGCGCTTGGCAAACGTTCGCTCGATTATATCTTTCTTACTCACTCGCATTACGACCACGCTCTGGGCTCGGTATACGCGCTCAAATATTGGCCCGAAGCAAAGGTGGTTGCGGGAGAATACGCCTTCAAGATATTCGCAAAGGACTCGGCTAAGCAGCTTATGCGCTCGCTTGACCGCAAATTCGCGGAGAAATGCGGAGTGAGCGAATATGAAGACCTTATAGACGATCTTAAAGCGGATATCGCCGTCCAGGACGGAGATACGATAAAGGCGGGAGATATGACCTTCCGTGCGATAGCTCTGCCCGGCCACACAAAGTGCTCGGTGGCGTTTTATCTTATCGAAAACAAGCTTCTGCTCTCCTGCGAAACACTCGGAGTCTATGACGGCAAGGAGACGATCTTCCCCTCCTACCTTGTGGGATACCGAATGGCGCTTGACTCTATCGCAAAGGCAAAGGCGCTTGATATTGAAAACATTCTTCTCCCCCACCTCGGACTTTTGAGCAAGGAGCAAACCAAGTTCTATCTTGACAATATAGAATCCGCCTCGATAAATTACGCAAACGCCGTTGCGGATATACTGAGAAACGGCGGCACTAAAGCGGACGTTACCGAGCATTTCAGAAAGAACTTCTATCACGAAGATATAAAGCTAAGCTATCCCCCCGACGCTATGGAGCTCAACACGGGCATTATAGCGGAGGTTATACGCCGAGAGCTTGTAGACATTCAATAACAACAATATCCCCCCGTAAAATCTTACGGGGGGATATATTTTTATTAGTTCTGAGTTAGAGTAAATTTATCCTATTGCTGCGGGTGATAATACTCTACCAGGATTCCTGCTCCCTGATAATAGAGCGAAACGTAATCACCTGCAGTAAGATCACCTCCGGCAGGTACACAAGCCATCGAAGCGTTAATGTAAGAAAGTCCGCCGCCGCTGGTCTGGAATATAGGAGCAGCAACTCCGTTGTTCTGTGCCGCGGTTGCAGCCTGAACCGCCTTCACCGACGGATTCTGGAATTCTGCACGGGAGGAGCTTCTTGAAGACTGGAGCGCTACAACACCCTTTCTTACGAAGGATACGTTAGTCTCCACTCCCAAGGGGTTTACTCCGGTACCCATAGATACCATTACCATATTTACGGTCTCAACGCCCTGTATCTTGCTTGTGGAAAGATATCCGTGACCGCCGGAAGCAGCACTCAAAGGCAAGCTCATCGTCTTGATCTGTGCCGCCAGCTGTGTCTGACCAACCGCTACGAACCAAGCCTCCTGACCCGTTACGTAGGTATGGATCGGGCTATCGTCGTGAACTATGACCTGAATACCGTTCTGGTTATTAGCCGCTACATCTGTATTTGCAGCTTGGGCTATAATTACAGGTCCGCCGCACTTTGTAAGTGAGGACTCTCTGATATTCACCACAAGATCCTTAACATAATCTTTTGTTTCGGTATCCTCTCCTATGTGATGTCTCTGATATTCGTTATCATTCCAGAGGAAGAGGTGACCCTGCCATGCGTTGTAGAAGTTGACCTTGTTGAGGTTCAGGGTTGCACCCGCGCACTCAACGAGCGCAGAAGTCATATACGCCTCTACGTTTACGTTGGTCATATTAGTAACACATTCGCCAACCTTGTAGCAGATAAGACCTCTCATGTGTCTTTCACTTGCCGTCTGGTCGTTACTGTTGGGGTCGTTATCTCTTGTTGCGAGGTCATAAATATTAGCCGAATAGTTATCAAAGAGTGTTGAATCTATTGCACCATACATATCCTCATCGGTGATATTGCTAGAATAGAGTCTGATCTTAAAGAGCTGGCTCGACGAGAAGTCATCATCATTGTTTGCAACGTTCTTCGGAGCTACGCAAGGAAGATTGTAAGAATAAACGCTATAGTAGTTTCCGTAGATGCTAAAGCTCTTCTGAGCGGTAGTCAATCCAATGTTGAATACGCTGAAATGGTCGTAGAATTCCTTCTTGGGAACTCCGTTCTTGTCCTTATACTCATAGAAGTACTCGGGAGGAAGATCCTCGGGCTTAACGTCAATGTTGCAATGAAGTACAACGCCCGCAAGATTCTGAGGTCTTGTTATACCGTATTTAGCCAGGAAGTTTGTAACGACTGTTTTCTGATTGATAGTATACTCAGGACCGAACTCACCCTGTGTGAGATCATGTTCTACGTTGGTCATGATGTTGAGTTCTTTTGCGCTGTATACGTTCCAGCCGTCAACAACGGTTACTGTGTGTGTCTTGGTTACACTTGACTTGTCAACGTAGCTGTTAGGATCTGCGGGCCATATCTCAAGCTCGAAGGTCTTGCCTACAGCAGCCTCGGTGAAATCGTAAGAGTTATCCGCAGAAACAAACTTTACCATATTGGTAAGAGCCGCGCCCGTAAGCTCGGTCTTGGAGCCGTTTTCTATAAGGTATATCTTGGATGCTGTGGGAACGGTTCTGCCATCAACGTCTACAATGTTGTCGTTGTCATCAAGCTGAATAACGTTGAGGTAGAAGTAATAGGGGTTATCGTCACCTACGCGGTAAGCGCTGGTAGCATCCTTGAAGTTTGTCTTGTAGCTCTGTCTTGCAACGAGCTCGTCGGGAAGGAGCGCTCCAAAGATAAGTCCCGAAAGCTTAGATGCCTCTTTTACCGTAATGACCATAGTTGCCTGAACGCCCATAAAGTCGACTGTAAGGGTGGTGTTACCTACCGTTGCGGTGTTAACAGGGTGAATGGTAAGTCCCTGTGTTCCGGCCTTTACGTAAACATAAGTGCCGTCGGTATAGGTTACCTTTGCAGAGAGATCGCTCGTGTCAACCTCTTTATTCTGAATTACTACGTTCTTTACACCGCTGACTATCTCAACTGTTGTGATACCCTTTACCAGAACGTTTACGCTGGTTTCCTTTGCGGTTGTGCCATCGTTATAAACGAATGTAATAGCCTTTGTACCGGGTGTGCTGCTATCAAATACCGCAGGATTTACGGTTACAAAGGGATCGGTAAGCGGGATGAGATATACCGTGCCATTACTGTATGTTACAGAAAGTCTGATCGAATCGTAGGAAAGGGTGAGACCCTGACGTATCTCTGCGGGAATGGTATTGTTAAGCGCGGAGATACCCACAACTGCGATCTGAGTGAGCGCCTGCTGAGCGCTCTTATTCTCGTATGTAACTGTGAAGAGTGTTGAGCCCTTTTCGTATCCGGAGTAAGAAACACCTGTAAGATCTCTTGCAAATCTCTGCTCCTCATCGCCGTTCGTATAGGTGATCTTAAGAACGAGCTCGGAATAATCCACAGTGTATCCGTTTCTGAGCGCTGTGTCAATACTTCCGCCAAGTATCTCAATGCTAACAACGCCCTTAACGTGGTAATCTACCGTCGCTTCCGCTCCAAGATAGGATACGGTAAGCTGCTTAGAACCGCTGGTCGCGGTATCAACACCGTTAACTGTAACTCCGTCAGCTATACCAACCATGCGTGAATCGGTAAATGTGCCGTCAGAGAAGGTCACAAATACGCTGACACCCGAGGTGTCAAGTGTTTCGCCTCTATATACCTTATCTGCTATACCGCTGACCTCGATACTAACAATAGGAAGCACCTTAACGGTCTTGGTGTCGGTCTTTCCCTCATACGAGACAGTAAGCGTTACATCACCAACGGCGTTGGTCGCAATGTTAGTTACAGTATATCCGCTCGTAATCTTTTTGCTTGTTCCGTTTGCATAGTGAGCATATACCACTACGCTGGACTTATCATAAGTTCCGCCAATTCCGATGTAAGCGTCGTAATTTCTTATCTCAATGCTTGCAAGCTCGGGAGCTATCGCAGATATGATAACTTCAGCACTAAACGAACCGTATGTACCGACATAGGATACTACGAGAGTCTTCTCCTCTGCGTTGAGATCAAGGCTGTCCTTGTTTGTAGTGATAGTGCCGTCGGTAAGTGTGATCTCGCTCTCAAGGGTATCGTTATATACACCCTTAACAGTCATACTCGAAAGGTTGATAGGTGTTCCTGCGGGAACAACGGTTTCAATACCTTCAACAACTATCTTAGTAATGGTACAAACCTTAACTGTATAATTTACAGTCTTATCAAGATATGTGATCGAAAGAGTCTGCTCGCCCGCCGCGTTCACGTCAAACGCGCCAAACGTGAGCTTATCAGCTCCAACTATTTCTGTGCTTGCGTCGGTATACTTAACGTTGATCTTTGCGTTGCTCTTGTCCAGAGCTGCGCCCTTCTTGATCTCCTTGGCAATACTGCCGTTTACAACCGTAATGGTATCTACACCGATAACGTTTATCTCAACGGTGGTCTGGACGCCGCCATAGGATACCTTAAGCGACTTCTTGCCAATCGACGACGTATCGATAGTACCTATTGTAAGGTCGGCTGCTGTCAGAGTCTTCTCTGTGTTGTCGCTATACTTAACTACTGCAGCAATATTACTTGTATCAAGTGTGCCGCCGTAAAGTACCTTTTCGGGGTAAGAGCCCTTGTTTGCTGTCAAGGAAACAACTCCGACCACCTCAACAGGATACTGAACAGTAAAGCCATTGTAGGTTATATCGAGTGACTTTGTACCATAACTTGTTGAATCGATCGTTCCAACACTAAGGCTTCCGATGTTAACGGCATTCTGCGCTCCGTCCTTGTACTTAACAAGAACCTCGATTGCGGAGGTGTCAAGAACCTCACCAACAGCGATCTTGTTCTTAACAGTACCGGTTACTACTGTCATTCCCGATACGCCTATGACCTCAACCTCTGCGCTGTCGGTAAGCGCGGCATTTGCGGTATAAGTTACTGTGAAGGTCTTTTTGCCTTCTGTGGTAGTATCAATAGTAGTATACGTATATTCGCTTATGGGAAGCGCTTTTACCGTTCCCGTGCTATAGGTTGCCTCAACCTGAAGTGCGGAAAGGTCAGCCGTCTGTCCTACGTAATACTTTGAAGCAATAGAACCGGGAACTATCTTGATAGCCGTTACGGTAGCGGTAGCTTCGGGGTCTACTACAGTTATCTCAAACTTCGTAGAAAAGCCCTCGTAGCTAACGGTAACGTTTTTGCTACCCTCGGTCGTTGTATCCGGTGTGGTGATCTTAACATCTGCAAAGCCGATTTCTTTTGTTGTCTCGTCATCAAAGGTAACGAGCACCTTGATCCCTGAGAAATCAGGGGTCTCGCCTATGTTGACCTGTGTGGGAACAGTTCCCTCTACTACCTTAATAGAGATTATGTTTGCTTTTGCTTCTTCTTTTTGTTCTTTTGGTGTACACGCAGTAAAACATAGCACTACTGCAAGTGCTGCTATAATTAAAATTAATAACCTTTTTTTCATGATTTTCTTCCTTTCGTACCAGGATTTAACTACAAAATATAGGTTGTGGTTGAATTTTCTGATAAACTTAAACTAATATTCAATTGTAATTTTAATTTCTCTGTTATCTGCCCTACCTTTCTCTTTTCTTATATATTTTGATAAGCCCAATAGTGGTTATTTGGTTGCAATTATAAGCAAGGTATCCTCGGCGTTACTGCCGTCCTTGGCTATAATTCTCACCTTTAATATACCGGGTCTTGAAAACGTGACAACTCCGTATTCATCCACCGTAGCGTAATCAACCTCTTCATAGGCAAAATCAACTTTTGTATTGGACGCGTTTTCGGGATAAACGCGATAATCTATCTTAAGACGTAATTCTCCCTTTTCGTTAGGACGTATTACAATATAGTCACCCTGTGATTCGCTGTACTTCTGACCGTCGTTGATGATCTCTATACGTTCAACCGGGATAACCTCCTCAAACACCTTGAACTGCAATCCAAAAAAGCTTACCAAGGCTATCGAAGCTATGTAAATAAGCGCTATAATTATAACTACTGATTTCTTCATAATTACTTCTCCTTGTAGTAAAGCTTCAGCATTGAGAAGAACATCCACATTCTATAGATCAATACACCAAGCGATACAAGTATGAGCTTAACGTAAACATATCCCTCGCCTTCAAGCAGCAGGAAGAAAACTACTCCCGCAGTAAGGAACGAGATCAAAAATGCATAAAGTGTGGATTTGGTTTCATTAGGATTCGAAACCGTGCTTCCAACGCTTGCGTAAAGCTGGTTCTGCGGATTCATCAAATCAAGCTGCGCGGAATAGAGCATATGCGCTATAAATATGAACTCTATTGCGAGAGTTATAAGCACTATGTCAACCAATGCCAGGGGCAGCGTTATCTTGAGGATGGGCGCAGTTACCAGAATAGCCAGCGCGCCGAACACCGTGTTCGGTATAAGCTTCGAGATAACCGGCAAGGTATATTTAGAGGGGAGCGTTTTGATCAGATATATGCTCTGACCATCCCTTGAATACAAGCTCGATATAGCGCAGTTGGAATTCAAAACAATAAGAAGGATAATAAGCACATTGAACGCCACTATCATATGGTCGCCCATCTCTCTTGTCTTCATAGCAAGGAAAACCTTGTTAAGAAGGAAGATAAGCATGGGAACTGCTATAAGGATTCCAACGTTTGAAAACATCGCGTTCGTATTCTTTACCGTGATCAGGAAGTTGGTGTAGACAGACGACCACACCTTGTTCTTTTTTCCGTTTTTCTTCGGCTTTACGGCCTTCTTAAGATACTCAAACGGTGTACTTGCCATCTTGTAGAAAAGAGGCTTAACTATCAAAAGTCCCGCAACAAGCGCAGCAAGGGTAGATCCCAGGAGAATAGCAAAACGAAGCAGTGTTCTTCCTATCGGGAAATAAATTGACAAATCGGAATTCTCTCCCAAAAGCATACGTGTGAAATCGTACAAATAAGTAAATTTCTTAGCGTACTCCCTGAAGAAATCATGGACTCGGCCAAAGATTGACGTCCAGTTAGCAACAAGGTCGATGTTCTCGGGAATAAGAGATATAGCATAGAACAAAGCAACCGATGCTGCAATGACCGTAGCTGCCAAGCCACACATCTGAAGCCATCTATGCTGTCTGAAAAAGTTGCCTATCCACATAGCGGGAATCGAAAATATCGCTCCGATCGCTACTGTGAAAAGCGATGCCCAAAGCATACAGAAAAGCATCCACAAATACGCCCAAGGCGAATATGAGTGCATTATATAGTACGCGACGAACATAGGAACGAGGAAAGAAAGGTTTCTCTTTACCTCAAATATGAAAAATATGATAAGCTTGGAAAGGTATACCTGCAAGGCAGTGCAAGGAAGGGTCAGAAGGACCGCATTATCTCTTGCATAGTACATAGACTTGGTAAGACCTACTGTGCAGGATATTACCGACATCAAAAGCATTACCGAGAAAATCAGTGATATCACCGAATCCGGTATGGGCAGCCCCTGCATAGTAAACAGACCGAGATATCTCGATACGAACAAAAATGCGTAGCAAAGCGCGGTGACCAACGCAAACTTAACGATCGAACCAACGACCGATAGCAATATATGGAACGCTTTTACGTTCTCCGCCTTAAGACGCTTAAAGTTCATCTGTTCCTTGAGCTGCATCATTACAAGGATACTGAGACTTTTCATGCGTTTGCCTCCACGTCACTCTTTTCTTCCTCTACATAAGGAACGTGCTCATCGTTGCCGTCATATATGATATCCAGGTAATAGCGCTCAAGCTCTATTCCCTGCTCGTTCAGCTCCTGCATAGACTTATAAGCGCGAAGCTGACCCTTCTTGATGATAGCGATCTTATCGCAAAGCTTTTCAACAACGTCAATGATATGAGAGCTGAAGAATACGATATTTCCCTTTGCGGCGTGCTCCTTCATGCACTCCTTGACCTCGTGAATACTTGTGGGGTCAAGACCTGTAAGCGGCTCGTCAAGTATCCATACCTTGGGATTGTGAACCAGCGCAGACATAATAGTTATCTTCTGCTTCATACCGTGAGAGTATGTCTTCATCTGGTTATCAAACGCGCCTGTCAGCTGGAACAGATCAACGTACTTATCTATAAACGCATCTCTGTCTGCCTTGCTTACCTCAAAAAGATCGGCGATATAGTTTATGTATTCTCTTCCGGTGAGGTTCTCATAAAGAGCGTAGTGGTCCGGAACGAACGCCGTATTCATCTTTGCGGCAACGGGCTGCTTCTCTACGTCAAATCCGCAGATCTCTATATTTCCCGAGGTTATGGTCTGAATACCGACCATACTCTTGATAATAGTGGACTTACCTGCTCCGTTCGGGCCAAGAAATCCGAATATTTCTCCGCCCTTAACCTCGAAAGACACGTTGTTTACAGAATAATGCTTATTGCTTCCGTATCTCTTGGAGAAATTGCGGAGAACGAGGCTGGGCTCGTCGTTTCCGTTTATTGAAGCTGTTTCGGGCTTACCGCCAAGATATTTCTTAAGATCTTTTTTCATTTTCTTATAATCCCTTTCTCTCTTCCATCTATCTTCGTCTGCATCTATCGCGTTGAACATTATTCCGTACAAGAACCAAACTCCAACCGAAAGTAAAAAGTAAATCGACAGGAACAATGCCTGATAGATCGGATAGAAGGTTAAATCATAACCTTTGAAATTAACGACAAAGGTGAAGTCACGGGTACGCTCTGCCCAAAGACCGAGCTTCGAAACGATAAAGTCACTGTTTGTAAAGAAGAAGTCGCAAACCTCTCCGTTCTTCTGTGTCAGATAAGCGTTCAGGAAAAGTGTCAAACCAAAATAAGCAGTCAAGGCTATAAGCGCGTATACCCACTGTTTAAACTTGGGACGCTTGAATATCTTAAGCGATATTATCAAAAGCGGCATCGCGAAGGCTGCATAATGGTTTAGCCAGAAGGAAATTCGTTCTGTTCCAATCGGTCCTGCCTCAACAATGGCGTGAGGCATAAGCATTGCAAAAAACGCTCCGAGAACATTTACGAACAAACAGAAATTGAACAACCTCTTTGTCTTGAACACAAGACAAATGGGCGTTAAGAACATCGCTGTATTACACAAGTGGAGCGGCCAATTCGCGAGATTCTTAAATTCAGCCAGCTCCCATCTTCCGATATATATCCAAAGAAACGCCAAGGAAGCGTATATGAGGATCATCCTGCTGACCTCGGTGGGCTTGTTTCTGAGGAGCTTATATCCTACGATAGGTATAAGAATGGAGATATAAAACAAAATTCTGTGCTCGGGCGTGAGATCATAGAACTTTATTGTGGGATCAACGCCAACGATAAACGCCTGAATCACGTAGCACGGCATTATAGCAAGAACTGCAAAGATCAATCCGTAAAAATAATTCCCCACATCTTTGACGTTCTTAGGAATTTCAAATTTTCCGTCAATAATGATATTTGCAACAATTATCGCGATCGCAACACCGATCTCTGCCGCCATGACCCACAAACGCTTTGTGGACAAAGCATACGCCTCAGTGCCGAGCGTTGCTATACCGTAGGTCTCAAATAAAACAAGTATAGCCGCGAAGACCGGCAAGGCGAACAGATTAACGATCCTTCGGAGCGTTTTATAATTAAAAAACGCGCTGACAACAGTCATTAAAATTGCCGCATAAGAAAACCAGATCAACATTACCGCCAACGATGTTTGACCGATATTCACCGCTTCTGCGTTGAAGGGCGATAAAACATCATCAAGGCCCTTCAAGTTGTAGATTGCAGGTTTCTTATAAAAATATCTGACAAAGGATACCGAAAACAAGATAGCTGCAAGAGCCTTTGTTATGTGCGCAATATTGATCTTAAAATATTTCAAAATGCAAAGCCCGCCGATCAGTAGCAAAGCGAAGCCTAACGCTGCTGCTGGAAAGATCAAATTAATCATAATTCTAAACCTCACCGTCTCGAGTTTTATATCATACACAATAATACAGGGTACTAACAAAAATCATCTTTACCCTAACGCCAATTATACCACAAAACCGTCAAAAGTCAATGTTTTGCGACACTCTTTGACTATTTTAACAAATTGTGAACAAAATCTCCCTCCTCTATTTGTTTATTTCGCCAACTTTTTGGAGAGTTCAAAGATTGAGGAAATCGGAGCAAATTCAATAAAAACAGGCAAAAAACAGCCCAAACGATAGGATATATGCATCTGATAAAAAGAATATTGCAAAGACCGCTTTTCGGTTACAAAAAAGCGGCGTGTGTTTTAAAACACACGCCGCTTCTCCTCTCTGAAAGGATAATTTTAAGTATGAGGGAGGTTCTTAGAAGATTTTTTCTTTTTAGGAGAACACAATTCAAAAAATTTAGCCCCTGCGGTATACACTCCAATATAGACAAATGCAGATATCATCGTTCCGAAAGTCATAAATAATATCAGAACAACCGTGTAAACATCCTGTCCGTATTCAATACGGAAGTTTTCAAACACCGGAATTACGCTTTCGAGAAAATTACAATAATTCGTTTCTAATTTATATGCCAAAGGAAGCGCTACCGCAGTGTACGCCACCCCTATCATACCCAAACGCACGGCATCACGGACTCTCGGTCTGCAAAGGCGCATCGCCACCACAAGCAGGAAGTAAAGCAAGACCAGATGATGGAAAATGAAGCCGTGTGTTTCTTTAAAAGCAACACCAAAGCTTTCAGTAGCGTTGCCCATGATCCCCTGCGGATAAACGTACATAGCCACAGAAACCATAAAAGCCATACAGGTTGCTATTGGGCGAAATATACGCGAAAGTCGCTCTCCGCAAAGCTCGGCTAACGGAAAGACGATCAAGAACAAACTACAGTAGTGAAAAGGCAAAAAGAATCGGTCAAATCCTTGCTCTCCGATCAAATTCCATCTCTGTTTTACTATCTCAATAAAGAGCAACGCCACGGCAACCATCGCGCATGGGATAGCTCGTACGCGTTCAGACTTCTTTCTCAAGAAAAGCGCAAGAATAGCAACAAACGCAACGATTACTAAAAGCACAAGAGGCAAAACGCTCTTATCGTACTCAGTATAATACATTTCTCTCCTTTTAATCGTACAAGTACCTTTTTTCAAAGGCGCGTTCAAAACAAATTTATCATTCGCGTGATATTATATCATTCTTTTATGTTTTTGTCAATCAAGTTTTGTTTTCGCCTTTATAATTAAATTAAATCTTTGTAAAAATAGGACAGAGAATTTTGAATTTTCTCTGTCCTATTCCTATTATAATTTTAGTTCTTATTTAATTACCGTATTCAGGGTCGCCGCGCCTGCGGAATAGTAGGTTTCGGGCTCGTATCCCATGACCTTCATAGCTATTTTAGCGCCCTTTTCGGGCACGGTGTCAAAGGTGATAGACTGCACGTACTCACCGGGCTTGATAAGTCCTGTTTGACCCAAAATATTGCCCTCTTCGTCCATAACGCGCAGCTTGAGCCAAACGTTATTTCCCTCGGGGTTGGTGAAGTAAACGTCTGACTTATTTCCGTTCAGAGTTACAACGCCGCAGACCGACACACGGTAAAGACCGTTTACGTCAAGCTCCTCCCAACCGAGCCCCTCGGGAACGGTTGGAGTACCCACCTGCGCCGCATCGTCAAATGGTGGCGGAACGAATTCGGGTTGCTTTTCTTTACAGGCAACAACGCCAAGGAGCAGAGCTGCCAATATAACAAAAATCAAAATATTTTTTATAGTTTTCACGGTATCATCTCCTATTAAATATGGGTAATTCCCTTTTATCCGAGCATAGCTGCCCTCTCCCAAAGGTAGAGGGTTTTTAGTATGCCTTAATGTTTATCCCGCCCCATGGTGAGGTTTTTATATAAGCCTTCTCCTGCGGGAGAAGGGGGACCACGGAGTGGTGGATGAGGAGTTTCTTGTCATTTGGGACACCTCATCCGTCAGCCTTCGGCTGCCACCTTCTCCCAAAGGTAGAGGCTTTTTAGTGTGCCTTAATGTTTATCCCGCCCCATGGTGAGGTTTTTATATAAGCCTTCTCCTGTGGGAGAAGGGGAACCACGGAGTGGTGGATGAGGAGTTTCTTGGTGTTTGGGACACCTCATCCGTCAGCCTTCGGCTGCCACCTTCTCCCACTGGAGAAGGCTTCATTTTGTTCGCCTTCTTCGTTTATTCCCACCCAATGGTGAAGTTTTGCTTATTTTGCGGAGGTCGGGTGGTTACCCCTACAGGTATATTTTTATTTAACATTCAACCCACTACGGTGAAATTTAATTGTAATGTTTGTATCACGGGGCGTCGAGGACGTCGCCCCCTACAGGTGAATTTATAATTTAAAGAACACCTGTTACATTGAGATTTCCAGCAACAGATATTAAAAATTGTAGGGGCGACGTCCTCGACGCCCCGTAGAACGATCAAATCGGCAAAACATAATATATCTTCTATGTTCAGATAAAAAGGAACAAGGCGGGGCAAGTTGCCCCGCCTTAATGCGTTTGTTAGGTAATTAAGTTTTAATTACGCTGCCTTCTTTGTGATAGTAACGGTAACTTCACCGATTACAGTGTTATCAGCTGTCTCAGAATCAAGAGCTCCGCTAACTTCAACTGTAATTGTACCGGGAGTAGCAGCTGTTTCCTCAGCAGCAACCTCGAGAGTAATAGCGTCGCCACATGTGATCTCAAGACCATCTTCAGTGCACTCAGCGGTAGCTGTAGCAACGATAGCAACGTTAGAGTTGTTAGTTACGGTAATTGTGTCAGCGCCATCTTCGCAATCCCAGTGAGCCGCTACAACGCCGTCGTAGTTGTGGTTGGAGGTGTTCCAAGAGCCTGCTACTCTGTCATAGTAGGTAAATTCCATGCTACCAAATGCAACTACTACAGAGTAAACGTCACCAGCGGTTGTACCTGCTTCATAAGAAGCCTTAACCTCAGCGGAATCTGTACCATTAACTGCGTCAACAGTAGCAGCAGAAGCGGTGATTGCCATTGCGAGTACAAGCGCAACGACGAGAACGAGTGAAAACAGTTTTTTCATAGTGTGGTTCTCCTTATAAAAAATGTTTTTATTTATATATTGCCTTACGCGGCTATATATACTATTTAATTTTCACGGTAGCCTTTACGGGTATTGGGGTTACTGCGGTTTTCACACAGGGTTTCTATTTAATTTTGAACGGTGACCGTTACGGGTATTTCGGTCTTTACCGCTGATTTTTCATTGGTTTCGGGGTCATAGAAATTTACGACCATCTTTGCATTATTAGCATAAACACCAGGCTGAAGCAAGGTTTCCGCTCCTGCCTTGAGGTCTACCTCCTTAACTCTCTTACCGGGGGTTATAACTCCTGTTTCAACTATAACTCTATCCTGAATTATAACCTGAAGCACGACGTTACTTACCGATCTTGAAGCGTTGTCAAAACGGAGTGTTACCTTCTTATCCGAGAGGTCAACAGTCATTTTATCCTCATAAGTCATTCCCGCAGCGCCACCGCCATCGGGAGCTTCTATTTTAGAGCCGTCACCATCGCCGATATCCTCTGCGTTCTCCTCCTGATTGGGGGGCGCATAATCGGGCGCGAGTGTCGGGTCTTCAACCTTCTTTCTCTTACACGATGCAAACGACGTGAGCACTAATGCCAATATAACAAAAATAAGCAGTGTCGAACGCCAAATTCTGCTTTTCATAGTTTTCTATTCTCCTTAAATGATCTACACCAAAAAGGTACAGATCCTAAACCTTTATATTACATAAAATATTTTACATCACTAAAGTGTAAAAGTCAAGGCGAATTTCACCTTGTAGTGCATTTTCGCCCATTTATACCAATCAAGTATCAATTTTTTGTGCATTTATAACAAAACATTGTGGTGTAAAAATAACCGACAGAGAACGCCAGTCCCTGCAATTAAAAAACATCAGTTGTGGTGAATTTCACCGCAACTGATTGATTATTGAACAAAAAATTCTCGGTAGGGGTCGGCGCCCTCGACGACCCGAGAAGCAAACATAATAACTTGATTTTATCAGGACGAATGTGTTTTTTTGCTTATTTTACGGGTCGTCGAGGCGCCGACCCCTACCAATTATAGGATAATATTTGCCACACCGTGGTGATATTTGTTTGTGTGTTTATAAAATGGACAGGCGTCCTCGACTGTCCACAAAAAAAGCAGAGGAAAGCAAACTACTTTCCTCTGTTATCTCTATTCTGTTATTTCTCAGGATCAAGGCATTTCCAATATGCCACTATGTAATTTATTCCCGACCATATGGTCATAACAACGGCAAACGCCATCGAAAGCCAGGTGAGCGGATATATACCGTGTACCATATTATTAGCCGCTCCGCCAACTATAAGCTCAACGATATATTCAACCACAGGTTCAAGGAACACCGTGCATATAAACACTATCTGTGAAACCGTCTTAAGCTTTCCAAGATAGTTAGCCGCAACCACTATTCCCTTGCCCGTTGACACAACAAGTCGCATAGACGTTACCGCAAGCTCTCTGAACACGATTATAATGATAGTAAATATCATAGCCGTTCTGAGCGCCTCAAACTTATAGAGTATCACAAACAGCGCGCCTATTACCATAAATTTATCGGCAACGGGATCGAGGAACTTTCCAAAGTCTGTTATAAGTCCTCTCTTTCTCGCTATCTTTCCGTCAAACATATCGGTGAGTGCCGTTCCTATAAACAGCACCGCGCAAACAACACAGGATACGTAAAACGGTATCACGCTTTCGGGTAGCATTCCAATCACCAAAAATATCGGCACGAGAATTAGTCTTAAAACAGTCAGTTTATTAGGCAGATTAAGCTTCATATCTTTCAACCTTCCAATCTTTCTTTATTGCTTGGTGATAGCTCTTCCTATAAGGTCATAATCAAGAACGTCTCTCACCTTGACCTTAACAAAGCTACCGGGGGCAATTCTATGCTCGGAGCGGAAATACACCTTTCCGTCTATCTCGGGCGCGTCCGCCTCGCTTCTTCCAAAATGCACCTCGCTGACAGGGTCAAAATCCTCGCAGATAACGTTTACCGTCTTCCCTATCATCTCTCGGTTTCTCGCCTCGTTTATCTCAAGCTGCAAACGCATAAGCATATCCATTCTGTCCTGCTTGGTCTGCTCGTCTATCTGATCCTCAAAGTCATACGCGGGGGTGTCCTCTTCCCTTGAATAGGTGAAGACGCCCGCATGCTCGAATTTTGCTTCCTTAACGTACTCGCAAAGCTCCTCAAAGTCCTCCTCGGTCTCCCCGGGGAAGCCTACGATAAAGGTAGTACGTATAACGATGTCGGGTATCTCGCGGCGTAGCTTGGCTATCGCTTCCTTTACCGTTGCGCTGTTGCCGTGGCGGTTCATCGCCTTCAGCATATTATCGCTTATATGCTGTATCGGAACGTCTATATATTTAAGCACCCTTGGATTGTCGCGCATCTCTGCCACAAGCTCGTCAGTTATCTTGTCGGGGTAACAATAAAGTATACGTATCCACGGTATCGCCGTATTCTCGGTGATGCTACGGAGAAGCTCGTGGAGCTTATATTCTCCGTAAATATCCTTTCCGTATCTTGTCGTATCCTGTGCGACAAGGGTCAGCTCCTTAACGCCAAGAGAGTCAAGCTGCTTTGCCTCGGCAACGATATCCTCTATAGTACGGCTTCTGAACCTGCCGCGTATTGAGGGTATCGCGCAATACGCGCACTTATTGTCGCACCCCTCAGCTATCTTGAGATACGCCGTATATTCGGGAGTGGTGAGCACTCTGTCGCCGCCAAGACGAACGTTTTCCTTATCCTCAAACGAGGAATACTTTTGAGAACGCTTCTTTCTCTTGATGGTTACCGCCTCAATCGCTTCAACTATATTATGTATGCTTCCAACGCCGAGCAGCGCGTCGACCTCGGGCATTTCATCGAATATACTCTCTCTATATCTCTCGGCAAGGCAGCCTGTAACTATCAGCGCCTTAAGTCCCTTGTGCTTTTTGAGCCACGCGATATCGAGAATATTATCTATCGCCTCCTGCTTCGCGCTTTCGATAAAGCCGCAGGTATTGATTATCACCACGTCCGCCTCGGTCTCCTCGGGCGTTACCTCATACCCTGCCGCCATTACCTCGTGTAGCATCACCTCGGTATCCATCTGATTTTTCGGACAACCGAGAGAAACAAATCCAACCTTCATCTATATAATTACCATCCATTCGCAGTTATCATTCCTTAAAATGATAACACATTATATCGTTTTTGTCAAGCGCTCACACAAACACGTCTTTTGTCCCACTCACCGCACACCTCTTGACAGTCCCTCACTTATTCTACCATACACCTTTTTTCTTTTCAATAGATTGCGGGAATTTAAAATTATTCTATCACAGAAAAATATTTCAAATCGGTTGACTTTAGTGGGAATTGGTAATATAATATTTCGGATAGTATATATGGAGTAACATAATAAAATATGAAAACCAAAACCGAACAAATGTATGCCACGATGAACCCTTGGCGGCTATTCTTTATAGTAGCTATGCCCGGAATGGTAAGTATGTTCGCTATGTCGATATACAGCGTCGTGGAAGGAATATTTATTGGTCAGATACTCGGGGAGGGCGCGTTTGCTGCGGTAAACATAGCAATGCCTCTGGTAATGATCAACTTCTCACTCGCCGATCTTATCGGCGTGGGCGCGTCCGCGCCGATCTCAATAGCGCTCGGAGAGAACGACCGCAAGACCGCCAACAACGTATTCTCCTGCTCTGTCATTATGATATTTATAGTGTCGATATTTATGGGCTCTGTTATGTTCTTTGCGGCAGAGCCGCTCTCCCGCCTGATGGGCGCTGACAGCGTATTGCTCGACACCTCGGTCAGATATCTGCGCACCGCCGCGCTTTGCAGTCCTCTTGCGGCAATATTCTTTGCGATGGACAATTACCTTCGCATCAGCGGATTTGTGAAGACGAGTATGGTCATAAATATAGGCTGTAACCTCTTGACCTTGGCTCTTTTGACCTTCTTTCTGCTTGTCTGCGATATGGACGTGGTCGGCTCTGCGCTTGCCACCTCGATATCAATGTGCGCCTGTGCCGTGGTAGCGATGATACCCTTCGTTATGAAGAAAGCGCTCCTCAAATTTGTAAAGCCTGAATTCAGCTTTTCTATAATCAAAAGGATAGCCGCCTGCGGCTCTCCCGTATTTCTCAATAACGTGTCGGGGCGTATCACCTCGATACTTATGAACATCTCGCTTATGACCCTCGGTGCAAAAATACTCGGCGAGGGTGGCGGTCAGACGGCGGTCGCGGTCTACGCGGTGTTGATGTATTCGAGCGACCTTTGTTGGCCGCTGCTCTACGGCATATCAGACTCGCTCTCCCCTGCCCTTGGATACAACTGGGGCGCGAAAAACTACAGGCGAGTAAAGAGAATTGTAAGGTGCGGTTATATCGGCACGGCGATAGTTGGACTTGTTTCTACGTCGATCCTCTTTTTCTTCCCCGACATGATAGCCTCTTGGTTCGTAAAAGCTGAGGACGTAAGGCTGCTTGAAATATCCACACACGCGATAAGAATCTTCTGCTTTGCGTATCTTTTCCGTTGGGTAGGCGTTTCCACACAGGGCTATTTCACGGCGATCGGCAAACCTCTCGATGCAACGATAATATCTATAGGTACGGCATTTGTATTCCCCGTTGTGCTTATGGGCGCGCTTTGGCGCTTTGGGCTTGACGGTATATGGTTCAACTTCGTTGGCGTGACCGCACTTGCCGCCATGCTTTCGGCAATTCTTTTGATCCGACTCACAAAAGAGATACGACAGAAAGAATCGGATATTGAAAATAATATAACAGAGGTCTGAGTTCCCTGACATATAAAGTCTAAATGGAGGTGATAGTTTGAATCCATCAACATATATCCCGATCATTATATTATTCATAGTTTTGTATATCTTGCTATACACCCGAAGAGCGGCGGTAGCTAAAAAAACAATCGAAAAAAGAAGAAAAGGAGATAAAACCGAAATGGTAGAGCTTGCTAAAAAATTTATTGGAAAAGAGTGTCTTATTTATGCTTTTGACAGCGATCATCAATTCGATGGCACAATAAAGGAAGTAACAGACGGCGCGATACTTATAGAAAAGGCAGGTAAGCTTGAAGCGATCAATCTTGACTTCGTTATACGTATCAGAGAATATCCCACCAAGAAAAACGGAAAGAAAAAAACTGCTGTTTTTGATTAAATATGAAGATATAAAAGGGCTGACCGTTTTCGGTCAGCCCTTAAAATTATATAATTCTCAAATAATCATTGTATGATACTTTCGGAAGAGCTTGAAGAATAGCAATGATTACCCACAACGAAACGCTCGTCTGTGCTTTGCTCAATTATGATCCACACATATCTATAACCAAGCTCCACTCTTCCCTTTACACCATTCCCATCAAAGACAAATTCGCCATCTTCTTTACGCACGGTAAAATTCAAGGTAGCTTCGGTTACGTCATCCAAGAGATAGTGCTCACGGTCGGGATCAGGATAGCTAAAAATAAAATTATATTTCACATTCATCTCGATCTGTGTGTCGGTTGCGTTTTCAAAGGTTATATAGGTATTGCTTCGCGCAAAATCCTTGCCCGTAGTTTCATCTAAGCTTGCATACTTGTGCCAGGTCTTATTGGTTGCAACCTCTATAATATCCTCGGTTGCTTCAGCCAAAGCCGTATATGTCAGATCAGACACGTTTCTGGTATGCTCGTTGGGTGAAAAGTACTCGGAATAACAGACGTAACTGTCATATAATTCCACCGCATCCTCATAGGTGATCGGCTCGGTCTTGCCATCCTTTGTCAGGTATCGACCGTATCTATCAATACCAAGTGAGTATAGAAGATTATATTTACCGCTTTTTGTGTATTCGTACAGACTGTATTCCAATTCGTAGTAGTCCTCACGATCTACGTGGATAAGCCCCTCTTCATCCAGCCAACAGGTGTGGTATCCAAAAGTAACCGACTCCAGCAACACAGGAACTCCGCCCTTTTGTGTGAAGATCGCTTTTATGCTGTAATCCTCTGTCATAAGAACAAGCTCATCCACTCCGTCGCCATTAAGATCGACCTCGTCATAGCCCATATGAGAACCGCCACTGTAGGCTATGTTCAAAAGCTTATTGTAATATTCAAAAGAACGGTCGCTGGGGAAAGCGAAAAGATTATCATATTCGCCATTGCACCAAGCGTACGAATCAAATTCATCAAGGCATTCGGAGATCGCGAGATAGGTCTTGCGGATAGCGGCGTAGCTGGAAAAATCGGCTATCGGCAAATTCGGGTCTGTGACAGTGTCCTCAAGGAAAAGATGAGTACGGGGTGCTGCTAATTTACCTATCGTGCTGTATCCCCCCGCCTCACAGAGCTTTTGGTACTCCCTGTTCAAATTAAAGAAAACATCTTCATCAATGGATGTGCGATTGCCGTCCACCATTTGGAAAATTTCAAGGACAGTCTTTTTTTCCTGATCATAGACCTTGCCGTAAACGGCATCATATATCATTTTGTCACCTTCCACGTGGCAAGTGTAAAAGGTAGCCTCCTGCATATTATCGGCAAATGTGTTTCGAACCAAAAATAAGCGGTTATTTTGTGCACCGAAAATAAAAGAACCGTTGGTACGATAGCTTACTTCAAGCAAAACGGGAAGCTTGTTTGAAATCGTAAAGATCGCCTTAATGCTGATTTGATGACCCGAAATGATAAGCTCGGGAACTCCGTTGCCATCCAGGTCTTTGTAGCCGTAACCCAGATTTTCGGTTGCTTCCACACTCTCACATTCGTCTACAATACCGTAGATCGCCTCTGCAATAGCTCTTTCCCTATCATCCATATTCTCGGTATCAGGCTTGGTAATTTCTTGACCGTTGTGCTTTGCGGTGAGAAGCTCGGTGTACTGAGATATTATATCATCATACAATTCCTTCTGCCCTGTGGTGCTCGGCTGTTCGGTTGACTCTGTTTGCTGTTGGGTTGCTTGTGTTTGTTGCTCGGTGGATTGCGGTTGCGTCTGTGGGGATTGCACACAGCCAAACACTCCTAAAAGCAGACATACACAAAGTAGGACAGATAAAAATTTTTTCATAATAAAGGTCTCCTTGCTAGTGTTTATGCCGTATTCATTATATCACAGTTTGCTCTATAAGTCAACAGGCGAATTAAATGAAGAAGCAGTGACGACACCCGAGATTGGGAGACGGCACTGCCTGTAATATTGATAATCATAACGATGCTTTACCATTGTACATTGAACAAAAAAGCTCGGCAGTACAAACAGCGACATTGGCTGTCGGCACTGCCGACTGGTCGGAGTGACAGGGTAACTCCGCTTCACTACGTGATTCCCACGCTCTTCGCCTGACAAGCGAGCTTGTCGATCTTCGAGCGGGGAATGCGAACCTGCATTTTGCTTCGCAAAACAGCTTCAAATTGACACATCAATTAAAAAAGCAAGGGAGAGGACGAGCCTCTCTCTTGCTTTTTTGGTCGGAGTGACAGGATTCGAACCTGCGGCATCGACGTCCCAAACGTCGCGCGCTACCAACTGCGCCACACCCCGATTAATTTTATTAAATTGATTGTTTTTGGCAGTTGTCCGCTGCGCTTCCTGTTGCAACCAAACACCCACAAGACGGCTTTAAGATTATAGCACGTTTCACCCCAATTGTCAATACTTAAAATAAATATGCAGACCGCAGGATCAATATTTGCATATCTCACCTGCGGTCTGCTCTTTATATTTTTATTATTTCTTATTTTTTCCTTTGAACACTTATCGTTTATTATCTGCATATGCTCTGCCGTAATGAGCGTTACATCATTTTCTTTTGCCCAAGCCACACAGCCCTTGAGCACCACCGACAAAAATACCCTCGGAACTCCAAGTATAATCATAAGCGCTTCGTCTGTAATATCCTGTTTTTTGAATAACTTCATTCATACAAAGATTATACTTTCTTTCCTGTGTCGTGTCAACAACTCTATTGCTTTTTCGGCTTTTTCCTACATTTATTTTTCTATATTTTTTGTAAACTTATTGAAATCTTTGCACAAATATGATAAAATTATAAAAAATATAAAAATGAAAGGAGTTTTTACCATGGCAAAAGCAAAGAAAACAAATTCTGAGCTCTTCTCTTCTCTTTTGTATATCCTCTTGGGTGTACTCCTCGTTGTATTCAAATCCCAGACATTAGGTTGGGCTATGACTATCGCGGGTATAATCTTCGTGATATCGGGTGCTCTTGACCTCATCAAGAAAAACTGGGCAGGCGGCGCTGTCAGCCTTATCATCGGTATCGCTATTCTGGTGCTTGGCTGGGTTGCGGCAAAGATAGTTCTGCTCGTTCTCGGTATTATGATAGCTATCAAGGGTATCGTTGCGCTTATCAACGTATTCAAGCAGAAGAAAGCGAATGCTCTTCAGATCGTTTTCCCCATACTTACCGTTATCGTTGGTCTTATGCTCGCGTTCGGTAACGCACTTGACATCATGATAATCATCGTTGGAATCCTTCTCATAGTAGACGGAATTCTCGGATTTATCGGTTCGCTCAAGAAATAAGTTTATACTTAAAACAAAAATCCGACTCAATGAAAATTGAGTCGGATTTTTGTTTGTATTTACTCCACTTCAATAACGCCGTCCGCCTTGACGGTGATCTTCATTCCGTCCTTAACGTAGTTCAGAAATTCATCGCCAAGTGAGTCGATAACGGGCATTGTAACTCCGTCCACCCAAACGTCAGCAAGAACTGCCCCTGCTGCCGCAAGCGAGTCTATATGGTTTGCAAAGAGCATACAAGCGGGATTTTTATGCATAGCGCACGCGCAGTAGAGCACGAGTCCGCCCGTGGTAGAGCCGATGGTCTGCGGCAGGCAGAGCGCCTTGCCAAGCAATGGCTTTCCGTAGATATCCTTATTGCTCTGATCTCCGCATTTTACCTCTTTATCGCCAAACTGCAACGCCATCTGAAAAGAGGCAAGCGTGTTAAATCCCTCGGTAGTAACGACCGCCTCTGCGGTTACTTCACCGGGAGTGACAACTCTTCCTTTAAACTGTTTCATTAGTTTTTACCTCCCGTAATAGTTTTAAGTATCTCGCCGTCGGTGTAATATCTCGCACTCGTGTATGTGCGAAGCTTATTTGACGACGTTATAACAGGCATCTTCTTGCAAAGAGGATTGTTCATATACATAAGCGGACAGATATACGACGTGATAACTCCCGTTGCCTTAAGTCTTGCCGCATATTCGGTCTTCTCGAATGCTTCGAGAACCGCGGGAGCGGCGGTGAATACGGTGGGGAGTGTGACCTTCTTTTTGCCGTTCTTTTTAAGCTCGGCTTCAATTTTTTCTGTCCAATCCTTAAGCTGCTCAATCGAAAGATGGGGACAGCCCACAAAGCAAAGCTTGGGGGTAGCGTCAGGGTTCTTCCAGATAACGGGATAATTGTTCTTTACTCTTTCAAGCTCGGCATCGTCAATGATATACTCCTTCGCTCCCTCTGCGATAAGGCTCTCTCCAAGCTCTGCCGCCTCGGGGGTGAGGTTTGCGATATGGTAAAGTCCGACAGCTCCGTTAGATGCGGTTGCCGCGCCAAAATCCTTAAGATATGCGCAAGCCGAATCGTTCAGCTCGTTGCCTATCCACTCATCAAGTCCCACAACGTAAGGAACGTCCTCCATTACCTTCATACCGATAGCAGAGCCGAGAAGCTGTGCCTCGGGCTTCTTGGTGGTCTGTACCTTTACGACCCAAGTAGCTTTTCTTCCCTCATCTGTGAGAAGTCCGAAGTAAGGAACGTATCCAACGATAGAGCCCATAATATCAATGATTCCCGAATTACGGTTACATCTTGCTCCAAGGACCGAGTTCGCGTAAACCACCGCGCTCGACTCTGCCCAAGAGAGCACCTCTCCCTTTTGCGGCTTGTTGCCGACCTCGTCCATATAGCAGGTGCAGGAAAAAGCGTTCTTATCCATAAGTCCGAGCTTTTCGAGCTGTTCCTCATAGAATCCCTGCTTTGTGTACATAAATTTGTTAAACACAAGATTCTGCAAGAAATTTGCTGGAACGTTCTTGTCGATAGGACGGGGGTCTACCGAAAATTTCTGATCCGAACAGACGCCCGCGTCAAGGAGCTGCTGCATAAGATCGTAAACAGGCGACATTACCTTAAGTCCAAACGATGTAACAAGGTGATTATACTTTGAGGTGATCGGCACGAGCTTCTCGGCTTCAAAGGCATCGCCGTACATTACGAGCGTTTTCATGACCTTTGCAAGTGTCTCTCCCTTCTCACCGTCAAGAATAGCTTGCTGTTCTTTAGTAAGTATCATAATAAATACCTTTCTTTTAATTAAATTTGATTTTCTCCGCGTTGGGCGGAGAAAATCCACCTTAACTTGCCCAAAGGGCAAATTTCACGTTGCGAAGCAACATTTCACTCGCCGAAGGCGAATTTCACTGCGGCAAAGCCGCAATTTCACCGCAATGAAACTCATCAGAGTTTCATTGCTACGTCCCACGCGCCCCATATAACGGTTCTGAGATTGCCCACCTTTGCGGCGTCACCGATCACGTGGATATGTCTGCCCTTGGGAGCGACAGGCGCGGGATTGTAACCAACCGAGAGGATAACAGAGTCGGCATTTACCGAGAATGCGTTTCCGTCTTTACCCTTGAGCGTAACGCTTCCGTCGTTTATCTCCGAAAGTCCTGTTTCAAGATATACGGGAACGTTATTAGCCTTAAAGAAATCGCGCAGATAGCTGGTGTTGGCAAGACAGATTCCGGGAGTGGTGATAAGGTCGTCCTGCATCTCAACGATAACAGGCTTCTTGCCGTTCAGATAGAGGTCGTAAGCAATCTCACAGCCCGTAAGTCCGCCGCCGATAACAACGACGTTCTCGCCGACCGCCTTATTTCCAAGCAGATAGTCCACTGCTTCTACAGCAGTTTCCGCCCCCTTAACGGGGATCCTCTTTGCAACAGCACCCGTTGCCACGATTATCTCGTCGGCATCAAGCGCCTTTACGTCTGTGATCTCTGTGTTCATCTTAACGTCTATGGGGTAGTTGGAAAGCTCACGGATATACCAGGCAATGAGCGCCCTATCCTTCTCCTTGAAGGAAGGTGCGGCAGCCGCAACGAACACTCCGCCGAGCTTGTCGGACTTTTCGTAAAGAGTTACGCTGTGTCCGCGTTTCGCGCAGACGATAGCCGCCTCCATACCGCCGATACCGCCGCCTATGATAGCGATCTTCTTCTGCTTCTTAGCAGGCTCTATATAATATTTCTTCGACTGCATCGTTTCGGGATTGAGCGCGCAGCGCGCAAGTCCCATCGTGTCCTTAAGATCCTGTGTATTCGCGTGTCCCTTTGAGGACGAGAAATTGAAGCAACCGCTGTGACAGCAGATACAGGGCTTGATGTCCTCAAGTCTGTCCTCGATAAGCTTTGTTATCCACTCGGGGTCGGTAAGGAACTGACGGGCAACTCCGACCGCGTCTATCCTGCCCTCGGCAACCGCCTTAGCGCCGACCTCGGCATCCATTCTTCCCGCGCAAACTACGGGAATATCAACAAATTCCTTGATATGTGCTACGTCGTCAAGGTTGCAGTTTTCGGGCATATACATCGGCGGATGCGCCCAATACCAGGAGTCGTATGTACCGTTGTCGGCATTGAGCATATCGTATCCCATATCCTGAAGATATTTAGCCGCCCTCTCGGACTCTTCCATATTACGTCCGACCTCGACGTAATCCTCACCGGGCATAGCGCCCTCGCAAAATCCCTTCATCTTGGATTCCACAGAGTATCTGAGCGACACGGGATAGTCCTCGCCGCACGCCTCCTTGATAGCCTTTACTACCTCTGCGGCAAAGCGGTAACGGTTCTCAAAGCTTCCGCCGTACTCATCGGTACGCTTGTTGAAGAATT
Source organism: Oscillospiraceae bacterium (assembly GCA_015063305.1). Lineage (GTDB taxonomy): Bacteria > Bacillota > Clostridia > Oscillospirales > CAG-272 > HGM12713. The sequence goes on along the minus strand of SVUJ01000007.1, from coordinate 43,272 downwards.
CTATAGCAAACTGGTCGAGCAGATATCCCTCGTGAACAGCGTGAACCTCAACGCCGTCAACTCCCGCCTCTTTACAGAGCTTTGCGGTCTTTGCGAACGCCTCGATTATCTCGTGTATCTGTTCCTTTGTCATCTCGGGGCACTCGATATCGTGCGCCCAACGAGAGGGCTGGGGCGAGGGAGATGCCAGCTCGTGAGAAGTGTCGATAACAGGCTTTACGAGCGCTCTTGTAAATTTATTTTTATGAAGCGGAGCAACAAGCTCGGTTATCGCCCAAGAGCGTCCCATACCTGCCGTCAGCTGAACAAAGAGCTTAGCTCCCGTCTTATGTATCTCGTCCATAAAGACCTTAAGCTCCTCAAACATTTTAGGATTCTGCCAAAGCCACTTTCCCCAGAAAGTATCTCTGAGGGGCGCGATTCCGGGTATGATAAGACCTACATTGTTGTTTGCCCTTTCAAGGAATAACTTAGCCGCCTCCTTATCAAAATGACAGCCTCCAAGCTCAAACCAACCAAATAATGACGTTCCGCCCATAGGACACATAACTATTCGGTTTTTGATCTCTACGTTCCCTATTTTCCACGGTGTAAACAGGGCTTCGTATTTTTCATCGATTTTGTTCATTACGCTAATTCCTTTCTTAAGTATTTTTAATTAAATTTTTTGACCTACAATAACATTATACCACGCACTTGTTGACTTGTCAACAAGTGCGTGGTCATCAATTTGATTGTTTCTTTGGCAATATTACCGTAAATACCGTAGCATCTTTATCGCTGTTTACCGATATATCTCCCCTGTGAAGCTCCACTATTTTATTGACTATCGCAAGTCCTATTCCGTTTCCCTGCGTGGAGTGTGATCTGTCGGATTGATAGAATTTTCTGAAAATCTTTTTCTGCTCTTCTTCGGGTATCACGCTTCCCGTGTTTCCTATCTTGACACAGAGTTTTTCTTCAAGATTGATTATATCAATGCTGACCGTGCCGAACGAGGGGGCGAATTTTATGGCGTTGTCTATAAGATTTATCCAGACCTCTTTAATCAGCTCCTCGTTTGCCTCTATCTCAAATTCCTCAAGCTCAAGATCAAGATCTATACTCTTGTCGCTCCATTTTGCCTCTAACAGCAACACCGCCGAGCGTATCTGCTCCGAGAGGTTAAAGCGCGAGAGGTCGCTGAGGATAGTTTGATTTTCGATCTTGGTCAGCTTCAGTACGTTGGTAGCCATAGTTGACAACCGTGCCGACTCTTCCTCTATAGCTTTGAGATATATACTCTTCTCTTCCTCGCTAATATCTCCCTTTGAGAGCAGCTTAGCAAATCCCGTTATAGAAACTATCGGCGTTTTGAACTCGTGCGAAAAGTTGTTGATAAAATCGCTTCGGAGCATTTCGGTATTTTCAAGCTCCTCCGCCATGGTATTGAAACTTGTGGATATCTCCTTAAACGCGGGGTGTGAGGACAAGGTAGCGCCAAAGCGCAACCTTGCCTTGAAATCTCCCGATGCCAAGCGGTTCATCTGGTTTATAAGCGCATTTATTGGCTTTAGCGGGAGTCTACTACTGAAAAATGCTATTACACCGCCTATCACGATACTCACAAGCGACATAAAGAGTATTACAGACCCCAATTCCATCTGTCCGTCCACGTCAACCATAACTCCCGTTCTGGCGAGTATCCAAAGACCAAGGCTGGTAAGTCCTATCGCCGCCAACAGGATAACGAAAACGAATGCCGCCAAAACAAGCGTAAGTGACATACGTGAGCCGCGCTGTCTTAAGATGTGCCGATGCTTTCTTTGAGTGTTCTTACTTTTCATATCTTCCTGACCGCCTTATATCCAAGTCCTCTGACAGATACTATCTCAAACTCATTCCAGCCCTCAAATCTCTTTCTCAGTCTTCCGATATGCACTGTCACCGTCTCCCAGCCCGTTTCGCTTTCACTTCCCCATATCTCGTCCATAAGCTGTATGCGGGTAAATATCTTTGAGGGATAGGAAAGGAGCTTGTAAAGCAAGAGAAATTCTTTTTGGGGCAGCTCCTGCACCTCATCTCCTCGCCTCACAGTCATAGAGTCGTAATCTATCACAACAGAGCCCATCTCTATTTTTCGCTCATTCGCTATCTTTGCTCTTCTCAGCAGCGCCTTAATACGAAGGAGCATCTCCTCATCGTCGATAGGCTTGGTTATATAATCGTCCGTACCTACCGAAAATCCCTTTCTTTTATCTACCGCAAGCTGTTTTGCCGACACCATAAGTATCGGAAGATTATTATTGGTTTCGCGAAGCGTCTTTGTAAATTCATAGCCGTCCATATTGGGCATCATAACGTCAAGCACTATAAGGTCTATGTGCTCCCTATCCATCACCCGCAACGCTTCTTCCCCGTCGTTTGCGGTAGTCACGGTGTAACCCTCTCTGTTAAGGAGCGCCTTAAAATATAATCTTGTATTCTTATCGTCATCTGCAACGAGAATATGAAACATTGATTATCTCCTTTGCTTTTCTATCGTTGATGATATTATAACACACAAAAATATCCGTGTCAAAGCTTTTAATTTATTCGACTTTATCAGAGTTTATTTTCAGTTTATAAAAGTCTTTTAAAATGATATGGATTACATTTTAATTATAAAGGAGATGTTATATCGTGAGCCACTATGTTCTTTATAACCCTTTTGCCGGCTGGGGCAAAAAAGACAATGATCCCAAGGTTTTATCTGCATTTTACGAACACTCCCTTACATATCAGGATATCACACAAATAAAGGATTACGCGGAATTTTTCGCCCCCTTAGGCGAGGATGACAGCGTTATAATCTGCGGCGGCGACGGTACGCTGAACCGCTTTATCAACGACACCGAGGGTATAGATATAAAATGCGATCTCCTTTACCACGCCCTCGGAAGCGGAAACGATTTTCTGCGCGACCTTGAGAAGGATCCCAACAGCGCCCCCTTCTCTGTTAAAGAATATATCAAGGATCTGCCACGTGTTGAGGTCAGGGGCAAGACCTACAGATTTTTGAACAACGTGGGCTTTGGTATAGACGGATATTGCTGCGAGGTGGGTGACAAGCAGAAGGAAGGCTCTTCAAAGCCCGTAAACTACACATCTATCGCTATAAAGGGGCTGCTCTTCCACTATAAGCCTACAAACGCCACTATAACGGTTGACGGCACAGAATATAAATACAAAAAGGTATGGATCGCCCCCACGATGAAGGGTCGCTTCTACGGCGGCGGTATGATGCCAACCCCGGATCAGGACAGAAAAGATCCCACAGGCGAGCTTTCTGTTATGGTGTTCTACGGAAAAGGAAGACTGAAAACCCTTATGGTTTTCCCCTCAATATTCAAGGGAGAGCACATAAAGCAGGACAAGATGGTAGCTATACATAAGGGAAAGGATATCAGCGTAAAATTTGACCGTCCCACAGCACTCCAGATAGACGGAGAGACTATTCTCGGCGTAACAGAATACAAGGCATATTCTGCCGTTCCCGCAAAAGTTCTTAATGTATAAAAAACAAGGAGATACGTTCCGAACGTATCTCCTTGTTCTATTAATTTAAAGTGCAACAATAGGAATATATACCTTTCTGAGCGGTATTATCCTTTGATATGCTTTGCTAAGCTCATCATAATATTTCAAAATAAGCTCTACAAGGTCCGTGCCGTTGATACCCCTGATGATAGGCGTATTATCAAGATACCTTCTTGCGTTTTTCGTATAATCCGAAAGCGTGATAAAAAGCCCGTAATCTCCCTCTCGCATAGCTCCCTTAAGCGACTGTATGGTAGACTCGCTGATATCTCCGTCACCGCTCTTTACCTGCACAAGGATCCTTGGCGGAAGCTCGTCCTTATACGCCGTTATGTCTATACCGCTATCTCCGCCGTGCGGAGAAAGTATGGTTCGGTATCCCATAGCTCGAAGCAGATCCGCCACGAATTCCTCAAGTGCATACCCCTTGAGATTTTTGCTGAGCTCCTTTAAAATAAAGTCGGTGGTATTGTCAAGTATATCCTCGGCATTTTTTGCAACAGCATCTTCGTCATCAGATGCTATTTCTATCTTTTTACCCTTTTGAGATAATGCCGACAGATATTCGTCTGCATAATTCTTTACCGAAAACAAGGTCAGTGCCGTTCCCGCCTCATAAAGCGCTCCTTGAGAAAAGGCAGTCCTCGGCAGATGCTTGAGCCACTTAACCTTTCTTGTATGTATAGGGGGATTTTCCTCTTCCAAATAGATATACTCTCCCTCAATTATACCTATGTTTATCTCTCGGTTGAATTTTGAAGGAAAGATAACGTAGTCCCCCACCCTCATTTCGTGTATAAAGCGGTAAAGCATACCTGCTGTTGTAGGTATGCCCTGAACTCTGCCGTCGGGATAGGTTTTTTGATATTTTTCTTTAAATGCTTCCCTTGACGCCTCTATCAAAGAGAGATCTCCCATCTCCCCCCAGCCTATAGCAATCATATTTTTATCCAAGAACATACGCCCGTCTGTAGCGTGTATCCCCCAAACTCTTTTCTCTTCCATTGCAAACCTCTATACCAGTGTTATTTTTACAGCAATCGTATTAAACTTAATCTCTCTTGCAAGATTATTGTACTACATTTTATACTTTATGTCAATCCGACGATGCTCATTAAAGTCAAAATAGGCTCTTTTTAGAATTCTTTGTCTTAATTGCTATTTACAAAATCGATCAAATATGCTATCATATTTTTAGTGTATTGGAGGTCATTTGCAATGCTTGATAAAATTTTTACCGCGGGAATATATACGCTCGGCTGTAAGGTAAATCAGTACGAGTCCCAAGCGATAGCCGAGGAGCTTCGCAGAGGGGGATTTTCTATATTGCCGCCTACAGATATATGCGACGTATACGTTATAAACACCTGTACCGTAACGGCGGAGTCGGACAGAAAGGCTTGTCAGTTCATTCGCCGCGCGATACAGAAAAATCCCTCGGCTTACATTCTCGTCTGCGGCTGTCTCGCTCAGGTGTGCCCCGAGAGAATAAGCGCCATAAGCGGTGTGGACTATATTTGCGGAAACACCGATAAGCTCTCTGTCGCGCGTGCGGCGATGAAGCTTATAGCTCAGGGAGAAAAGAATAAAGAACCCGAAATTTACATAGACGATATAGATTCCTACGGCTTTGAGGCTATGTCTATTACCGAATTTGAGCGCACAAGGGCTTACGTGAAGATAGAGGACGGCTGTGAGAGCAGGTGTACTTACTGCATAATCCCCTCGGCAAGAGGAAAAATACGCTCAAAAGCTCCCGAGGACGTGATATCCGAGGTGAAAACGCTTATCGCGGGCGGCTGCCGCGAGGTCGTGCTGACGGGTATTGAAACGGCGTCCTATGGCAAAGACCTCAAGGATATAGACCTCGCAGAATTACTTGCACGGGTGGATAAGATAGATGGCATCGGGCGTGTTCGCCTTGGCTCTCTTGACCCCTCTCTCATAACCCCCTCGTTCGTTGACAGAATATCAACTCTTCGCTCTCTCGCGCCCCACTTTCACCTCTCGCTTCAAAGCGGAAGCAGCCGTGTACTTGCATTGATGAAGAGAAAATACAATGCCGATATGGCAATGCGCGGCATCGAGCTTTTGCGGGAGAAGATACCAAACGTGCAGTTTACTACCGATGTTATCGTCGGTTTCCCGGGCGAGAGCGAAGAGGATTTCACCGAGACTGTGGAATTTGCAAAAAAGGCAAAATTTTTGATGATGCACATATTCCCGTACTCCAAGAGAAGCGGCACTCCCGCGGCGCAGATGCCGGGACAAGTTGCAGGTGACATCAAGCGCCGCCGCGCCTCCCTGCTTTCCTGTGTGGCAAAGGAGATACGTTGCTCGGTGCTTGAAGATTATATCGCGGCGAAGCCTGTATGCCGTGTGCTTTTTGAAACCTATTCTAAGGGCATGGCGTTTGGCCACACCGAGGAATTTATTGAGGTGGCAGTACCCTGTGATATGCCGATACACTCGGAAATCTACAACGTGTCGCTTAAAAGCACGAACGGTGAGCTCTGCTTTGGTGAGCTTTTGAATCAATAGACTCAATTACCTATTTGGAGGTACTACAAAGATGGAAGACCTTTCTAACATGACCTACTCTGTTCCTACCGATTCCCTGGGAAGATACGTGGGACTATTTAGAAATTTTTCTCGATGCTCGGATAAATTTCTTTTAGATATAAAGTCTTCGTTAGGCTTAGGCATGGACATATCGGAGCTTAAGCTTTGCAGAAGCAGCTATTTAAAGTCAATGCGAAACGATATAAGCCTTAGTGCGCTTTATCTGTTTGACGAGATAGTAAAGGGGGCGAAGCAGCTCTCACAAAATCAAACTATAACCGATGTGTTTTTCGGCGATAAGGATATGCTCGACACATATAACGACCTGTTTGAAAAGCACTGTCTGCTTTGCGGCGAGGATATATCCCCTTTGTCGCTCACATCGGCGGCTTCGGTTGCCTCAAAATATATGTCTATGATAGGACTTCGCTCTCGGCTTGGAAACACAGAAGCATCTTTTCTTGAGGAAAACACAGCATTTTCTATAATACTTCCCACCGATGATATCTCCTTTGAGGAATATGAGGCTCTCGTAAAAAAGCTTATTTTTAAGCAGGATATATCGGAGAAGATATTGCGACTCAAGTCGATAGACAGCCGCGGTATTGCCGTCGCTCTTTCGGATATGGCAGTTGGCATATATGCCGATATATATTCTATCCCCTGTATGCCCGAGCATCCCGAGCTTTCCCACCTTGCCACCGAATGTCATTCAAGATATATCATCGCAACAGATAAAGAGGATATTCCTCAAATAGCAGAGCTTGCAGAGGAGCTTGGATTGATAGTTTCATACTTTGCAAAGGCTATCTCAACTCCTGTATTCTCTCTGTTACAGCGAGAACACATCTCGTTTTCTGCGGATATGGCTCTGTTGCGCGAATTGGGCGGCTCTACCGTCCCGCAAAGCTTTGAGCTCGGCGCGGATCATAGACAAAGCTTTATTGATGCTGTAAATTCAACCATAGATAGCCTACTCCCCGCCTTGGCAGAGAGCGCTGATCTACAGGATATTATTTTGCATACCGACTACACCTTTTCGGCAGACGCGGATAAAGCACCTTTGGGCGCTTCTCTGGCATCAATACTTGGTGTGTATCGAGTGATATGCGAGCTGTGCATACCCAACTCCTACAGAGTAAGATATTCGCATAAGGACGAGTTATCTCTGGGGGTGACATCCGAACAAAAGGACGGTCTGCCCAAGCTCCCCTCTTGCTTCTCGCGCTCATTTAGCGGTGTCTATCTGCTCTCGTTTGACCATACCGAAAACACCTTACCCGATTTTGAGAGCTTGCGCGGAATGTGCTCGTTTATCAAAGAGCTTTGCGCTTCGGGGGCTATAATATCGGCAAAGGCGGTGAACGGCTCTGTGTCCGAAGCTCTTGACGCTATGCAGACCGCACACCGAATTATCCTTGAAAAATCTGCCTATGACACACTTTCGTCAAGCACACGAGGCATCATAGTTGAGTCCTCTATTCCGCTGAAAATGGGGATTTTATTGGGCTCTATATACTAATTCAGCCTTCAAAAAACCTTTATTTTTGAAACTTGATAATATTTTTTAAAAATCTGCAAAAAATCTCTTGCATTTTTAAAAAGTTTGTGTTATAATGTGAAATGTTCTATGGTCTTATAATAAATTTAGATAAATGTGCAGCTGTGCATTGAGGAGGTGTCAATATGGCAAAGTGCAGTATATGCGGAAAGGGTGTTGTGTTCGGTCAGGCCGTTTCACACTCGCACCGTAAAACAAACAGAAGTTGGAAGCCTAATATCCGTAAGGTAAGAGCTATCGTTAACGGTACTCCTAAGACCGTTGCTGTATGTTCTCGTTGCCTTCGTTCCGGCAAGATAACCCGCGCTTAATTATCGCGCACAATTTTATATTGCTTTTAAAGCATAAGAGCGAAAGCGGACGGTTAATCGTCCGCTTTCGGCTTTTCCAGAGGTATATGATGAAAAAAGTTATAGTTGACTCACGAATACCCCAAAAATGCGCGGAGACCCTGCGCGAAATGGGCTTTGAGCTTATATTGCTACCACCATTCTCCGCTCTGTCCATCCCTGTATCAGCGCATCCCGATATGCTTCTTTTTGTTGCGGACAGAGATATCATTTGCCACAAGGATTATCTTGAAGCAAACTCCGATATTTTTGAGAAGATAAGCGCCGAGGGGTACGATATAATCCCCACCGACGAGGAGATATCAAACAAATATCCGAGCGACATACTTTTTAACGCGTTACACATTTCCGATACGATATACTGTAAGCGGGATTCGATATCACGTTTTATAAAGGATTTTGCATCTTATAAAAATTTTAACGTGCGTGACGTAAAGCAGGGATATTCAAAATGCTCGGTGTGTGTTGTCAGCGAGGGCGCGGCTATCACGTCCGACCCTTCTCTTCTCCGCGCGATGAGTGCATCGGGACTTGACGTGCTTTTGATATCCTCGGGCAATATAACCCTTTCGGGGTACGATACGGGATTTATCGGCGGTTGCTCGGGTCAGAATGGTGACGGCGTTTATTTCTCGGGAAATATTTTGCTCCACCCCGACGGAGAAAAAATAATTGATTTCTGCGCCAAGCACGGGAAGATAACGATTTCCCTATCCGACGAGCCGCTCGTCGATATTGGAAGCTTATTCTTTATTTGATATAAAAAACAGCAAGTTTTAGCATTTATGTCCTTAACGAAGATATTTCAATAACAAAAAGTTCCCACAGACCAAAGTTTACGGTTTGTGGGAACTTTATTCTATAGGCAGAAGAAAGGAAAAGGAAGGCTCCCTCCGGGAGGGAGCTGGCGCCGTAGGCGACTGTGGGAGAGTGCGTGACAATGAAGTTGATCTAAGTTCAAAATCACGCAGGCTCCTTCCACCACTTCGTGGTCCCCCTCCCTCTCGGAGGGAGGCTTTTTATACCCCCCAAAAGGTAATTGTATAAAACATATTTACAAACCGCAAAAACTGTGATATTGTTGCCTTTATTAAAAAACAAATTGATGAAATCAAAAATGCACCTGTTGGCGGGGTTGTACAACAAGTATCTCCGGCGGAAGAATCAAAGAAATTTAAAAAACTTCTTGATTTAGGTGTAATATCTCAAGAAGAATTTGACGTAAAGAGAAAAGAACTACTTGGGTTATAATTCAATATGAAAAAGGACCCGCCCTACACCGAAACGGTTCCTTTTTTGTTGCTTATATGAATTTATTTTCCTTTTCATAGTTAATTTTGCAAACTGTCCTTAAGAAACTACGCCATTCACTTGCTGTTTTTTATTATACTATCAGCGCAAAGCATAGCTTGTTCCTCGTTGTCGCACATCTCGGCAAGAGCCTCGGCTATTCCCTTCTTCAAAAGCGCGTCTGCCGCCGCAAAGACGGGAGAACTACTTCGTGAGCCGCCTATTGCCAGCTCGCCCACAGGATATACTCGCGCAATATTTTTCACCTTATCGGCGATACTCTTTACCGTGTCGCCCTCAGCGTAGACAAGACCGAGGTCTATCCTTATTTCCGAAGAGCCGATATCATACACACCGCAAAGCTCCTTTGCCACGCGATAACAGATGCTATCCGAGGCAAAAATTCTTATATTCGGCAGTATTCCTCTACCCTCAAAGTACGAAATAATAGCGCTTGCTGAAGTATAATTATCTCCTATATACAGATACAGAGTGATATCTGATTTCTTTGCAAACTCGCATATACTGTAAAGAAGCGCCGACATTATAATATCCTTTTGGCTCTCATCGCCCTCGCTATAAGCGCGGCACGCCATATCGGCGTGATATCTATCGGTAACCGAGAATTCTATCTCTGAAATATCAATCGCGGCGATACCGTCGGAGATATCCGCAAGATTTTTAAGATTTTTATCCACAAGCGCGGAATAATCCCCACCCTTGCAGATGATTGGCAAATAATTGTTTTTGCAGACCGCGACAGAGCACTTTTTTAATATAGCGTCAAGGTCGAGTATCGTTTCCGACATTTTCTCGCAGAGAGCCTTCCAGAGTTCGCGAACATCTATAGCGCCTGTAATCTCACAGTCAAAAAACAGGGAGAGCTCCTCAAAAAAGAGCTCGTATGCTCCGCTCCACGCCATTTTGGGCAGAGCGTCAACAAAGGCGCGGAAGCGCTCGTAATCCGACATCTTGTTATATCGAAACTCCTTACTGTCCGAGCAAATGCGAGCCATTCTATCCTTCTGTCCGTCAAGTAAAAGCTGCGCGGGATTTGTGTATATATCCACCTTGGCACAGGGACACGCAAAGCGGTCGGATATAATTTCGTCCGCTATATATCCATATATTTTCTTAGCTGTATCTTTCATTTTATCACCTACAAAAATACGTTTTATATACCGTTTTTTATTATAACAGATGAAAGTTTTTTTTGCAAGTACAGAGATAAATTTCCTTAAAACTATAGACTTTAGAGGGCGATTGTGATATAATATAATGTAATATTCATTTTTGAGGATCATATTTTGAAAATTATTAGTATAGCTCCCAACTCTTTTGCCTCTAACTGTTACGCCCTTATCTCGGGCGGCGAGGCTGTGATAGTCGATCCCTCGGCTTCAAGTGCCGCGATGATCGACCTTGCCGAAAAAGAAAATGTGAAAATCAAGGCAATTCTGCTCACTCACGGTCACTTTGACCATATCGTATCCTTGGACAAGCTGCGCGATGACGTAGGCGCTCCCGTTATGATCCACAAAGAGGACGACGAGATGCTGGGTGACGGAAACAAAAACGCTTTCTACTCCTTCTTTGGCAGAGATCGAAAATACAGACCTGCCGACATCTTACTTGAAAACGGCGCTGAAATAACCGTTGGCGATGAGGTCATAAGGGTTATCCACACCCCCGGGCACTCAAAAGGCTCGGTATGCTATCTGTGCGGGGACATAATGATCACGGGTGACACGATCTTCGCAAACAGCATAGGTCGATACGACCTTTGGGGCGGAGATTACGCAGACCTTTTGCGCTCACTCGAAACTCTTAGAAAATATGACCCTAAAATAACTATATACCCCGGTCACGGGCAATCTACCCGTCTGGGTTATGCCCTTGACAACGCGGCTTATCTTACAAGAAATTAACCTACCGATGAAAGGATAAAAATATGGACTACAATAAACTTGCGGAACTTCTCTTTCCGAACGTAACAAAGACCCCCGCAGATATGGAAGCGCTTTACCCCTCAAGACAGCTCCCCGAGGGTGCGAAGGTAACGAGATTTGCGCCGAGCCCCACGGGATTCGTTCACTTTGGCGGTCTGTTCCCTACCACCGTTGCCGAAAGACTTGCTCATCAGAGCGGCGGAGTTCTCTTCCTCAGAATAGAAGATACCGATGCGCGCCGCGAGGTAGCGGGTGCGGCTGAGGGTCTTATCAAGACCCTTTCGAGATACGGAATAAATTTTGACGAGGGTGCGGTACTCGGAGATGACGGAAAGGTTACCGACAAGGGTGTTTACGGTCCTTACAAGCAGAGTGTACGCGGTCCTATATATCACGTATACGCAAAGCAGCTCGTTCGCGAGGGCAAGGCTTACCCCTGCTTCACCGACGCGCAGGAGCTTGAGGAGATCCTTTCTGTAAACAAAAAAGAAGAGATAAAGAACACCGACTGGCAGGCTGAGGCCCAGGCGCGACGCGCAGAGATGCTGAAGGCGAGGGAGATAACTATGGACGAGGTCGAGGCGAACCTTGCCGCAGGCAACCCCTTCGTGCTCAGAATTCTTGCTGACGGTAACCCCGAAAGAAAGATAAAATTCACCGACCTTGTTAAGGGCAATATGGAAATACCTGAGAATGACGAAGACTTTGTGCTTCTCAAATCCGACGGAATCCCCACCTACCACTTTGCTCACGCGGTAGACGATCACCTTATGGGCACTACGCACGTTATCCGAGGCGAGGAGTGGCTGCCCAGCCTTGCAAAGCATCTTCAGCTTTTCAGATACCTCGGTTTCAAGACACCTAAATATCTGCACATAGCTCAGATCATGCGCCTTGACGAGAACGGAAACAAGAAGAAGCTCTCCAAGAGAGATATGGGTGCGAATATGGACGACTACACCGAGATGGGATACTGTCCCGAGGCGGTGTGCGAATACGTTATGACTCTTCTCAACTCGAACTACGAGGAGTGGAGAATGCAAAATCCCGACAAGGCTTACACCGAGTTTCCCTTCAACATCAAAAAGATGTCGGTCTCGGGCTGTCTGTTTGACTTTGCTAAGCTCTCCGACGTATCCAAGAACGTTATCTCGCGTATGGACGCTGATACCGTGACCGATGCCGTCACCGCTTGGGCGCTTGAATACGACCGTCCCTTCGGTGAGATACTCTCTAATAACCGCTCTATGGCAAGAGAGATATTCTCTATCGGCAGAGGCGGAAAGAAGCCGAGAAAGGACCTTGCGACCTGGCGCGACGCGAAGCCCTATATGGGATTCTTCTTTGACGAATATTTTGAGATCGAGGCAGAATATCCCGAGAAATTCCCCAGAGAGGATATCAAGTCGGTACTTAAAGACTTCATATCGGGCTATGATGTGAATGACGATATGAACGTATGGTTCGATAAGATCAAGGCTATAGCCGAGAAAAACGGATACACCTCGGATATGAAGTCTTACAAGGCTTCTCCCGATGCCTTCAAGGGCAACGTGGCAGACGTCAGTATGTTCCTGCGCCTTGCCGTGACGGGAAAGATAAACTCTCCCGACATGTATTCTGTTATGCAGATACTCGGCAAGGACAAGGTCGAGGAGCGAATTTTAAAAATGGTTGAAAAACTTTGATAGATAAAGGATAGTACAAGCTTATGGAAGAAATGATCGCAGGTAATTTTATTCACGACATCATAGATGCCGATCTCAGAGAAGACCCCAATATAAAGATACACACACGTTTTCCGCCCGAGCCTAACGGATATCTTCATATCGGAAGCGCAAAGGCAATACTCATAAACTATGAAACGGCTAAAAAATACGGCGGAAAATTCAATCTCAGATATGACGACACCAACCCCGCAAAGGAAGACAACGAATACGTTGAGGCTATATACAATGACCTTAACTGGCTCGGCGCTACTCCCGACGGCGGTGTGTTCTACGGCTCTGACTACTTTGACAAGTGCTACGAATTTGCCGTAAAGCTCATAAAGGACGGCAAGGCGTACGTTTGCGACCTGAGCGCCGAGCAGATGAGAGAATACAGAGGAACACTTACCGAGCCCGGCAAGAACAGTCCTTACCGCGACAGAAGCATTGAGGAAAACCTTGACCTCTTTGAACGTATGAAGAACGGAGAATTTCCCGACGGCGCTAAAACCCTGCGCGCAAAGATAGATATGGCGTCCTCCAACCTCAATATGCGCGACCCCGCCATATACCGTATAGTCCACACCTCGCATCACCGTCAGGGTGACAAGTGGTGCATATACCCCCTTTACGACTACGCGCACCCGATACAGGACGCTCTGGAGGGTATAACCTACTCTCTGTGCTCTCTTGAATTCGAGAACCACAGACCTCTTTACGAGTGGGTAATAGACAATATCGGCTTTGACCCCAAGCCCAAGCAGAGAGAATTTGCAAGACTTAACGTAACGAATACCGTTATGTCCAAGAGATATCTTCGCTACTTGGTTGAGAACGATATGGTAGACGGCTGGGACGATCCCCGTCTTCCCACCATCTGCGCTCTCCGCAGAAGAGGATATACACCTACCTCGATATTCAATTTCGTAAGATCCGCGGGTATTTCAAAGGCAAACAGCCTTGTTGATATCGATATGCTTGAGCATTCTATCCGCGAGGAGCTGAACAGATGCGCTCCCAGAAGAATAGCTATCGAGTCGCCCATAAAGGTAGTTATCACAAACTATCCCGAGGACAAGACCGAGTATTTCGAGCTTCCCAACAATCCTCAAGACCCCGAGGCAGGAACAAGAGCTATTCCCTTCACCCGTGAGATCTATATAGATTCCTCTGACTTTGCCGAAGTTCCCCCTCCAAAGTTCTTCAGACTTAAGCCCGACGGAGAGGTCCGTCTGATGGGCGCTTATATAATCAAGTTTGGCGAACTGATAAAGAACGAGGACGGAAGCATTCGTGAGATACACTGCACCGCAGATCTTGAGACCCGAAACGGCAATCCCGTTGACGGAAGAAAGATAAAGGGTACTATCCATTGGCTTTCTGTTCCCTACGCGAAGGACGCTACTCTTATGCTCTATGATAAGCTCTTCACCATAGAGAACGTGAACGCTATCCCCGAGGATAAGACCTACAACGATTATCTCAATCCCGATTCCTTGACGGTGATAAATAACGCCAAGGTCGAGCCCGCGCTCTCCGAGGCGCTTCCCGGCGACAAGTTCCAGTTTGTCCGCAACGGATATTTCTGCAAGGACACAAAGCACGAGAACACGTTTAACCGAGTTGTCGGTCTTAAAGACAGCTTTCCCAAAAAACAGTAATTTTTAGCTTTATAAGGCAGATGCCGCGTGGCGTCTGCCTTGAAAGGAATAATTATGATATATAAAATTGCTCTCGCTTACATAGTTGCAATATCTATAATTTCAATAATCGTATGTTGCTATGATAAAATCGCGGCAAAGCATATGACAAAGCACCGCACCCGCGAGTCAACTCTGCTTTTGCTGTCGGCTCTCGGCGGCTCGGTAGCTATGCTGGCTACCATGCTTATCATTCGCCACAAGACCAAGCACGTGAAATTTATGCTTGGAATACCGCTGATAATCCTTCTTCAGGCGGCTGCTGTTATTGCGCTTTTCATCCTGCTCTGATTAGAGAAATATCCGAGAAAGGTAGAATAAATATATGAATCAGGATCTTTCGGCCTTCAGCCTTATATTTCCCGATGGCGAGTCGCAACGCCGTCACTACAGCGGCGACGATATGCCAAATATAAATATGTTCACCCTTGAGGAGCTGGGACTCCTTGAGCTTTTCAGCCTTAAGAACAGCGATCTGGACGAATATTTTACCACCGATACAGATGTTATAAAATACCGCAACGAGGTCTTTGGGGATATGCTTGAATGTCCCGAGATATCAAGGACACTCAACCGCCTTATACCCATACTCACAGATATTCTTGAGCTAAGACGCCTTGATAACGAGATAGGAGATACCTCGTCTTATCTTGAAAGTATAACCGAGATAGAGCTGTATATATCCTGTATCGAAACGCTTGCCGAGGGCTTTGGAGCTGTCCGTTCAAGACTGACCAGCCGCTCGCTCATAGCTCTTGCCAACAGGATCAACGAGCTTGCCACGAGCGACTACTATAAGGAGCTTAACGCTAAGCTCGCCGAGCTTACGAACAGAGTGCGCGAGATAAAGAGTGTCACCATCGGCGTAAATCTCGATTCTCAGCTTCGTCCCTCAAGCGCGGGAGTTCTCTCTATAAACTCCGAGCCCTTCCGCTCGGGCGACGTTATCGAAAAAATACTACGCCTTAATTTCAAGGACGACGAATATACCTGCATCGCAGAGCTCGTTCCCTTTGGTAAGAAGCAATCGGAAAATCAGAAGACCGCTCTCGCTCTTGCCTTCAACTCCGCGATAAACGATGTGTATAAGCAATCTCTGCGCTCCTGGAAAAAGATCGTGCAGACCTACGTTCTTGAAAACACCGATTTCCTGCTGAACCTTATGCCCGAGATAGAGTTCCTTGTAAAGGCGACCGAGTTTATGCGCCGTCTTCGCGAGAGAGGCTGTCCTCTGTGCGTAGCCGATATCGCCGACACCGACGAGCGTTGCTTCGTCGCAAACGACCTTTATAACCCTTGCGTTGCTCTTAAGGTCGATGACGAGATAGTTGCAAACGACGTTGTTTTCAACACAGAAAACGCGCTTATATACGTTCTCACAGGACCTAACCGAGGCGGTAAGTCGGTAATAACCTGCGCTATAGGTATAGCTCAGGCGCTCACTCAGCTTGGAATGTTTGTTCCCGCGGCTTCGGCTCGTATAAGCGTTGCCGACGGAATATACACCCACTTCCCCACAGGCGCTGACGACACTATCGACAAGGGTCGCTTGGGTGAGGAGTGTGCAAGACTTGGAGAGATTTTTGACTGCGTTACAAAGCACAGCCTTGTTCTCCTTGACGAATCACTTTCCTCAACAGGCTCTTTTGAAGCCTCGTATATTGCGGCGGAGATACTTGCGGGACTTAGCTGTGTAGGCTGCCGCTGTCTGTTCTCAACTCACCTTCACGAGCTTGCCTCTGAGATAGATGAGATAAATGCGCGTACCGCGCCCGAAGGCGGTTCGACTATAGACACTCTTGTAGCGGGTATTGAAGAGGGTAAACGCTCCTTTAAGATAGTAAGGGCGCGTCCCGACGGAAAGAGCTACGCGCGCGATATAGCCGACAAGTACGGTCTTTCCTATGAAAGTATAATGAATAAGATAAAGAACAACTAATAAACAAAATCACGGGCGGAACACCAAGTGTTCCGCCCGTAGTTTTTTATTTATTAAAGACCGCGCTTGACGTATGTGGTATGGAGGATCTCGTGAGCCTTGTGGCTGTTGGGCTCTCCAAAGTACTCGTCATAGAGCTTCTTAACGGCAGAGTTCTCGTGCGACTTTCTGAGATCAGAATTTACGTCGTCATTGTAAAGAACCGCTGCGCGAACTGCGCGAAGATCCATAGACATTCTTACGTCCGCAGGCTGGATAGGCTGACCGCCGCCGTTTACGCAACCGCCGGGACAAGCCATGATCTCGATAAACTGAACGTCAAGCTCTCCTGCCTTAACAGCATCAAGAACCTTCTTTGCGTTCTTTGTTCCCGAAGCGACAGCAACGTTAAGGTTAACGTCACCGAGCTTGTAGGATGCGATCTTAACACCCTCAACTCCGCGAACCTCGTTGAAGTCAAGCGACTCAAGGGGCTTGCCCTCGATAACCTCAGCAGCTGTACGGAGAGCAGCCTCCATAACACCGCCTGTAGCTCCGAAGATAGCACCCGCGCCCGAACCGATCTCAAACGGAACGTCGAACTCCTCGTCAGGAAGCTTCTTGAAGTTGATTCCCGCTGTGCTTATCATTCTGCCAAGCTCACGGGTGGTGACTGCAACATCAACGTCAGGAACGCCCGCAGCCGCCTGATTGGGTCTTCCGACCTCAAACTTCTTAGCGGTACAAGGAATTGCCGAAACGAAGAATATATCCTTAGGATCCCAACCCATCTTTTCAGCGTAATAGGTCTTTACTACTGCGCCGAACATCTGCTGGGGAGATTTACAGGTAGAAAGGTTCTCTACGAACTCAGGATAGTAGTGCTCGCAGTACTTGATCCAACCGGGTGAGCAGGAAGTGATCATAGGAAGAACGCCACCGTTCTTAACTCTTCCGAGGAACTCGGTAGCCTCCTCCATGATGGTGAGGTCTGCGGTGAGGTTCATATCGTAAACACCGTCAAAGCCGAGGCGCTTGAGAGCCGCTACCATCTTGCCCTCGCAATCTGTGCCGGGCTCGTATCCGAAGCACTCGCCGATCTGGGCGCGTACCGAAGGAGCGGTACAGATAAATACGTGCTTTGAGGGATCTGCTATAGCATCTCTTATCTTGTCTGTGTCGTCGCGCTCATAGATAGCGCCAACAGGACAGGATACGATACACTGACCGCAGTTGATACAAGAGGTCTCAGCAAGGGGCATTTCGAACGCAGAAGCGATATGAGTGTCAAATCCGCGGTCGTTAGCTCCGATAACACCTATACCCTGAACGTTCTTACAAGCCGCTACGCAGCGACGGCAGAGTATACACTTGTTGTTATCACGGATAATGGGAGATGCGTCGTCGATAGCATATCCGATTCTATCGCCCTTGAATTTGCTCTCGTCAACACCGTACTCAAGGCAGAGCTTCTGAAGCTCGCAGGTGGTGCTGCGGATACAGGAAAGACACTTTTTCTCGTGTGTAGAGAGCACGAGCTCAAGGTTGGTCTTTCTGGATTTCATTATCTTGGGGGTGTTTGTCAGAATAGACATACCCTCGGTAGCGGGATATACGCAGGCTGTTACAAGTCTATAGGGTCTTCCACCCTCGGATACCTCAACAAGGCAGAGACGGCAAGCGCCGATCTCGTTTATGTCCTTGAGATAGCACAGAGTAGGAATGTCTATACTTGCAGACTTTGCAGCCTCAAGAACCGTGGATCCCTTCGGTACGGCATAATCTACGCCGTTAATTTTAACGTTAATAGTTTCCATGTCCACTGTTCTCCTTTCTTATTCCTTAATGATTGCGCCAAACTTACAGGTTGCAACACAAGCTCCGCACTTGATACACTTAGAGGTATCGATGGTGTGAGGATTCTTGACAGAACCGGAGATGGCGTTAACGGGACACTTTCTTGCGCAAGCGGTACAACCCTTACACTTGTCCTCGATGATCTTATACTGAAGCAGGCTCTTACATACGCCCGCAGGACACTTCTTGTCAACGATATGAGCAACGTACTCATCTCTGAAGTAACGGAGTGTGGAAAGAACAGGGTTAGGCGCTGTCTGTCCAAGTCCGCAAAGAGATGCGCTCTTGATGTAGTTGGAGAGCTCTTCGAGCTTGTCAAGGTCCTCAAGCTCACCGTTTCCGGCGATGATCTTGTCAAGTATCTCAAGAAGTCTTCTCGTACCTACACGGCAGGGGGTACACTTTCCGCAGGACTCATCAACTGTGAAGTCGAGGAAGAAGCGCGCAAGGTCAACCATACAGGTGTCCTCATCCATAACGATAAGTCCGCCCGAACCCATCATAGAGCCGATAGCGATAAGGTTATCGTAGTCGATAGGAGTATCTATGAGAGATGCGGGGATACATCCGCCGGAAGGTCCGCCGGTCTGAGCCGCCTTAAACTTCTTACCGTTCGGTATTCCTCCGCCGATCTCCTCGATTACCTCACGAAGAGTTGTTCCCATAGGAACTTCAACAAGTCCTGTGTTGGTTATCTTTCCACCGAGAGCAAATACCTTAGTTCCCTTAGACTTCTCTGTTCCCATTGCTGTGAACC
The DNA here is from genome assembly GCA_015063305.1 of Oscillospiraceae bacterium. Lineage (GTDB taxonomy): Bacteria > Bacillota > Clostridia > Oscillospirales > CAG-272 > HGM12713. The sequence goes on along the minus strand of SVUJ01000007.1, from coordinate 24,061 downwards.
AAGCCGGACCCTTGAGAATGATCTGGGGAATGTTAGCGTATGTTTCAACGTTGTTAAGAACTGTAGGCTGTCCGAAAAGTCCCTTTACCGCAGGGAAAGGAGGACGGGGACGAGGCTCACCTCTGTTACCCTCGATAGAGGTCATAAGAGCTGTTTCCTCACCGCAAACGAATGCGCCCGCTCCGAAACGAACCTGAATATCGAAATCAAATCCGCTTCCGAAAATATCTTTTCCAAGCAGACCGTACTCACGTGCCTGCTTGAGCGCTACCTCAAGACGGTGTATAGCTATAGGATACTCAGCACGAACGTATACGTAACCCTCGTCTGCTCCGATAGCGTATCCGGCAATAGCCATTGCCTCGATGACCGCGTGGGGGTCACCCTCGAGTATCGAACGGTCCATAAACGCTCCGGGGTCACCCTCGTCGGCGTTACAAGCAACGAACTTCTTAACGTTTCCGCGGTTGCCCGACGCAAACTTCCACTTAAGTCCTGTGGGGAATCCGCCGCCTCCGCGTCCGCGAAGACCCGAATCAAGTATAGTCTGAATAACGTCATCGGGAGTCATCTCGGTAAGTACCTTACCGAGCGCCTGATATCCGTCCATAGCTATGTACTCATCAATATTCTCAGGGTTGATAACTCCGCAGTTACGGAGCGCAACTCTCTTCTGCTTCTTATAGAACGCAGTCTCGGAGAGGGATGTAGCATGATGGAGATCCTGCTCCTTGGACTCATGATAAACGAGTCTTTCAACGGGACGTCCCTTAAGGAAATGCTCCTCAACTATCTCGGGAACGTCCTCTACCTTAACACAGCTATAGAATGTTCCTTCGGGATAAACAATCATAATCGGTCCGAGCGCGCAAAGTCCGAAACATCCTGTTCCAACAACCTTGATCTCGTCCTGAAGACCTTTTGCGGCGATCTCGGCATTCATCGCATCCAGAATCTTAACGCTTCCGGAAGAGGTACAACCTGTACCGCCACAAATCAATACATGTGATCTTACCATTTTTTATTTCCTTTCGTCAAGTTTAATTAATCTTATTTCTGGATAGCGCCAATAGTGTATTCTTCAACGATGTTGCCGCCCTTAAGGTGCTTCTCAACTATCTCTGCGACCTTGTCAGCGTCAAGCTTTACGTAAGTAACCTTTTCCTTGCCCTCTTCGTAGATCTCTGCTACGGGCTCGTACTGGCATATACCGATACAACCTGTCTGTGTAACAGTAACCTTCTGATTGAGCCCTGCCTTCTCAACCTCAGCCGAGAAAGCTGTGAGAACGGGTCTTGCGCCTGCAGCGATTCCGCAGGTAGCCATTCCAACAACAACTCTTATTCCTGCCTCTCCATCGCGGAGTGCAACATTATTTTGCATTCTTGCCTTGATAGCGGCAAGTTCAGCCAATGTTTTCATTTTGTTTCCTCCATATTTACATTTTTATTATCGCGTTCTTCATACTGCTCTGTAAGATAATCACGCATCCACGCCACCACCTCGGGCTCTGAGAGGGATATCTCATCGCCAAGCACAGCTTTGAGCTCCGATGTATCGATCCCCACCGTTCCGTCGGGTGTTGTATCCCTGAAAACGAAGCGCACATCGGGGCTTCCCGATATCAGGATACATACCGTTGAAACGATATCGCCCACAGGCATAAAATCAATACTCTTCGTATCAAAGGTAGCCTCAAGCAATGTTCCGCTTTTTCCTTCCTCGGTAGATGAGGTTATCCTCATCTGCCCTCCGGTCTGCTCTGCGGCAAGCTTGAGAAGCGGAAGCCCCATTCCCACCTTTCTGGTGGTTCTGGTGGTGTAGAATGGATCTGTGACCCTTCTCTGCACCTCTTCGCTCATTCCGCAGCCGTCATCCTTGACCGAAAACCTCAGCCAACCGTCTTCGGAAAGCTCCAGCGTTATATCTATTCTGTCCGCACCTGCCGTAACCGAATTCTTCGTTACGTCAAGTATATTAAGCGACAGCTCTTTCATTTGGATTATCTGTATTTTGCAAGGATACCGTCAACGTCAGCCTTAGTGAGCTTACCGTAAACGTCATTGTTTATAGTGATTACAGGAGCAAGTCCGCAAGCACCTATACATCTTGTTGCCTCAAGAGAGAACTTGCCGTCGGGAGTGGTCGAACCTGCGGGAAGTCCAAGGATCTCAACTATTCTGTCAAGAATATCTCCGCTTCCCTTTACGTAGCACGCTGTTCCAAGGCATACGCCGATGGATATCTCACCCTTGGGGTTAAGTGCGAACTGGGAATAGAAGGTCGATACTCCGTAAACTTCCTCAAGAGAAGCTCCCGTATGCTTTGCAATGATCCTCTGGACCTCAACAGGCAGGTATCCGTAGATCTCCTGTGCCTTCTGGAGAATGGGCATCATTGCACCCGGTGTTCCGCGAAGAGCCTCGATCTCAGCGATAAGCTGCTCTTCCTGAGCCTTTGTCCCACGGAACATTACTGTGGTCAAATTTTTTTTCATACTGAAAAAATCCTCCGTATTTTATTTATTTAATTTATTTAAATCAATAAATTAGCATTTTAATTTCCGCAAAGCATCTCAAAAAGCTTGCGGCGTACGTTTGCCGAGCTATATGGCTCGTCGTCTATCTCAAAATAATTCTCTGCGGTATTTATATCCCACAGATGGTGCGCGTCGGACGAAACTATCACCGACTTGTCCGCTATAGACTGATATTTATCAAAATATTCTTCCTTGTTCGCGACGTCATTGAACTCAACAAAATTAAAGTTGTATTCCCTCGGCACGTCTCCGAGAATCGCTATGATGCCGTTCGAGGTTCGGTCGATATGCGCGGGACGCACGTGAGCCCCAAAGCTCCTTGCAAGTCTTATAGCCTCATCCGCCCAAAGGTCGGTAGCCGTTATCAAGAGCTTCTCCTCCACACCTATCTGCTCGTCCTCGCCATTGAGTATCATCTGTTCTCCGAATATCTCGGGACGGTTTGATATCGGCGGCATATGCTTCTCTATCTCTTTATCGAATTCCATCGCCATCTCAAGCTCGGGGAAAAGACACACAAAGTGGATATCCTCGGCGCTTGAAAGCTCAACTCCCGCTATCGGTATAACTCCGTATCTCTTACAGGCTTCAAAAAACGCAGGGCAATTCTTTGCGCTGTTATGGTCGGTGAGAGCAGCGATATTTATACCGTTAAGCGCACACATACCCGCAATATTATTCGGCGTCATATCATCGTCACCGCAGGGCGACAAACAGGAGTGGATATGCAGATCATAATAGTACTTATTCATAGCAGCGAAGCTATCTGAGCGCAAACCGCAAACGTGTCATCTCTGCTTGAGAGAAGATTTACTCCCTGCATCTCTGCCCTCTCTCTGACACCATCGTCGGGCTCTACCCCCTCGGAAAGTATTATACAAGCGGGATCTGCCAAGGATGCGACGGCAATTATATTTACGTTTGACATGATGGTGACCCACGCGTCCCCCGCGTCAGCCCGTCCCATCACCCAGCTCAGAAGATCTCCCGCGTATCCTCCCATGACCTCTCTTTCAGGATCGGGCATACAGATGACCTTATATCCGTTTTTTTCGCAAAGCTCCTTTACCGTCAAGGCAATTCACCTCTGTTTCAATATCATTTATCTTTACTTGAGTAATTTTCTCTGAGCTTTATCAGACAATCTCTTTCGTCAGCCTCGCATTTTACTATATCCTCCGCAAGCGCGTGGCAATTTGGTGCTCCGCAAGAACCGCAGTCAAGCTTGGGAAGAGTTTTATATATCTCCTCTATCTCAGCCATTCGTTTTATTGCAGAGGCTCTGTCAGAGGACAGGCTTATCGAATAGTGATCGACTATATCCTTATCAAGAAGCACCTCATCGGGTATCGAGGCGTCTTCAGCACCGTCAACTCGGTTTCTCGACACAGGCAGATATTTACGTAGAGAGCGTAACCTCGCCTTTGCGATGTAGGGGTTTTCCACGTTAAGCGTTCCGCCCACACATCCTCCGTTACAAGCGTTAAGCTCAACGAATTCAAGACCGTGTATCGTTCCGCTGTCTATCTGGTCGAGAACCTTGATACAGTTCTCGATTCCGTCAGCCGCAAGGTATTTATCGGAGAGCAACGAGGTTGCCTCGCCGCCCGTACCCGCCCAATTAAGTCCGATTATTCCCGTTTTGGAAAGCGGAAGCGGGTCCTTTATCTCTTTTCTCTTGGCTCTTATCTTAAAGTAGATATCGCTGATAGCCAGAGCGCCGTTCACCGCGCTCTTATTGACTCCAAGCGGATTTTTTATGTAACTGACCTTTGCGGGACAAGGAGATATAAACAACACGCATATATCGTCGTCAGTAAGCTCGGGATTATCCCTGAGAGCTTCCTTTCTCGCAAGTCTTGCCGCATATTCGATAGGCGGCATTATCGGCAAAAGATTATCCGCAAGGTACAAAAACCTAAGACTTATAAGTCTTACGATAACAGGACAAGCCGAGCTTATAACAGGCTTTTCTATACCCTCTTTTTTGAGATATCTTCTGGTATATTCGGTAACTATCTCCGCCGCGCGCGAAACCTCGAACACAGCGTCAAAGCCGCACTTGAGCAGCGCCGTCAATATCTCGTCTATATCGTCAAGCTCATCAAACTGCCCAAAGAGCGCGGGTGCGGGGAGCGCTATCTTATATTTGTACGAGGCAAAATCCTCCATACTATCATAGATAGCCTTCTTTGCCTGATAGGGGCAAAGTCTTATACATTCACCGCAATCTATACATCTTTCTTCTTTTATTATCGCATGTCCGTCGCGAACGCGTATCGCCTCGGTAGGACAGCGCTTTATACAGTTGGTACATCCTTTACACTTGGACACATCCAACGTAACCGAATGCCTTTTGATAGCCATTACTACCTCTTTCCGAGGGACGTACTCAGGCGTTGACCGTCATATATACCGTTGTTCCCTTTCCGACCTCTGATTCGATTTTCATATCATCAGTATAACGCTTCATATTCGGAAGTCCCATTCCCGCGCCAAATCCAAGCGAGCGTATATTATCGGGTGCTGTAGAATATCCTTCCTTCATCGCAAGCTCCACGTCTGCAATACCCGGGCCGCTATCTTTAAGTATTATCTCTATCCTGTCGCAATACACGTTGACATCAGCCGTTCCGCCGTTAGCGTGAATGACCATATTTATCTCGCCCTCATACATAGCAACAGACACTCTGCGTATCACCTCGGGACTGAACTCCATCTGCCTCAGCAGCTTCTTGACCGCAACCGATGCTTCACCCGCCGACGTAAAGTTATCACCATCTATATCAAAGTGAAAATTTACTGTTTCAGCCATTTACAACACTCCCTCCCGAAAGACCATTGGAGTAGAGCAGACCGCACGCCACGTACATTCTTTCATCGGTAGCCATCACAACTATACCCGCCTCGTCAGCAAGAGCGACCACCTCAGCGGGGGGCATCTTTCCTCTAACAAAAACGATGCAACGCATATCCATCATCTCTGCGGTTCTGACCACCTGGGGATTGCAGAGTCCTGTTAGCAGCACCGCCTGCTCCTTAACGAAAGCAAGGACATCGCTCATCATATCGCAACCGCAAGCAGAATGAACTTCTCCTTCTATTTTATCCTCTCCGCAGAGGATCTTGGCATTGAGCAATTCAACGATTTCCTTTATCTTCATTCTTACCTCCCGTGGGTTGGCAACACCGCGCAACACAGTAGAATTTAATGTTTTAATAAAAACAATGCAAAATTAACGCATTGCAGTTTACATTCCTGTTAATTATATCACAAATCATAAAAAATGTCTATAGGTTTTTATGATTTTTTATTCACTGTAAGAATTTTTATTATATTCAAAAAAGTAATAAAAGAGGAAGTTCAAAACTTCCTCTTAAAATAACGGTAATACCATTTAAACGTCGCGACGTCCTTCTATAGCTCGTCCAAGCGTAACCTCGTCAGCATATTCAAGATCAGACCCCACCGGCACACCGTACGCAAGTCTTGTGACCTTCACTCCCAGCGGCTTCAGATACTTCGATATGTACATCGCAGTCACCTCTCCGTCGGGTGTTGGGTTAGTTGCCACGATGACCTCCTTGACCTCTCCCTCTCCGACTCTTTGGATAAGCTCTTTAAATCTTATCTTATCGGGAGTTATCCCATTGACCGGCGAGATAGCCCCGTGAAGCACGTGATACACTCCCTTGAATTCCCTTACCTTTTCGATAGACACCACAGCCTTTACGTCCTCAACGACGCATATAATGCTCCTATCCCTCGAAAGATCCGAGCAGACCGAGCAGATATCCCTATCGGTAAGATTTCCGCAAACGGGACACTCGTGTATTTTCTCCTTGGCTTCGATAAGCGCCTCCGAAAATTCTCTCACAGCCTCATCGTCAAGCTCAAGCACCGAAAACGCCATTCTCATAGCCGATTTTCTTCCAACCCCTTGAAGTCTTCCGAATTGCTCGGCAAGACGCTGGAGCGTTTCGATATAATCAGCCATATCAGAACATTCCGGGCATACCGATGCTGCCCGTTATCTTAGACATTTCCTGCGCATTGGTATCCTCAACCCTCTTGATAGCCTCGTTTACAGCCGCAACGAGTATATCCGACAGAGTTTCAATATCATCGGGATCAACTATCTCGGGCTTTATATCAATAGCGAGTATCTCCTTCTTGCCGTTTATCTTGACAGCCACAACGCCGCCACCCGCGGATACGTCATATTCTCTTGCGTCAAGCTCCTCCTGCAAGGTTGCCATATCCTCCTGCATTTTCTGCGCCTGACGAAGCATCGCATTCATATTCTGAGCGCCGCCGCCCATTCCCTTCGGTATATTAGCTCTCATTTTATATTCCTCTTTTCAAAAATTATTTTTAATTACATATCGAACGAATCAAGGTCATCGGGAGTATCATCAAGCATATCGCCCGACACCTCGTAGCTTATATCGCTATCTGAAAACGCAGCTTGAAGCTCAAGATTTATAACCGAGCAAAGTCGTGCTTTTATCCCCGCGCGCTCGACCATATCCTTGCCAAAATCGGTTGGGAATTTGATCTTGACCTTTTTATCCGCCGTGATATATCCCTTAGCCATCTTCAAGAATGAAAGGAGATACCCCTCATTCGCCGTGGCCTTTTCGGCTATCTCACTCCAACCCCTGATAGGCTTTACAGAAGGTGCTGACACTTTCACCTCGGCTTTAGCCGTGTCGGGCTTAGGCGTGGTTTTCGGCACACTCTGCTCCGCCTTTTTTATCTCTGTCACCACCTTGGGCTCTTCCTTTGCTACAGGACGCATCGCAGCTCCCGAGCTGAGCGCCATCTCAAGCTTCGATATTCTCGCAAGCAGATTGTCTGCTCCCGTATCAAGGCTCTTATCCATCATTTTTATCAGGGTCATCTCGGCGATCATTCGCTTTACCGCTCCCGACTTCTGCATCGCATAGAATGAATCGTCAAGCATACGGCAGTGCGATAGCAAGGTTTCCTTTGTAAAGAGCGCCGCAGCGCCCGAGAGCTGCTCTCTCTCGCTATCGGTGAGATCAAGATACTTGTCCGCCAACTTCGTGGTCTTCATCACCAGCATATCTCTGTAGAAGGATATCATCTCCTGCCAGAAGACCGAAACGTCCTTCGAGGATCTTACGACCTCGTCTATAACTCCGAACACCGTGTCATAATCGCCCTGTGCAAGAGCCTTGACTGTACGAAGTATATTTGTTTTACCGCCCGAACCGAGAGTGGACTCAACAAGCTCCTCAGTAATGAGCGTACGGTTTCCCGCGCAAAGCTCAAGCAGACTTATGGCATCTCTCATTCCGCCCTGAGCGAATTTCGCTATTGAGCGCAGAGCGCTCTGCTCTGCCTCTATATTCTCACGCTCGGAGATATATGAAAGTCGCTCGATCAACGCCTCGGTGGATATCCTTCTGAAATCGAAGCGCTGACAACGTGATATTATAGTTGCGGGAAGCTTGTGCAACTCTGTGGTAGCAAGTATAAATATAACGTGTGAGGGCGGCTCCTCAAGTGTTTTAAGCAGAGCGTTGAACGCGCTTCCGCTGAGCATATGCACCTCGTCGACTATATATACTCTGTATTTGAGCGAGGACGGCGTATAAACGACCTCGTCTCTTATATCTCTTATATTCTCAACGCCGTTGTTTGATGCCGCGTCCATTTCAAGAACGTCTGTGGCCGCACCCGAATCTATCGCCATACAGGACGCGCACTTATTACACGGGCTTCCGTTCACGGGAGCTTCGCAGTTTACCGCCTTTGCAAGGATCTTCGCGCAAGTGGTCTTTCCCGTTCCTCTTGAGCCGCAGAAAAGGTAGGCGTGAGAGAATTTACTGTTTTCGGTTTCGTATTTCAGTATTGAGGTAATATGCTCCTGACCGTAGACGTCGTCAAACACCTGCGGCCTGTATTTACGGTATAACGCCTGATGCATAATCCACCTCCAAAAAAAATAAAGATCGGGTTGCAAAATAAGACCATACACCTTAAGATCGAACCTCACCCCTACGCGAACTCCGAACCTCCTGCTCTGAGCAGGCTACCCCGCGGCACATCGGGTAAATTGCTTAATGCTGCTTGGTTCCCCACCTGACATGGTTCACAACCCCCAATTGCGCAAGACCCGCTCTTCAACGCAGCAGGCACGGCTCATACGTAAAAGATCGACCCTCAAAAAAGGAATGAACCCCTGCTGTAGCGGATTTCAGGTACAGGGCACCGCTAATTCCCCGGCTGGTATGGCCTTATTTCACAACCCGCACGTGTATTCACACAGAACACACGATAACATTACTATTATAACAGATTTATCTCCCCTTTGCAAGGGGTTTTTAAAATTTATATCTTTATTTATCGCCACAGAAAAAGCGGTACGCAAAAAGCGTACCGCTTTGATAATTTGATAATACTATAGAGAATCAGAGAGTCTTTACGTTTATAGCTCTCATTTTACTGCTATTCTTTGGATCGGGCTCAACGTCAAAAGAAACCTTCTGACCTTCCTTCAGGGTCTTAAAGCCATCACACTCGATAGCAGAAAAATGCACAAACACATCCTCTCCGCTTGCTTCGTTTGCGATAAAGCCATATCCTTTCTCTGCATTAAACCATTTTACCGTTCCATTGTTCATTTTTAGGGCCTCCGTTAGTATAATAGTGTAATCGTATCCATCATAAAAACAAAAAACTCACACACAATGCGATCAAGAGAACCCATAATTGATCGCGTACGTATGTGAGAGCAGAGCAATTATCCTGAATACATTTATATATTAACACTTTTTCCACATTTTGTCAAGTACTTTTTTAATTATTTTATATTTTTTATTTAACATCTCGTTGACTTTACCGCGCAAATGTTATATAATCTATTTTAATATTATTTTTTTTGTTGGAATTGTAGGGTTTTTGTATGTATAAATTGCTTTCTAATCTTATAATCTACCGCGATATCGGCGGCAATACTATTCTCTCCCGCCTTGGAGATATCTTTGAGCGCTTCGACACCTCGGCGGACACCCCCGAACACCTGAGAACTGAGATATTCGTTGAGATCCGCCGCTTACTTGAGCTTGCCACAAAATACGGCTTTGATACCAATCTGTGGCACAATTATCTTACGTATCTCATAATCACCGACGAAAATCCCTTCAGCTTCACCTACGAAAAGGCGGGCAAGCAGGAAGGCTCGGTAAACGAATTTGCCGTGAACGATTTCTCGATATTCAAAAAGCTCTTCGACTACGACTTTTCTAAAATAGAAAAAGAGCTTGGGATAAACTGCTTCTCGGTCATCTCAAACTACAAGGCGATATCCAAGCGCGAGCAGATATACAACAAAAACGTCAGCGAGAAGGTCCGCGCCCTCAGCCGCGAGATAGAGCTTGCCGAGGACGGAGATGCCGTGCTTGATGCTGTAAGTCTTTTCTATAAAAATTACGGTGTTGGAATGTTCGGACTCAACAAGGCATTCCGTCTGTCTTATGACACAGGCGCGCTTTCGCTCTCCCCCATCACCAATATGGAAAAGGTGATGCTCTCCGACCTTGTTGGATATCAGCTTCAAAAGGACGCTCTGGTTGCCAACACCGAAGCTTTTGTGAGTGGCAAGCCCGCAAACAACGTTCTGCTTTACGGTGACAGCGGCACGGGAAAATCGACCAGCATAAAGGCTATCGTAAACAAGTATTACGATTCGGGTCTTAGAATGATAGAGATATACAAGCATCAGTTCAAGGACCTCTCTGCCGTAATATCGCGAATTAAAAACCGCAATTATAAATTTATCATTTATATGGACGACCTTTCCTTTGAGGATAACGAAACCGAATACAAGTATCTGAAGGCAATAATAGAGGGCGGTGTTGAAACAAAGCCCGACAACGTTCTCATATACGCCACCTCAAACCGCCGTCACCTCATAAAGGAGAGCTTCCGCGACAAGAATGACGCGGCGTATATCGACGATATCCACCGTTCGGAGACGGTCGAAGAAAAGCTTTCTCTTGTAAACAGATTTGGCTTGACCATAGGCTACTTCAAGCCCTCAAAGGCTGAGTTTGAGCACATCGTGCTTGAGCTTGCGCGCAAGCACTCCGAGATAACGATGAGCGACGACGAGATAATCGCCGAGGCTCACAAATGGGAGCTTCGACACGGCGGAATTTCGGGCAGAACGGCTCAGCAATTTGTAAATCACCTTTCGGGAATGTCGAAGGCTGAATGAATTTAAAATACCGTACTCCACAGACCGTCGTCCCCGACGGTCCATTTTATAAAGATAATCAAAACATAAAATAGGCACAGCCCGTCAAAAAAACAACACCGTCTGCGGAATATCCGCAGACGGTGTCTTTTTTATACTTAATGAAATTCTCGCAAGTCGCTCGTGAGAGCTTTCGTTCTTACTATAGAATAATTCTCCTGCATCGGGTCGCCCGAAAGTATACCGAGCTTCGCCTTGAGCGCCGTTATGAGCATCTCGGGATTTAGAAAATTATCGCTTCCCGCGCTCAGCACAGCCCTTATTTTCACAGCGCCGCTCTGCGCGTCATATTCCGCGCTCACCGAATTTATAAGCGAGGTTATGTCTATCTCGCGCTCTCCGGACTTGGTTTTCTTAACAAGATTTAGCGGAGAGGTCTTCAGAACTGCCTCTATATTTTCCGCAAACTCCGAGGAAGAATTTTCGGTATATATCTCATACTCGTATTCACAAAAGGCTATATCGGAAAATTTAGTTTCGGGTATATACACCTCGGTGGCGTACATCTGATCGGTAAGCTCGGCGTTGAGCATATCCTTTACGTCGTCAAGCGGCATTTCCCTGTCCATCTTGAGGTCGAGAAATTCACAGATACTCTGTGTTCCTACCGACAGCGGTGTTGAAAAGACGAGCTTCGCGTGCGGATTAAATCCCTTTGTGTACCACACCGGAAGTCCCGAACGCATAAGCACTCTGTTAAATGTTCTCTGCAAATCAAGATGCGAGATATACTGAAGGTCGCCCACCTTAACGAACTTTATTCTGAGAGTTATAGGTCTTTCAAGCTCGGGTAAGCTTCGAAGAAGCTCAGGTCTTGTTATTTTGCGCTTTTCGGACAGCATGAACGCTCACCTCCAAGTCTGTTAGCGCCGCATCCGCTACACTTTTCGCGGCAGTTGGGCGTTGTTTTTTCTCCGAGAGCGTTTCTGTACTCTCTTATAAGGAATTCCTTAGTTACTCCGCAGTCTATTATATCCCACGGAAGCACCTCGTCGATACCGAACTCACGGTTAGCGTAGAAGGCGGGATCTATACCGCTTCTCTCGAGTACAGATATCCATTTGTCGTAGTCGAAGCACTCGTCCCACGCGTCAAATTTAAAACCTTCCTTGCAGGCAAGCTCAAGCGCCGCCGAGAGCTTTCTGTCGCCCCTTGCGAGTACCGCCTCTATGCGGCTGACCTTTGCATCGTGGTGTGTATAGACCACCTTTCTGTCGGTGACCTTACTTCCAAGATATTTCTGCTTCTCCTCAAGCATCTCGATGGTATCCTGTGCCACCCACTGAAAGGGTGTAAATGGCTTGGGGATAAAGCAGGAAACGCTTATCGTGACCTGAGGCGGTCTTGCCTTGTTTCTTGTGGGGCACTTATAATAAGCGTCGACCACAGACGAAGCGAGCTTTGATATTCCCTCAAGGTCCTCATATGTTTCGGTGGGAAGTCCCTGCATAAAATAGAGCTTGACCTTATTCTTTCCCGCCTCAAACGCCACGTTCACCGCGCGCAAAAGGTCCTCTTCCCTGACGTTCTTGTTTATAACGTCCCTCATTCTCTGCGTTCCCGCCTCGGGCGCAAAGGTGAGAGATGACGAACGGACCGAGGCTATCTTATCCATAAGCTCCTTAGTGAAGCTGTCCACTCTAAGTGACGGAAGAGATAGACTTACCATATTTTCATCTGTCCATTCGAGCAGCATATCTGTCAGCGCCTCAAGCTCGGTATAATCGCTTATAGAGAGCGAGGTGAGCGATATCTCGTCATATCCCGTGGACTCAAAGAGGCACTTCGCCTGCTCGTTGAGTACCTCGGGCGTTTTTTCTCTTACGGGGCGGTATACTATTCCCGCCTGACAGAAGCGACAGCCTCTGATACAGCCTCTGAAGACCTCAAGCATAACACGGTCGTGCACCGTTTCGATATAGGGCATAACGACCTTCTTGGGAAAATACGACTTATCCATATCGGTCATTATTCTCTTACGTATGCTACGGGGGATATCGTCATATTTGGGCTTGTATTCCTTTACGGTTCCGTCCTCGTTATAGCTTACATCATAAAGTGACGGAACGTATATACCCTCTATAGTCCTTGCCGCCTCGTGGAGATACTCCGCCTTTGTGTATCTTCCCTCGTCCTTCATTTTTATATAAAGACGGCAAAGCTCAGGCAGCATCTCCTCTCCCTCTCCGATATTGAAAATGTCAAAGAAATCAGCCACAGGCTCGGGATTATACGCGCAAGGACCGCCGCCTATGATCAGGGGCATAGAGTCATCTCTGTTCTCGCTTCTCAGCGGTATTCCCGCAAGGTCGAGCATATTCAGCACGTTGGTATAGCTCATCTCGTACTGGAGCGTAAAGCCTATCATATCGAAGGCTGTAAGCTCGTCACCGCTCTCACAGGCGCGGAGCGGTATGCCGTGCTCCTTCATCTGCTCTTGCATATCGAGCCACGGCGTGTAAACTCGCTCACACCAGATATCCTTCTCCTCGTTGAGCTTTCCGTAGAGAATTCTCATACCGAGATTAGACATTCCTATCTCGTAGGTATCGGGAAAGCAAAAGGCAAATCTCGCCTTTACTTCGTCTTTATTCTTGATTATCTGGCCGTACTCTCCGCCCGAATATCTTCCGGGCTTTGAAACGGCTTTAAGTATAGTGCTTATGTTTCTGTTCATTGTTTTTCTCTGTTTCTTCTGTTTTATCAATTATCCTCGGAGAAATAATTCGCCGATGGGAATTTTATCGCCATAACCGCAAATACGGGAAGTACACACGCCATCTGGCAAAGCATAACGATATACTGATTGAAATATTCGCTCATATTCAGCACCACCGCTGTGGTCACAAGGGCAAACAATATAGCGTACATTACCGTTTGTATCACCGCAGATGTCTTCAAGGTGGAAAGTATGCGCTTACACCAGATGACCGTTTCGGCAAGCTTAAATCTTGACGAGCATACCACAAGTCCCGTATTCTTATCGGGCTTGAGCTCTATCTCGGAATTCATATCATTAGTATTCTTATGTACCACGTTTATCGGGTTGCTCTTGCTCTGTCGGCACTCCGAAATGAACGCGCTGTTTATAACGGGGTCGTATGTCTCAATAACACACTTCACTCTGTTTTCCGAGAGCCTTTGGGCTATCATCTCAAAGAAGGACGTGCTCTTGTATTTTATACGAAGCTTAGCCGCGGGTCGGCCGTCCACCGCAAACACAAGCGTACCCTTGCCATCGTCCGCTCCCTCGCCCGCGGGAAATACGATACCGTATCTGAGCCCGAACGAAGGATCTCCAAGTATAAGGCTGTGGGAATTATCGATCACAGCCTCAACTCCGTTTCTCGCTATCCTGCGGACACACACAGAATGAGCATCTCCCGACACCTCGGAAAATACGTTTTTCATAGGTCCGCCTATAGCAGAATAAAGCGCTCCAAGATATTCCACCGTTCTTCTCGCGTTATCCGCATCATATATAACTATTCCGTTGTCCTGCGCCACCGCTTCTCTGAAGAGGTGCATATCCTTGAAGACCATATAGTCGCACTTTGCGTATTTTTCGACCATCGCCTCGCTGGCAACGGCGCACTCTCTGCGATAAAGCTTTGTTGTAGCCCTCATCATCGGAAAGGTATGTACGGCAAACGCCGATATCGGGCACAAAAGCGTGAGCACGGCCATAAATGCTCCGAGCGCAACGTCCGCGCTGTTTCCAAGCAACGTGCTTCCCAAAAGCGCAAGCGTACTGAGAATGATTATAGGCGCTACAGCATAATTAACAAGCTTATCAGAGGGCTTTTCGGAGTTCACCGCAGAAAAATATCCCTTGGGGAATTCTATTCCTACAGGTTCAAATACCTTTTTATCCCTTGAAAGTCCGCCCGCGTACATCTTTTCTGCCGACGAGCCTATCACGCCCTCGCTTGAAACGGTAAATTTCTTCTTGTCCGAGGAATACACCGAGAAGCATTTTATCTCTCTGCATACCTCAAGACATTCGGTGATAAGTCCAAAGAATATATATGCCGCGCCTACCGTGCCGAACATATATTTAAAGCTGTCGGGCGCTATGATGGATATAGCCACTCCGTGGATTATCACAAAGAGCGCAACTATAGACACAAGCGACCATTGATCCGCCTTAAAGCTGAAAGCTTTTTTAAGTCCGCCAAGCAGCTCTCTCCAGGCAAATGCCGCCGAGAAGACGAAGAGCTGTAATCCTATAAGCGCGTATACCGAGGGATACTCAATATAACTGAGTATGCCGTCAAGCTCTATGCTGAGCGTAGCGAAGAGCTCGTAAAAGAACAATATCGTCATAAACACTCCGCACGCCGCTGTTCGGATAAAGGTCATCAGCTTTTCGTGTCTGTAGGAGAGCAACAGATCGTCGGTCTGTTCCGCGCTCTCATATTCCTCTCCGTCAAAGGCAAACGCCTCTGCGGGGTCTATATCCTCGGCGCTCTGCTTCTCTGTACGGTTCAGGTATGCGCTTACTCTCTCGTTCTTCATAACCGAAGGGCTTACGTCACCAAAGCCAAACATAAGGTCTATTGCCGAATCGTCAAGTCCCGCAAAGATATCCTCGTCGGGTATCTCCTCCTCAGCTTCGTCAAACATCGGATCGCCAAAATCCAATACGATCTGGTCCTCGTCTGTCTCTGCTGCCTCTTCGACAGTCTCAAGCTCCTCGGGCAGATCTTCTTCTCCCGCCCCGCTGTTATCAAAGAGGGTAAGCTGACCGTCTTCTTCGCTGAAAAACTCGGTCTTGGCTTCCTCTACCGCAACTTCTTCGGCAAGTTCTGTTATCTCGATTGCCTCCTCTACCTCTTCCTCGGTCTGAACAGGCTCTGCGTCCTCTCCCTCAAATTTCTCGGCGCTGACCAATATTATCTCGCCGTTTTCGTCCTCAACGAAAATACCGTCCTCATCAAGGTCTTCGGTTTCCAAAAGGACTTCCTCTTCCTCGGCAGACTCTTCTGCGTCCGCAACAAGCTCCAACGGTTCTTCCTCAACCACCGCCGTACTTTCAGCTTCTTCGACTTCAACGGCTACCTCGCTGTCCTCTGCGATTTGAGCTTCTTCCTCGCTCACCTCTTCAGTAAAGCTTTCTGCAAGGAAGTCGTTGTCTATGTTGTAGGAAAATTCGTCGGACACCTCGGTGTCGGATATGTTTTTTTCGTCCTCAGCGCTCATAAATTGCTTTCTCAGACGCTCCTGAAGCTCGGCTTCGGAGAGCGCTCCTTCTTTGTCGGCGCTATCCTCTGCCACATCGGGATTGGGGGTATCGCCATCATTATACGAGCTTTTGAGAAGCTTCAGAATATCTTCTATATTTTGTTGGTTATTCATTTTGCCTCTCCTTAATTTTTATATTGTGATTAATTTCTCTGCTGTCTTGATGCCTCGGCAAGTATGATAGCCGCGGCGGTAGAAACGTTGAAGGAATTTACCTTTCCGTACATCGGTATCGATATGATAGCGTCCGATCTTTCCTTGACCAGCCTCGAAACGCCCTCACCCTCGCTTCCGAAGACCAAAGCACACGCGCAATCAAGGTCGGTGTCATAGTAAGCGGGACCGCCCGCTTCAGCAGCAAACACCCAAACACCCTTTTCCTTAAGCTCCTCGATACACGCGGCTATATTTGGAACTTTAGCTATCGCCATATGCTCTATAGCGCCCGCTGATGCCTTAGTTACCACAGGGGTGAGCCCGACCGCGCGCCTTTTGGGAATGATTATACCGTGTGCTCCAACTCCCTCGGCGCATCTTATAAGCGCTCCGAGATTGTGGGGGTCTGATATTCCGTCGGATATAACTATAAGCGGCTTCTCTCCCCTCTCCTTAGCGATGTCGAGGATATCGTCTACCGAGCAGTATTCCTTTTGCGCCGCCATAGCCACAACGCCCTGATGGTGAGCAAAACCGCTCATATTATCGAGCTTTGCCTTATCGACCTCGACCACAGGTATCTTTGCCGCCACAGCCTCGGCGACAATTACCACTATCGAGCCCTCGCGCTCACCTCTTTGCACGAATATCTTGTCTATAGTTCTTCCCGACTTCAAAAGCTCTCTTACGGCATTACGTCCGACAACGATGCCCTCGTCACTCTCCTGCTCGACCTCTTCGCGCTTAGGTCTTGGTCTATCCTGCTTTTTAGGACGGTCGTATCTTTCCGAATTTCTCGGCGAAAACTGTTTTTTATTGCTCATTAAAATATCCTTTCTCCGCGCGTTTCGCAAAGCGCGGACAGACTTATCGACTATACTATACTAATTGTAACATATTTTTTCTCTTTTGTACAGAAAAACATCAAATTTTCCTAAAAAATAAAAAAAGAAACCGACAAGGCGTTTGCCTTGTCGGTTTGGTGACCCACCGGAGACTCGAACTCCGGACCCCTTGATTAAAAGTCAAGTGCTCTACCGTCTGAGCTAGTGGGTCATCATCAGCGCTACTATATATGATATCATAGCGCCCCAGATTTGTCAAGAATTTCTTTGGTGTTATTTTGAACAAAAGTATACGACATTATACGCCGACAAATTGTGCCATCATACAAATTATCGACCCATTATTCTATCCGCAAGAATATTTATATGCTCGGGAATTATCTCGGGCAGCATACCCGTATAGTTGCCGTCCTCAAAGTCGTGCCCTGTTATCGAATTTCTTATCATTCTCACTATTATCCTATCAAAGCCGCGAACCTCGCGAGGCTTGAGCTCTCCGCCAAAGCAATGTATACCGAGCGACGGAATGAGAGCTTTCGGTATCTGTGTGCTCACATACTCCTCAAACTCGTCGGGAAATCCGCAGCAAAGGAATACAGCGCAGAGCTTGGCGTTAAGCATATCAACGTTAGCCTTTATGTATTTCTTAAGCTTTTTAGACACCGCACCCATTCTCACCGAGCTTCCGAGCACAACAACGTCGAAGCCCTCGGGGGATACCGTATCTTCTTTATTCATATCCGAAACTCTTACCTCGTGGCTCACCTCAAGCTTCTCGGCAAGCATTCGCGCACACTTTGCGGTAGTTCCGTTTTTTGATGTATATGCTATAAGTATCTTCATCTTACTCCCCCTCTCATACCTAACTATTATATTACTTTTTTTCCCTACTGTCAACCACAATTCAAAAGAAGGAGCTGACGCTCCTTCTTTTGAATTACTTTATGCTTATAATGATACTTCCCGTATCTGTGGTTATATCACACACTCCGCCGCTCACGCTGTCGGGAACTCTCACCTTTCCCGTATCGGTCCTGCACTTAAATATCTTTTCGCTGAGCAAGCTTCCCCTAACGTCGCCCGTATCGGTCTTGACCGTTATCCCTGCGGCATCGCAGCCGTCAAATTTAACGTCGCCCGTGCTTCTTTCAATAGAGAAGCTCTCTTTCGCTATCACGTTCGTAAGCGATATATCTCCCGTACTTCCACTTGATATGAGATTTTCGCAGGAAATATCGCTAAGCTCTGCTTTTCCTGTAGTAACTTCAACTTTGATCTCTCCCTCACACTTTATACCCGATGCCTCTATCTCTCCTGTTGTAACAGACAGCTCTATCGCGCCCGCGCTAATGTTTTCGAGCGAGATATCGCCCGTACTCGCCTTTATTTTCAGACTTTCCGACACCGAGGCAGAGTTCTCTACATCTCCCGTGCTAACCGAAATGTCCATACTTTCAAATCTGAAATCCCCGGGGATCTCTATATCACCCGTGCTTTCCTTAACGCAAAGAGCGTCGTATTCGGTCTTGGGGAGATACACCGTTATCTCGGGGGTATCAAAATTCATTAAGGTTATATGGTGATACCATTTTTTTGTCATCGCATTGATCGCAAGTGCTCCATCGCGTACCTCGACCGAATGTATCAATCTTGTTTTCTCATAGCACACCACCTTTGCCTTTCCGTCAAGGGAGGGCAAAAAGGTGATATCCGCCGTATCTGTATTGATAGATATTCCGTTAAAATCATCAGCTATCTCATACGTATTAGTTTCATATCTGACTGTACTCAAGCTTCTGAAATTCCAATTATTTATACTCATAGCACCTACAAAGAGCAATCCTCCAAGCACCACAAGCGCAGATGCCACGATTATCCACACAACAGTAGCTTTTTTCATTATGCTCTCTCCTTTCTTCCCACGAAACATTTTTTAATTCCTAACACGGTCTTCTTTGTGAGCCACAAAATACCCTTGGTCGCCTCTCTGCATCCAAAGAACATAAAGATAGAAAGTCCCGCGCAAACAAGCGCACCCGCTATAAATACCAGCCCGCTGGGAATAAATCCGAAGCAGAAGCAGAACACTCCTGCCGCAACACCGCCCACAGCGCAGCCAACGAGAGAGCCAAACACAGCCCACAGGGAAACTATTATGCTACACACCGAAGCGTAAAGCGCAACCGCCACCGCAAACGCAGCGATAAGCAAAGAGAGCCAGATAGGTGAGCCGAGCGCCAAAAGCACTATCTCCCACGCTCTAAGCCGTCTTTTCGGCTTTATTTTTTCCTTTACGAGCTTACTGAGCGGTACTTCCCGAAGTATCAGCATCACTATCTCGTCAACAGTTCCCATAGCCGAGATCGCTTCCTCCTCGGAAACTCCCTCCTCTACTCTATCATCTATGATCTCGCCGTAAAAGCTTACCCATTCGTCTATCTGGGTCTGTGTCAGCCCCGACAGCTTCTCGCGAAGCTCGGCACAAAATTCCCGTTTAGTCATCCTTCCTATCCTCCTTTATCACAAATTGGTATATCGACATTATCTCGCGCCATTCAAGCTTAAAGTCCTCAATTCGCTTCAGTCCCGCGCCTGTGATGTGGTAATACTTTCTGAGCCTGCCGCCGTGCTCGGCGCTTTGCACCGTCAGCATCTCGGCGGATTCCAAGCGCTTGAGAATAGTATACAGTGTGGACTCCGACATCTCAATATACGGCTGCATATCCTTGATTATCTTATATCCGTATGAGGGTTCGCTTTTTATCGCCGCCAACACACAGACATCCAAAATTCCTCTTTTTAACTGAACATCCATATAATACTCCTCCTTACGCAATACATCATATCACGAGGTATTGTTTTTGTCAAGTACTTTTTGAAAAAATTTTTAATATTGCTTTTCTTCCATTTTTTTGATATAATAGACCTAATATAGAGCCTCGCCCTTTGGGAGAGCCTTATATAAACCCCATATAAAAAAGGAGAAGACTATGGAAAACACTTTAATGTTCGACTCTGATATCTTTGAGAAAATGATGGGCACGGCTCGTGATATCTTAAATAATACCGAAAAAGGAGAATACACTCAGGCTATCGTTCTTTTATCGGCAAACGGCGCGGAATACGCCGCGATCATAAAAAATGCGCTCTCGGAAGACAAGTCCGACGAAAAAGCTTTGATTGAGCGCTTGACGATCGCAAACGACACCGAGATAGAATATCTTTTGTGTTTGTGGCAGAACGGCGGTATCGACCTTCCCTCTTACCGTTCCAGAGAAATGCTTTGCGAAACAGACACGAGAAACACCGAATGCAAAATATTTGTGCTGACGCAAAACGGCACTTCGGTGGTCAAATTAGAAAAAACAATTAAATAAAGATAGAAAAACCGCTGTTGCAACAGCGGTTTTTACTTTTGTAAATATAAGAAATTTCCTCTTGACAAGCGCTTTCTTTTATGTTAAAATAACATTCGATATATAACAAACGTTATTTAAGGAGATACGATATGCCGCCTAAAGTAAAAATAACAAAAAATGAGATAATTCAAACAGCGCTTGAGCTGCTGAGAAAAGAGGGGGAGTCGGCAATAAACGCAAGAAGCCTCGCCTCGGCGCTGGGCTGCTCCACTCAGCCTATCTTCTCTAATTTTGCAACTATGGAAGATTTGCAGAACGCCGTCCGCTCTTCGGCTTACGAGCTGTACCTGGACTTCCTCAATCGCGAAGCAGAGAGTGAAAAATATCCCAAATATAAAGCCTTTGGTATGGCTTATGTGCGGTTTGCCAAGGAGGAAAAGGAGCTATTCAGATTTCTCTTTATGTGCGACAGAACAGGCGAGGATATATCGCCCACGGTGGATTTTGAGGAGTCGGCACAAATAATAATGAACGCTACAGGTGTGAGCATAGAAAAGGCAAGACTTATGCACCTTGAGATATGGAGCTGTGTTCACGGCATCGGCACGATGCTCGCCACCTCGTTCTTGCCGCTCGAGTGGGAGCTTATAAGCGATATACTGACCGACGTATATCAAGGAATACGCGCAAGACACTTATCGGAGGTAAATTAAAATGAATGCAATCAGAATAGAAGGACTTACAAAACGATATCGCGACGTAGTTGCGGTAGATAACCTCTCGCTCTCGATCGAAGAGGGTGAGCTCTTTTCCCTGCTGGGCGTAAACGGCGCGGGAAAAACCACCACAATAAAAATGCTCTCCTGCCTCACCGCGCCGACAAGCGGCGACGCCTATCTGCTGGGTAAGAGCATATCTAAGGAAAGCAGCGCTGTTAAATCCCTGATAGCGGTCTCCCCGCAGGAAAGCGCTATAGCCCCTGCCCTCTCAGTCCGCGAAAATCTTGAGCTGATAGCGGGTGTGCACGGTTTTAACAAAGAAAAACAAATTGCTAAGATCAAAGAGCTCTCCGAGCTTCTCTCGATGGATAGTGTTATATCAAAAAAGGCGTCCAAGCTTTCGGGCGGTTGGCAGCGCCGACTGAGCATCGCTATGGCGCTTATAAGCGAGCCACAGATACTCTTCCTTGACGAGCCAACGCTCGGTCTTGACGTTATTGCCCGAAGCGAGCTTTGGGATATCATTCGTTCTCTGAGTGGCAGAGTGACTATCATTCTGACCACACATTATATGGAAGAGGCGGAAGCACTCTCCGACCGCATCGGCATTATGCGCGACGGAAATCTGCTCGTTTGCGATACCACCGATAATATTAAAAAATCGACCGAAGCGAACAGCTTTGAGGAAGCCTTTATTCGCATAGTAAAGGGGGCGGTAAAATGAAAATGTTGACATTTGCGCGCAGAAACACACGGGAGCTGCTCCGTGACCCTCTGACCCTATTTTTCGGGCTCGGATTTCCGCTCGTTCTTATATTGCTGCTCAGCGCGATCCAGGCAAACGTGCCTGTACCGCTGTTTGAAATCGCGCATCTTACCCCGGGCATCACGGTGTTCGGACTTTCGTTTATGACACTCTTCTCTGCTACCGTCATTGCCAAGGACAGAAAAAGCTCACTCCTTCAAAGGCTTTACACCACACCGCTTACACCCGTAGATTTTATTTTGGGATACACGCTCCCCATTATCCCCATTGCCGTTGCGCAAAGCGCGATATGCTATGGTGTGGCAATTATCCTCGGACTTGAAGTTACGGTAAATATCCTCTATGCCATTCTGTTTATAATTCCGATCTCTCTGCTTTATATATCTCTCGGTCTGCTTTGCGGAAGCATATTGACCGACAAACAGGTGGGCGGTATTTGCGGCGCGCTTTTGACAAATCTTTCGGCATGGCTTTCGGGCACGTGGTTCGACCTTGAGCTCGTGGGCGGTGCTTTTAGAAAAATAGCCTATGCTCTTCCCTTCGTCCACGCCGTGGATATGGAACGCGCTCTGCTATCGGGCGATCTCTCGGGCATCTTCCCGCACCTCTGGTGGGTACTTGGATACACTGCGGTATTACTCACAGCGGCAGTATTACTCTTCCTCAGACAGATGAAAAGGCAATAATATAACTAATCAAAATAAGAAAAGCACTTGCTCTCGCAAGTGCTTTTTGTATGTTTAGAGGTTAAAATGATAACCTCAACTTTTTACATTTCATTATTAAAATCTTATTTACATTTATAATCCATAAATTGAGCGCATAAGCATAGGGTATTTGCTATCCACCACTCTGTTCAACTTTGAAAGCAGAGATAATACCCTACTTGCGCCTACGTCTTCACTCAAATAACTATCTATACTACACATCATCAAACCGTCGACTAAATAAAATTTTAAAAATCGGTCTTCACTATTTAAGTCATTGCAAATACTTAGACCTACTTCCTGTTTGTTCTTAAAATTTGCTATAATACAGCCTATTTGTACTGAATCATTCGAAAACAGAACAAGTACATCCAGATTCTTCATATTATAACCTGAAAATCGAATCCTAATACCATTATTTACTCCGTCCATTTCATCATATGACATATTTAAATCTGTAAGTAATTCTGCAAATTTTTGTTTATAATAACTCTCATCTCTTGTTTCTTCAGCAAATAAATTATTCATTTTATAGGTCCCCCATATTCTTTTACATATTCTAACAATTACATTATACTCAGTTATTGAGTATTTGTCAACACTCAATAACTGAGTATGCTATCATTTTTACATATTGTTCACAAACTTATTGCAAAGGAATAACTATGAATTATAGAACACGAATGAGAAATTTACGAGAGGACAACGATCTAACACAAAAGGACGTAGCAAAAATAATCAACAAGTCCCAGCAAGGCTACAGTCATATTGAAGATGGAAGAGCAGAATTAAAAATTGATGATTTAATAAGGCTATGTAAGTTTTACAATGTAAGCTCCGATTATTTCATTGGATTATCTGACAAACAATAATTTTAATCAATAAAAAAACAAGTCAAACAACTTACTTTTCTTGTCGTCCCTGCTGGGTTAGTGCAGAGAAAACGATTAAGTATCGTTTTCTCAAGCGGTGTCACCCAAAGTGCGAGTAGTGCAAGGCGAGGGTATCGAGCCGAAGCAATACGACACACGACGGTGACCGGGCTCCGAAGGAGTGAACCAGCGACATCAGATTTTACAGTCTTATCTTCCCAAAACATAGTCGACTCGTGCGCCTCGACACTTCGTTTACACTCGGCTTCGACTCTCCTTGTTTTGGTTATCTCCCGTCGAAAAAGGATACTCAATCCTTTTTCTCGGTCCGTCACTCTACCGATCAGTCACCAGAGGCACAACTGTCAAACGTAATACCACGGCTTAAATCTAACAAGGGAGCCAACGAAAAAAGCAGGTCATTTGACCTGCTTTTTCGTTGGCTCCCCCTGCTGGGCTTGAACCAGCGACATCATGATTAACAGTCATGCGCTCTACCGACTGAGCTAAGGAGGAATATACAGTTATTATGTGCATAAAGGCTGCACTTTATGTGCAACCTTTAC
>SVUJ01000020.1 GCA_015063305.1 Oscillospiraceae bacterium | reverse complement strand
ATGTTGCTGATAAGATCGAACAACGGAATCTAAATTTAATCAATCAAAAGCTTAGTGAGAAGAATAAAGGTAATATAGAATAAAAATCGCCCCGCCTCGCGCGGGGCTTCGCTTTTGTGTCCACAAAGGCAGTGCTTGTCAAGAAAAGTAAACGGGCTTTCGGGGCGCACAAACCAAAGGCTCCCTTGTGTAAAGGGAGGCTCATTACCGCCCGACAGTACACCTAAAAGGTGTAACACACTATACCTTGCCATGCAAGGCGTGTGAAAAGGAGTACGAACAAAATCGCTCGTACTCCTTTTTGTTTTTCGTCAGGTAAAACCTGCTTTATGGAAGGCACCCCTTCGGGTATCCTTTTTGCTTTGGCTACAAAAATGAACTCTTGAGGGCGGGAGGAGCAAGTCCCTGCCCTACCAATATCCGCGAAAGGTCGTGAAGTTCAAACGGGTCGCCGAGGACGTCGACCCCTACAGATTTGATTTTCTCCTTGTAAATCAATCGGTTTTATGCTATAATTATCACATCAAGGAGAAAGGAATACTTCGCGCAGCTTGTAAAACTCCACACATTAAAAATTTATCAGACACTTTTTATATGGCAGAATAAATATTATGAAAAAACTATATTTGTATATTATATTGATTCTATTTGAGATAACAATAGGTCTTTCTTACGCTTTTATATTGTGGGATCTTCTTTCCATTGAAATCTATCTGATTTTTGCCTTCTTTGTCCCCTTTCTTTTATTTGTTATTTTTTCAAAAAATGATGAGGGAAAAATCACAGCAAAAACACTAAAAATATTAATTTTGTCACTATTATTAGCTTTATCTTCCTTTATGCCCCTCATCACCATAAACGCCATAACCGCTGAATTTGTCGCCGAACATGAAGTTGTTGTAGAAAACATTGGCGGAAGAGGTGGCGGTTGGGCGAGCTTTACCTCACATGACGGTCTACTTGAGTATGTTGATTTACACGACTATCGGATTATATTGACTGACGAAGATGAATATGTAACTATCGGCGATACCATCAGAGTAAAAGAGTACAAAGGAATTTTCGATATATCATATTATGTTTTTGTAGAAGAGGTATATTAGAAGAAATATAATGCGAAAAATAGCAAATTTTATGATATAATTATTTAACAAAACAAAGGTGGTTAATATATGAAAAAGAAAACATCCTCAAGAAAGCTATCGCTTGTAGAACGTATTACGCAATCCAAGTTATCCGTAATCGTGATAGCCATTATAAGTATCATTCTCGGCATCGTCTTCATTGCATCGCAAAGCTTCAATAAACCTATTTCGCGCTCAGAGGCAGTTCCTTATTCGGGAGAGCTTGAAGAATATGAGGTATGGGGTAATTATCGAACGATACATTTTAAAGACGGAAGCTCCTATGAGGTATACACCCATGCCGAAAGACAAGATTTTCAAAACACGATGAAATCTCTCCCAAAAGGCACTAAGCTCTATCTTTTGATAAATCCCAACAACAATTATGTTATAGAAGTCAAGACAGAAACCGAAGAGCTTTTGAATTTTGAAGCTTCCCAAGAAGCTATTGATTCCTACGATAACGGCTATATTGCCATAGGAATCGTTGTATGTACGTGCGGTGTACTCTTGATCCTGTGGGCTATATTCTCCTCAAAAGCCGAGCGCAAGGAAACTGCCCGACACGCTGAAAAGACAAAGAAGCGAGTCAAGCAAAAAGACGACCCTGCCATCAGACATGCGGACTATTCTGTCAAAGGCAAAATATTACTTGCGGCGACGATAGAAGAGTATAAGATATCTTACCGTCGGGTAAAAAGCGTCAACGAGCTTATCGTAAACGGCGTTGTTTATGACGAAAAAAAGGGTATCATTGAATTTGCACACAATCTCAGCGCCGTTATCGACGGACACACCATCGAAGCGGGTCTTGATAAAGACAGTTATAGCTACATAAGGTTTGACGGTGAGCTGATTGCCGACAAAAAGCGTATAATATAAAAATTTTATCAGCACAACGAAAACAAAAACCACCCGACGGGTGGTTTTTCGTTTTTTAAGTATTTATTATAGCTTCAGGAAATATCCTTTTTCCTATATTTCAGGTACGCCGCGGTGATGCCGAGAGCGCTTATTACTATACCCACCGCAAGATATTTTATCTCGATCGACTTTTCACCGATTATATAAGCTCCGTCGGTATAGCCGAAGGGAGTGATGAATTTCAAAAATTCAAGATCCTCACTAAGATTTGCAAGTATATTCATAAAATACAGGGCAAACACAAGACCGAGTCCGAGCCCAAGCTCTCCGCCGCGCAAAAACGCGGATATTCCGAAGGTCAGGGCGGCTATCTCAAGCTGAAGGATAAGGTGCGCGAGGAATATGAGCGCAAGCGTTGTCGCGTCGGCTTCCACTCCCACGATAAGTATGCACACAGCGCTGACCGCTATCGCCGCCGCGTTGAGCAGACACACCTGCGCGAGAACAGCCAACAGCTTTTCGGTAACTATCCTCGTGCGCGAGATGGGGTGCGTGAGCAAAAATTCCGCCGTCTTGTTTCTCTCCTCTTTTGCAAGTGCCATAACACCCGCTATAGCGGCGAACAGAGCTCCGCCAAGTCCAAGCACGTTTCCGCACTCAATGCCGAAGTAGCCCATAAATTCGCCAAAGTTGAGCTGATCCATACCAAACGCGTCCGAAAAGACGCCCATATCCGAGAACATCGCGCTGATATCCCCCATCTGAGTGGACATTTCGGGATAGATGATTATACACACGCCGAGCATAAAGGAGATAGCGGCACTCCATATTATAAGCGCCGTCCTGCTCTGGCGAAGCTCGTGAAGAAATACCGTCATATCACTTTCCCTCCTTTGCGTAGTAGTGCATAAAGACCTCGTCAAGGTCGGGATCGCATATGCTGAGGTCATCAAAGCTTATCTCGCAGAGCTGACGCGTCAGCTCTGTAGGCTTTCCGCTGTAAAGGAAGTTCAGCGTGTCGTTTTCAAGCTTCATATCCCTTGCGTTCTCTATTTTGGGGATAGCGCTGACCCCCCTGAGCGTTACACGCTTAACCCCCGTGTGCCCAAGGCGCTCAACGCTGTCCGACACGAGAATACGTCCCTCGCGGATCACCGCGGCGCTCTTACAGTAGCGACCTATCTCGGAGAGCACGTGCGACGAAAGGAATACGGTCGCCCCCTCGTCGTTGCG
Organism: Oscillospiraceae bacterium; assembly: GCA_015063305.1. Lineage (GTDB taxonomy): Bacteria > Bacillota > Clostridia > Oscillospirales > CAG-272 > HGM12713. The sequence goes on along the minus strand of SVUJ01000020.1, from coordinate 14,676 downwards.
TTCCTTAATTATCGTATAAAATTCCTTTTGCATAAGCGGGTCAAGTCCGCTCGTGGGCTCGTCGAGGATATAGAGGCTCGGTCTGTGCTGAAGCGCACAGACGATGCCCACCTTTTTGCGGTTTCCGAGCGAGAGCTGTTCTATCCTTTTAGATGTATCGAGCTCAAGTCTGTCACAAAGGCGCGCTCTCTCCTCGGCGCAGTCCGCCCCTCTCATTTTTGCCGAAAAGTCGAGTATATCTCCAACCTTCATTCGGTTGTAAAAAGCCGCTTCGGACGGTAGATACCCAATATCCTTCAAAATCTCGGTACTATTCTTCGTTATATCCTTTCCAAAGACCGCTCCGCTTCCGCTCGTGGGGGATATAAGTCCCAAGACCGTGCGGATAAAGGTACTCTTCCCCGCTCCGTTCGGGCCTATAAATCCAAAAATATCTCCCTCTTTTACCGAAAGGCTGACCTCAACTATTCCGCGCGAGCTGCCATAAAATTTGGTCAACGAATTGGTTTCGATTATATTCATTCTCCACCTCACTCGGATATCTCTTTGGATATCCTTTCGTATATCTCTTTTGTGCTTTCGGTGTCCTCTGTTCCAATAACTATCTTCTTGCCGTCCACAGTCAGCACCACGCAGTCCTTTTTCCCTGTATAGGTGTATCTTGTGTACGTGCCGAACTCGTCGTTTCGGAAGATACCGAGCAGAAGCCTTGCAGAGCCAACTCCGTTGACTCTCTCTCCGTCAACACCGCCATCTCGGTATTCTACGGCATCGATATCCTCGTAATCAAGGGTGATATCCGACCAATAGTTCGCCTTTACCGTGAGCGAGCTCTCACCGAGCGTGGTTTCTATATTTCCCGTGAACATAAGCACAGCTACGGCTATCAGCGTGACTGCTACAAGAACGACTGTGACTGTTACAGCAGCCTTGGGATTTTTGAAGATATCGCGGTATCCCTTTTCATATTCTTCCTTGGTCGCCTTTCCCTCGGCGAGCTGCTTTTTATAAAATCTGTAGGAATATATAACGGGAAGAAGCACACAGACCAATATCAAGCCTATCATAACAGCGGGGAGTGCGGCAGTCGGGAGCGGTATCGCAAGCAGACACAACAGACCCATAACTACGTAGACCTTTCCCGCAAAGCGGTGGGTAGCCTGCCAGTTTTCGTCATTTGCCAGCGTCCATTTTATCTTTATACCCGCAGTACGGCTTCGGGTCATCTTTGGCATATAGTTACCTATAATGATAAATGCCAGCGCCAATATAAGGAATACCACAGCCGATATCTTTGATGTATAGCCAAGAGCTGTGGTGAATATAATTCCGCAGGACATCAGCGAGATGACGGGGATTATCCAGAACGTTATGCCTATGACCTTCTTATTTTGCTCTACGTCCTTGTCGATGACAGAGGTGAGTATCATACATATCCAATGTATCGCTAAGAGTATAAGGGGCAAAACGAAGAATACCACCGACGCGCCCATAAAGCCGTCAGCATTTCCGTCAAGTCCCCAATGAACCGCTATCTTCTCGGGCAGCATCTTGCCGCCGAAAGCGCCAAACAGCATTGGGAGCAATATAACGATAGATGATATTATAAGCTTGATTTTATTTCTTTTGATCATTTTGATCTTCTCCTTTCAGATCTGCTATCCAAAGCATTATTTCTTCAAGAACCGAGGCATTAAGCTCGTAATAGATATATTTTCCCTCTCGCTTGTCGCGTATAAGGTCGGCGTCCTTAAGCAGCGAAAGATGCCTTGATATCGAAGCGCCCGTCACCTCAAAATGCTCCACGATATCCCCCGCAGACATTCTTCCCGCCTTAAGAAGGTTGAGAATTTCCCTTCGTATCGGGTCAGAGAGAGCCTTGAGTGTATTTTGAATTCCCATTCCTTTGCTCCTTCATTTAACATTTAACCTAATTGTTAAATGTATTATATCATACCCCTGAAGGATTGTCAAGGGATATACGATAATTTTAAAAATTTGGTTGTTCAGAAGTAAATTTTAATGCGAGTAAAAATTATACAAACCTCTTGATTTTGGGTAGCTTTTGTTATATAATTGTATTGTTATGCAGTTGTATTATTAATTATGAAAGGACTTAGACTAATGAACAAGGTCTTTATCCCCGAGGGATACCGCCCGACTCTTGATGAGTATAACACTCAAAAGGCTATTGCTTACATAAAACAAACATTTCAGCGGGAGTTTTCCGACGCGCTCAATCTCAAGCGCGTTTCAGCTCCGCTCTTCGTTACCGAGGAGTCGGGTCTTAACGACAACCTCAACGGATACGAGCGCCCCGTTTCCTTTGACGTTCCCGCTATAGGCACGGACGCGCAGGTCGTTCACTCGCTTGCAAAGTGGAAAAGACTTGCCCTGAAGAAATATAATTTTGATATTGGAAACGGTCTTTATACAGATATGAACGCGATCCGCCGCGACGAGTCGCTCGATAATTTGCACTCTATCTACGTTGACCAATGGGACTGGGAAAAGATAATCACCCGCGAGAACAGAAATATGGATTATCTCAAGCTTATCGTCCGCGCTATAGTCAATGCTATCTGCAACACAAATGACTCCTTGCACGTGCGCTTCCCCCAGCTTCAGATAGACCTTTGCCGTGACGTGGCGTTTATCACCACACAGGAGCTTGAGGACCTTTATCCCGATATGACGGCGTCCGAGCGCGAGAGCGCGTTTGCCAAGGAGCATAAGACCGCATTCATTATGCAGATAGGCGGAAAGCTGAAGTCAGGCAAGCCGCACGACGGCAGAGCGCCCGACTATGACGATTGGCAGCTCAACGGCGACCTCTTCTTCTGGAACGACGTTTTAGGCAGAGGTGTTGAAATATCCTCTATGGGTATACGTGTTGACGCCGAGTCGCTCGACAAACAGCTTACATTAGCTAACTGCGACCACAGACGTACACTTCCCTTCCACAGTATGCTTCTGAATGATGAGCTTCCGCTGACTATCGGCGGCGGCATCGGTCAGTCAAGACTTTGTATGCTTATGATGGGCTGCGCTCACATAGGCGAGGTACAGTCAAGCATCTGGGATGCCGAAACGGTACGCGCTTGTGAAGCCGCAGGTGTGAGATTACTTTAATAAAAAACAAAGGACAGAGAATTTCTAAGTTCTCTGTCCTCTTTTCTTTTAATATTAAAGCCACTAACGGGAGGAGCAAGCCCCTCCCCTACCGCTATAGACCTCATTATTATGCTTTGTTATATTATAAAACGTAAAACATCACGCAAAGCGCGTGCAGGATACTTCCGAAAAGTGTAAAGATATGAAAGATAGAATGGAAATATTTTATCTTCTTTCCGAGATTGTAAAAGACTATTCCGCCCGTATAGAATATTCCGCCGCCAAGCAAAAGCCAAAATCCCGCAGCACCGAGAAAGTCATACATCTGCTTTATTGAAAAGATTATCGCCCAGCCCATACACACGTAGCATATCATACTGAAGACCTTATATTTTTTAAGGTCTATCGCCGTCAGCGTGGTGGCAACAGCCGCAAGTATCCAGACCGCCGCCAAGGTCACCCACGCCGCCACAGGCGCTGTCTGTGCAAGTCCGCAGGCAAGCATAGGCGTATAAGTACCCGCTATAAGAAAATATATCGTACAATGGTCTATTATCTGAAATACCTTTTTAGATGTGTTTGTCCTGAGCCCGTGGTATATGCTCGACATCGTGTAAAGCGCTATCATAGACACTCCGAAAATAGCGCTGCACACCACTCCCAAAGCGCTTCCCTTCAGCGTGGATATGAATACGCATATCACCAAAACCGCAATTCCTATAGCCCCGCCCACTATGTGAGTGACCATATTGAATATCTCCTCACCGTTTGTGTATATCGGCAAAATTCTATCTTTTATTTTTGTTCTTGATGTCATATGTTTATAATCTCCTTGATATATAGTATTGAAAACTACTTATTGAGGTTATTATAACATATTATATTCCAAAAAGCAATAGTTTATTCTGATTTTCTAAATTATGTTTCGCTTATTTGTTTGTTTTTTGGGTCGTCGAGGGCGCCGACCCCTACCGATTATAAAATATTGTTTGCCACACCGTGGTGAAGTCGGATTATAATGTTCGTGGTAGGGGTCGGCGCCCTCGACGACCCTTTTTACAAACATTACAAGTAAAACCTCATCACTATATTCAAAAATGCTTTAAAAAGGTTTGGAGAGGGTCGGCACTGCCGACCCTCTCCTTAAAAGGTGTCCCCTTAGCTTTATTTATTATTCATACAAGGACGAGAGCTTCTTAAGTCTTTCGTACTTAGCCTTAGCGTTCTCTTCTCCCTTAGCAAAGAGCTCCTCTGCCTTTTCGGGGAAGGACTGTGTAAGACGAGCGTAACGTGTTTCGGACTTAATGAAGTCTACGTAGCTTGCGGTAGGCTCCTTAGAGTCTATTGTAAGCTTGTTGCCTTCAGCGGCAGGATTGTATCTGAACATCTGCCAGTAGCCTGCGTCAACTGCCTTCTTCATTTCGAGCTGGCAGTTCTGCATTCCGCCCTTAACTCCGTGCATCTCACAAGGAGCGTAGCCGATAACGAGAGAGGGTCCGGGATATGCCTCAGCCTCGGTAAGAGCCTTGAGGAGCTGGTTCATATCAGCGCCCATAGCTACCTGTGCTACGTAAACGTAGCCGTAGGACATAGCTATCTGTGCAAGATCCTTCTTGCCGATCGCCTTACCTGCAGCAGCGAACTGAGCTACCTGACCGATCTGCGATGCCTTGGATGCCTGTCCGCCTGTGTTGGAGTAGACCTCGGTATCGAATACCATTACGTTTACGTCCTCACCCGATGCGAGTACGTGGTCAAGACCGCCAAATCCGATATCGTATGCCCAACCGTCACCACCGAATATCCATACGGACTTCTTAGCGAGGTAATCCTTCTCAGCGAGGATCGCGGGAGCTGCGGGACAGCCTGCAGCAGCTGCCTTTTCAAGCTCTGCAACGAGTGCCGCGGTTGCCGCCTCGTTCTCTTTTCCGTTATCCTTTGTATCAAGGAATGCCTTTGCGGCAGCCTTGAACTCATCACTTGCCTTGTCAGACTCAGCCATAGCCGCTACCTTGCCGATAAGCTTTTCGCGGATAGTCTTCTGACCGAGAGCCATTCCAAGTCCGTGCTCAGCGTTGTCCTCGAAGAGCGAGTTCGCCCAAGCGGGACCCTTTCCGCTTTCCTTGTTTACTGTGTAAGGAGTTGCGGGAGCAGAGCCACCCCAGATGGAAGAACATCCGGTAGCGTTGGAGATGTACATTCTCTCACCGAAGAGCTGTGTGATAAGACGAGCGTAAGAGGTCTCAGCACATCCTGCGCAAGAGCCTGAGAACTCAAGCAGAGGCTGCTTGAACTGGCTTCCCTTAACGGTAGCGTTTACAAGCTCCTTCTTCTCGGATACGTTTGCAACAGCATAATCGAATGCTGCCTGCTGGTCAAGCTGGCTTGCCTGAGATACCATCTCGATAGCAACCTTTTCGGGCTTGCCGTTCTTTATAGCGTTCTCACTTACCTTACATGCCTTAACGCAGAGAGTACATCCCATACAGTCAAGGGGAGAAACTGCCATTGTATACTTGTAGTCTGTCTTTATAACAGGCTTTTCTGTGAACTTGGTCTGCTCGGGTGCATTTGCAGCCTCGGCAGCAGTCATCGCGAAGGGACGGATAGCCGCGTGAGGACATACGAATGCGCACTGGTTACACTGTACGCAGTTTTCGGGATGCCATACGGGAACGTCAACAGCAACGCCTCTCTTCTCGTAAGCAGAAGATCCCTGCGGGAAGGTACCGTCTTCCATACCCTTGAATGCAGAAACGGGAAGCTTGTCACCGCCCATAAGAGATACGGGAGTAACGATGGTGTTTACGAAGTCAACAAGCTCCTGTCTGTCGCCTGTAGCAGCCGCCTTGGGAGCGCTCTCGCCTGCGTTTGCCCACTCTGCGGGAACTTTGATTTCAACAAGCGCGTCAACACCTGCATCGATAGCCTTGTAGTTGAGCTCAACCACAGCCTCTCCCTTCTTGAGGTAGGACTTCTTAGCCATATACTTCATGTAGTCTACAGCCTCAGCTATAGGCATGATGTTAGCAAGTGCGAAGAATGCGGACTGGAGAATGGTATTTGTTCTCTTGCCCATTCCGATCTCACGAGCCTTGTCTATAGCGTTAACGGTGTAGAACTTGATGCCGTTGTTAGCGATATAGGACTTAACGTCTGCGGGAAGCTGAGTTTCAAGCTCCTCGGGTGTCCACTGGCAGTTCAGAAGGAATGTTCCGCCGGGCTTAACGTCATTTACTATCTTGTATCCCTTGGTGATGTAAGAGGGATTGTGGCAAGCAACGAAGTCAGCCTTAGTGATGTAATAGGGCGACTTGATAGCCTTGTCACCGAAGCGCAGGTGGGATATGGTAACGCCGCCTGTCTTCTTGGAGTCATACTGGAAGTATGCCTGAATGTATTTGTCGGTGTGGTCACCGATGATCTTTATCGAGTTCTTGTTTGCTCCAACAGTTCCGTCGCCGCCAAGACCCCAGAACTTGCAGGAGATAGTACCCTCTGCAGCGGTGTCGGGAGCGGGCTTCTCTTCGAGAGAAAGACCTGTAACATCGTCAACGATACCGATGGTAAAGCCGTTCTTAGGCTCGTCAGCATCAAGGTTCTCGTATACAGCGAATATAGAGGAAGGAGGAGTATCCTTAGAACCAAGACCGTAACGTCCGCCAACGACCTTAACGTTCACGCCGTTTGTAGCGAGAGCGGTAACAACGTCGAGGTAGAGAGGCTCACCGAGAGAGCCGGGCTCTTTTGTTCTGTCGAGAACAGCGATCTTCTTAACGGTCTTAGGAAGCGCTTCGATAAGCTTTGCGGAGACGAAAGGTCTGTAAAGACGAACCTTAACAAGTCCAACCTTCTCGCCCTTAGCAAGCATATAATCTATAACCTCTTCAGCAACGTCACAGATAGATCCCATAGCAACGATGACCTTCTCTGCGTCGGGTGCGCCGTAGTAGTTAAAGAGCTTGTAGTTAGTGCCTATCTTAGCATTTACCTTGTCCATGTAATCCTCAACGATAGCGGGGAGCGCATCGTAGTAACGGTTGCAGGACTCTCTGTGCTGGAAGAAGATATCTCCGTTTTCAGCAGAACCGCGGAGAACAGGGTGCTCAGGGTTGATAGCGCGTGCGCGGAATGCGGCAACAGCATCCATATCAACCATTTCCTTGAGATCCTCATAATCCCAAGTTTCGATCTTCTGTATCTCGTGAGAGGTACGGAAGCCGTCGAAGAAGTTGAGGAAAGGAACTCTTCCCTTTATGGTAGCGAGGTGAGCAACAGCTCCGAGGTCCATAACCTCCTGAGGGTTGGACTCAGCCATCATAGCAAAGCCTGTCTGACGGCAAGCGTAGACGTCGGAGTGATCTCCGAAAATGTTAAGCGCGTGCGAAGCAACGCAACGTGCAGAAACGTGGATAACGCAAGGGAGAAGCTCTCCTGCGATCTTGTACATATTGGGGATCATAAGGAGAAGACCCTGAGAAGCCGTATATGTAGTGGTGAGCGCGCCTGCTGCGAGCGAACCGTGAACGGTACCTGCAGCGCCCGCCTCGGACTGCATCTCCATAACCTTAACGTTCTCTCCCATGATGTTCTTGAGTCCTGTAGCGGACCAAGCATCGGTGAGCTCTGCCATTACCGAAGAGGGGGTAATGGGATAGATTGCGGCAACCTCAGTAAACGCATACGACACGTGCGCAGCGGCTGTGTTACCGTCCATGGACATCTTTTTTCTTGCAATTGCCATGTTTTTGTTTCCTCCGTTTTTTATATTTTAAAAATTTTCAGACAAACGAAAGTGCATACTGCACCACACAGCATTATACCACAAACAGCGAACTATGTAAAGGGATTTTTTCAATATTTTCGCCACAAGGGACGTAATTTTTCTTCTTTATAAGTAAAGGACTGGTGAAAATGAAAGAATATAACACAGTTTTTCGGGGCAGACGGCAAAAAAGCCGTCCGCCCCGAAAAGGTCTAACTGTAAAAGTAATGATTTCCTATGCGGAATTCAAAGGTCCTGTTTTGCGCTATCCAGTTATTCGTGGCTATCTTCGGATTCATAAAGAAAAGAATCTCATCGGATATACTGTAGCCCTCAAGACATATCTTCGCGGCGATTATAGCAGACGCCGTAGGCTTCTGATATATCGTGCCGAAGGATACGGGCGAGAACTGAGTTCCGTGCTTTCTGTCGAAGATAACACCGTAAATGGTGTTCGGATAGCTTGAGCTTGCTTTTCTGTTGAGCACAACGTTGCCGACCGCTATCTGACCGTAAAGGCTCTCACCCTTAGCTTCCGCGCTTATTATGCGCGAGAGCCAATAGAGATCGTCGGCATTGTAGAATTTGTCGCCCGACACGGGAAGCTCTCCCGTATTCTCAAGTGTTACCGAGCGGGTAGCGTTATCCCAGCCTACCGTTACTCCCAGAGCCTTTGCTGCAGGTCTGACAGGAACGAACATAGTGTTGTCGATTATTCTTATACGCTCTACGGTATAGAAGCATCTTCCGTCCTCGTAGACGTAGTAGTCACCGTCGGTAAAGGTGGCGACCTTCGTGCCCTTTGTGACGACAGCCGTTCGGGTCTTGGCGTCCCACGTAACTGTGCATCCGCCGATAATGTCGCAAAAATCTCGCAGAGCAACGTATGTAACCGAATTGATCAGAGCCGACCTACCCTCGAGCACCCTTTCGCCGTCCATATATATGGAAACCTGCGAAGAGCCCGCGGGAAAATTAATGCTCCTATCGGTCGCGGCAGACGCGCCCACAGCGAAAGCGGATATCATAACGACCGCGCTCAACAAAAAGGCGACAGCTCTTTTTGTTATTCCCTTCATCTTTTACCTCCTTCTTTTTTTCGGTACGGCGAGTGTCAGCGCCACACCGTAGGTCTATTATAACAGCAAAGGCATATAGGCTTCAACGCACAAATTATACCGAAAAAAGAAGATAAAAGAAGGACAGGAAATATCACACAGAATAGCGGCGGGAGAATATCCCGCCACACTCTCTGTAATTCCCTGTCTTTCCTTATACTCCAAGCATTTCATATAAAAATACGCCTTGGAAAACAGTGGGGTTATTTACTCAATTTACCCCACAAACAAATGATAGAAGGATTGTATCTCGGGGCGACGAGGACGTCGCCCCCTACAATTCGTAATGTTGACTACGGGAGATTTCACTGTAACAGGTTGTGTATTAAATATTAGTTAACCTGTAGGGGGCGACGTCCTCGACGCCCCGTATGATGAAGAAGCAAAATATAAAACAGAAAACCAACTGCCTCTCCAAAAACGTATAAAAAAATCGACAAGCCGATGCTTGTCGATTTTCTGGCCTGCCCGACAGGATTTGAACCTGCGGCCTCGAGAGTCGGAGTCTCGCGCGCTATCCAGCTGTGCCACGGGCAGATATTACCCGTATATTATACCACGCCACAGCTCCGATTTCAATAACATTTTAAATTTTTATCCCTTCGGCTTTCCCCTTGAGAAGAGCGCGGCGATATATCCAAAGCATATCGCCGCCGCGATACCGCCTGCGGCGGCAGTAAGTCCGCCCGTGAGCGCTCCGATCAGCCCCCGCTCGTCCACCGCTTTTTTAACTCCCTTGGATATCAGATACCCAAAGCCTGTAAGTGGCGTTGTCGCACCCGCACCCGCAAATTCAACCAGAGGTTTATAAAGTCCTATAGCACCCAATATCACACCCACAACCACGTAGCTGACAAGTATCCTCGCGGGGGTCAGCGACGTCCTGTCTATGAGTATCTGCGCGATAACGCAGAAAAGCCCGCCGACTACCGCCGCCCACACGTATTTCATAACGATATCCATCATATCTCTCCCTTCGGCTTCTGAAGTCTTATAAGGTGTCCTATAGCCGGAATAGACTCCCCCTGAAGTATGCTCGACGGGCTCATCATAGCTCCCGTCCCAATAACAAGTATATCCGAAAGCTCACCGCGCGAAAGCTTAGGTATGATATACGACGCAAGCACCACCGCCGAGCAGCCGCACCCCGACCCGCCCGCGTGCATATCCTGAGCCTCTCTGTCGTATATTATCATTCCGCAGTCGTTGTATTTCTTTTTGATATCATATCCGTTAGCCTGGGCAAGCTCGCAGAGTATCGAGCCGCCCTCCCAACCGAGGTCGCCCGTGAGGATAAGGTCGAAATCCGCCGCGCTTTTTCCGCTTATCCTGAAATATCTTAGCAGAGTGTCGAGCGCCGCAGGCGCCATCGCCGCGCCCATATTGGAAGCGTCGTTTATCCCCTTTTCTATCGCTATTCCGGGCAGAGCCTCACTCACTCGCACACCGTTCCCTTTGCCGATGACAAACGCGCCCGAGCCCGTCACCGTCCATTGGGCGGTTGGAGAGCGCTGACCGCCGTACTCTATCGGTGTGCGGTACTGACGCTCGGCAGAGCTGTTGTGCGACGAGGTGACCGCCGCGCATCTGTCGAAATACCCCGCGGAGCAGACCATAGCCGAGAGCATTATTCCCTCAATAGCGGTCGAGCAAGCGCCGTAAAGTCCAAAATAGGGTATGTCGAAGTCAAGAAGTCCGTACGACGAGCCGACGCATTGGTTGAGCAGATCCCCCGCAAAAAGCACGTCTATATCATGCTCGGAATATCCGACCTTCGCAAGCGCGGTGTTAAGCGCAAGTCTTTGCATCTCGCTCTCAGCCTTCTCCCAGGTCTTCATTCCGAACTGGTCGGTCTTGTCGTGTATGTCGAAGCAATCGCCGATCGGACCCTCGTGCTCACACTTTCCGACCGCACTCCCGCAGGATATAAACGACGTATCCTCTGAAAATTTTATTATCTTGTTTTGCATAATTATATAATTCGATCCTTTGCGTATTTTCTTAAATATTATTTGCAAAAAAATTTTGCTTATACCTTGAAGTGCAGACGGTTTTGTGGTATAATGTATTTTACCGAATTTTTAAGTAAAATTCGTGTAGCGTCAGTTAATTACTGAACGCATCTCTCAAAGCAGAGCCGCTCGGTGTCCTTGCTCTTTTGAGATATCCCGCGCGCCTATATCGCCAAGGTTGAGGCACCACCCCTTTGGTGATATCCGCCCGCGTACGAGCTCAAAGGCAAACGCCTCGCGGCGTCAAAAAAGCCGTTTGAAGCTTGTTGCCCCATGAGTTTTGGAGGGCTATAAACGGCATAATATCGTATCATCCGCGGTATACCCCAAAAACGGGAGATCTCCTTCCTGTCGGGGTTAAAAAGGAGAAGGATATGTCTGATAACAAACAGAAGCAATACCATATAGGAGCAGCTTCGGGAGATATCGGCGAATACTGCATCATCACGGGAGATCCCGCAAGATGTGAGCAGATAGCCGCGCACCTTGATAACGCTTCGCACTTTGGTATGAACAGAGAATTTAACATCTATAACGGATACCTCTCGGGACGCAAGATAAGCGTGTGCTCAACAGGAATAGGAGGTCCTTCGGCGGCTATAGCTGTGGAGGAGCTTGCAGCCTGTGGCGCGCGTACTATCATCCGCATAGGCACCTGCGGTGGAATAGACCTTGACGTTCTTTCGGGTGACGTTGTTATTGCCTCGGGCGCTGTTCGTCAGGACGGCACGTCACGGGAATATGCTCCGATAGAGTTCCCTGCCGTAGCCGACACGGATACACTTTTCTCTTTGGTCGAGAGCGCGAAAAAGAGCGGCGTACGCTATCACGCGGGCGTTGTTCAAAGCAAGGATTCATTTTACGGTCAGCACTCGCCGTCAAGAATGCCCACCTCGGGCGAGCTGATGGCAAAATGGGAGGCGTGGAAGCGCCTTGGAGTTCTGGCGAGTGAGATGGAGACCTCGACGTTATTTACCGTTGGAGCCACCCTCGGGCTCAGATGCGGAGCTGTTTTTATATGCCTTTGGAACCAGGAACGCGATTTAGCGGGAATGGATACAGATGCCGATAATGCCGATATAGATACGGCGATAAAGGTAGCCATAGGAGCAATAAAAACGCTTATCGCAAATGATGAGCGATAGAGCAAAGCGACAGATAAAGTTTTGCTTAAAATTTTTATTTGCGCTTGACACAAACAGCTATATATGATATAATCAAATGTATGAATATTAATTTGTATTATATCGTCAAATATTGCTGAAAAATCTGCCTAAAGACGATGTTTGCAGTGTCTTTAAATAGTGAAAAAATATATAGAATTAAAAAATAAAGGAGATACAAAAATGAAAAGATTTCTTGCGCTTTTCCTCGTTCTTGTTTTAGCTTTTTCCGTTGTTTTGGTATCCTGTAAGGACAACACTGAAGACCCCGAAGAAACCGAAGAGGAAGAGTTCGAAGGTATAGGCGTTGGCGGTACTACCACCGCAGACCCGTCTTCTACAACAACTGCAGCTTCCACGGGAAAAACAAACACCGAATATACTTGGACCGATGATACAAACGGAACAATGGTGTATGTAAGAGTAACTGCGCTTCATGTTAGAACAGACACAATCGTTACCGATGCAACAGCAAAATCTACCATTAAGTTTGGTGAATCGTATAAGAGAATCAAATACAACGACGAGTGGACTCAGATAGAGGTTGCAGGCGGTCAGTATTACGTAAAATCCGCATTTGTAACTGCTGATACCGGATCGATCCTTTTCACAGATTACGCTGAGCCCAAGACTGTTTACGTTAATGTTGAAACAACCCTTAATCTCCGTGAGACCCCATATGCCGACAACGGAAATTATAAAGATAACATCGCTTTCCCCGTAAAGCGCGGTGTTGCTCTTACCTGTATAGGTGTGAGCCAGGACGGAAATTGGGTAAAGGTAAAGTATGATGCAGATACTCTGGACAGATTCCTTTACTGTAACACCTCTTACATTTCCGAAACACAGCCCAGCACAGAAACATCTAACACACCTGCTGTAACCTCTCCTATCGCAGGCTAATTAAAAACAAAATTCAAGGGACGCCACACGGCGTCCCTTTTCGTTTACCTATACCCGATGGTGAGATTTTAATTTATTCTCGTAGGGCGGCATTTGGTTTTCTATTTTATGTTTTGCCTATTTGTTTATTTTGCGGGAGGAGCAAGCCCCTCCCCTACCGCAGAGGTGAGATTGCGATGCAACAAATACCATTTATATAAAAATTTTGAAGATATTTTCCCTCTACAGTTTTACATACATCTAAAAAGCCTTTGGTAGGGGAGGGGCTTGCTCCTCCCGTTTTTAACACAAATCTATTTTGGGACGGACGAATAATATTAAAATCTCACCATTGGGTGCGGTTAATCGGTTGCAATGTTTTTCGGATTTACGTGCACCATAATATGCTTGACCTTGGGAAATCTTTCTTCTATAGCGTTATGTACTTTGTCGGCTATCTCGTGGCTCGCACAAAGACTTATATCTGCGTCGGCAGATATCTCTATATCAACGTATATCTTGTTTCCAAAGGTACGCGTGTGTATAAGGTCAACACCCATGACCCCCGACTGCTCAAGCGCGCACTCGGCTATCTCACGCTCGACCGCCTCGTCACAGGAGTGATCGACCATCTTCCCTATCGCGTCCTTGAATATATCGTACGCCGCCTTCATAATAAAGAGCGATATCACAAGACTTGCAACCGTGTCGAGCACGGGATATCCCATACGCGCGCCAACTATACCTATAAGTGCTCCCACAGATGAGAGGGCGTCACTGCGGTGATGCCAGGCATCCGCCATAAGCGCACCCGAATCAAAGCGCCTCGCGTAGTGTCTGGTGTACCAATACATCGCCTCTTTTACACCGATAGATACACCTGCCGCCACAAGCGCCAACACTCCGGGGGTTGTAAATTCATACGCGCCGCCGCTGAGTATCTTCTCAAGAGAATTATAACCTATGAGCAGACCGCTGACGAACAAAACAAAGGCGAGCAACACCGCCGCAACGCACTCAAAGCGCTCGTGACCGTAGGGGTGGTCCTTATCGGACTCCTTTGCGGCAAGCTTTACACCGATGATAACTATGATACTGCTGAACACGTCAGATGCCGAATGAACGGCGTCGCTTATCATCGCGCCCGAATTTGCCAGAATACCCGCGAAAACCTTGAACAGCGACAGTATCGTGTTTCCGATGATACTCACCAGCGAAACCTCAAAGGCTCTCTTCTGAAAATCCTGTGTTGGCGCGCAAGGAGAGAAAAAACCCTCTCTTTTTTCTTTTCTTTTCATAAATATACCTCCAAACCAATAAAAATACACCCGCAGAAACAGTAATGATATCTACTGTCCCGTGGGTGTGCCACTGTTACCTTTGTAACCCGACTCCGAGAATGCTCTCCGGTCTGATCAGTTTGTACTGTATTTTATGCAGTGCAAAGAATTTTGGTTATTATATCATAAGATATATTATTTGTCAACAGCTAAAAGATGATTTGTCAAGCTAAGTGCAACACTTTTTGATAGAATCTTCAAATAAATCCAGTGGATTTTTAAAATTTAAAACTTTTTTAGGCCTGGCGTTGATCAACGCCAGGTTCTTTTTTAGAGTAATAG
>SVUJ01000019.1 GCA_015063305.1 Oscillospiraceae bacterium | reverse complement strand
CAAGAAAAAAGCCAAGTCGTACGACTTGGCTTTTTTCAACTAAATCCGCCGTTGGCGGAAGAAATCCACCTTCGGTGGATGAAATCGCTTCGCGATGAAATCTGCCTTGCGGCAGGAGTTAGCGGCGGATTTAATTTCATCTGAAGCCGTAGGCTGAAGATTTCATCCGAACGAAGTGAGGATTTCATCGTGCAAAGCACGATTTCATTGACTATTTTGAAATTTTATGGTATAATGAGCGAAAGAGGTGATAATTATGGCAGAAAACAAGCTTGCAGATATGTCAACCGAATTTGCGGTCAAAATCTTGACTTTGACAGACGGCATTAAAGGCCATTATTCTTTATCCAATCAGCTTGAAAGAAGCGGTACAAGTATCGGCGCAAACATCAGAGAGGCAAAATATGCTCACAGCAAAGCGGATTTCGTTGCAAAATTACAGATTTCTCTCAAAGAGTGTTATGAAACAGAGTATTGGATCGAGATTGCGCAAAAGGCAAATATTATTTCAGAAGAAAATGCAAAAAATGTTCTGCACAATTGCGGTTCTATCCGCAGAATGCTAATTGCCTCCATCAACACGGCGAAGGAGAGCGTAAAATGAACAACACTATTTTATTGGAATGCGAAAACTTTAGTTTGTCATTAGATTTTCAAGTGTTTGAGTCTGACATCTCGTACTCCTCCAATACCATTTTATCGGTTTCTGTTTCCAGTGAAGGCTTTTCCGCATCTACAACAATGGACATTGATATAAAAGATATACAGACTTTTTGCAATGAATTACAGAAAACATACGATTCCTTAAAAGGTGAGGCAAAAATTCAGGAACCTTACGGTAATCAACAGTACATTTTATTTACAGGAGATAAAAAAGGTCATATCTTTGTATCTGGTATGTTAAATTCCAACGGTGCAAGCGGATTTTGGCAAGAGTTGAAATTTGAAAATTGCCTTGACCAAACATTTCTGCCACAATTTTTGAGAAAACTGACTGCATTGTCAAGTAAATATACGAAATAACTACATAGCATCGTTTACGCGCATGGAGTAGCACCCCGTAAGATAGCGGCGGGGTGCTACTCCCATCATCGCCAAGGGACACGTCTACCCACCGATCGAAAACCCCGGATCAATTTCGAAAAAACTTGTGATATGGATCGATTTTGTAAGGGTGTACCAAGAAAAAAGCCATTCGCTTACGCGAATGGCTTTTTTCAGTTATATTCGCCTGCGGCGAGTTATATTGCTTCGCAGTGATATTCGGCTTACGCCGAGTGACATTCGCTTCGCGAGTTTTGGTGGCGAATATAATATCACTGAAGCCGTAAGGCTTCAATATCACTTTTGCGCAAGCAAAAATATCACGCAGAGCAACGCGAGGCATATCACTAAAAATTCTTGCACACCCCACGGATTTGTGATATAATAAAATCCAAAGAGGGGCGGTGACAGGTATGGATAACAATAAAAAACAAATTGCATTAAACAAACATCTATGGCTTGCGGTTGCGCTGTTTGCGATTTTTGTGAGCATATCTATATTCTGCATAAGTGAAAAAGATATTGGGTTATCTATTGGTTTTTTGGTTGCAGCATTACTCCCGGTTTTTGTATTTCTTATATCCCCGATGTATTATGTTTTTTCGGAAGAAAGCGTTAAGATAATATACCTTTGGGGACAAAAAGAAGAAATTAAATGGAACGCTATCAGAAGTATTACGTTGTATGGAAGTTGGATAAGCCGCGGAGGAGCAACTCCGCATTATTGTATTGCGTATCCGACAAACAAAAAACGAGTTTTTTTCGTTAATGGGGAGATTTCCAAAACGAGGAAAACAAAAAAGTTAATCCAAAAATACTACAGGAAAAATATCGTTTGATTACATAACTTCCTTTGAATCAAAGCGTTCTACCGTAGTGCGCTAAACATCAGAGCCGTCCGCAAAAGCGTACGGCTCTTTTCATCTCTTTATCATCATCTCATCAGTCAAAAATCTTCTCCACCTTAAAGTCGTTTGAACCGAACATATACATATAACCGTCAATATAAACACCGCGCATTTTGGAAGGCTCGCCCACGAGCGGTATATCAACAAGCGCTGTAAGCTCGTATCCGTCAAAATGAAGGAGAATGTATCTGCTTTCTCTGTTAGCGGTGGTATTATCTACAACACCAATACCCACAAAGCGATTTTCACGGTCTACATAATAGGACTTATATTCGGTGGAATATCCCGCGTTCTCAAGCTCATACGAGCATACGGAACGAACGCCGTATTCGGTTTCTTCATACACTTCAACCTTAAAGCTGTTCCAGCCATCTCCTCTGCCGATGCCGAGAAGGTAGCCATCTCCAAGGCTGATAAGAGACGTTGAGAAGCCCTCTATCGTACCTGTATCCTTATAGGTGATGTTGCCGAGGTCGGACAGGTCAAAGAAGAACACGGGGTCTGACAGCTCAATAGAGGTACAAACGTACGCGGTTTCCTTGTCGAACCTTACCGACTGTATCTCCTCGCGAGGGGGAGCAAAATCAATAACAGAAGCGATCACCTCAAAGGTAGAAAGGTCGATGCAGTACAGACTTGCGTTTGACTGTCCTGTCGCGGTCTGAAGGATCGCGGAAGAAACAGTATCATCGTCATAGGAGCGCTCATCAAAATCTGTGGCGTTTGTGGTAGTGAAAACGCGAAGAATGCCCTTGTATTCATCCATACTCCATTGATCCTTCACATAACCTCTGACCGTAACGTTTCCTTTTTGCTCAAAACTGTCGCCGCCATAGGTCAGACAGGAGATCTCGGTCATAGAGTTTCTTGTCATCGTTCCGTCGTCGTTTTCCTTTTTATCCGCGAATACGTGAGTTAGGAATACGTGGTCTTCCGAAACGTACACGTCCTCCGAGTAGGATAGATATGCCGCAGTGCCCTTGAGGTCGAGCGTGTTCTCGTCGAGCTTCATTACAACGGTATAGCGGGTGTTGCTCAGATTATCGGGGGACACGATACCGTCTGCGGGAATACTGTGCGCTCCGTCGCCCTCATCGATTTGAGGAAGGAATGTGCTCTCGTCATCAAAGTCAAGCTCTCGTTTGTTGATAACGAACTCGGTCAGGAGCAGTATACTTCCGTTTACCTTGCGGGAAGACATATAATTGCCCGTAATATTGAATTCTTCTTTTTTGACGATGTTTGCGGGGTCGCTCACGTCAAGCGAAATGAGATTTACATAGCGATCATAATTGCTATTGGTTTTCGTATAATACTGAGTGACCACCGTTACGGTCTTGCAGTCGTTTGAAAGGTAAAATTCCCACTGACCAAAGTAGTAATCCTTGCTACCGCCGTAGAGCCTGTAGCTGCCGACCTCTTTGGTGTTCTCTTTGTCAATAGAGTAGATGCGAAGCAGATCATTGTCAAGATAATAAATATGCGTGTCGCTCCGCTTGATGCGGTCGGCTTCTATGATACCCTCTACTTGATTGTCGGTGACCTCTCGGTAACCGCCTACTTCGCTCGTTCCGTCTGCGGTAAGGCTGTTTTCCGGTGTGGCGGCGTCCTCGGCTTTTGTGACGCCAAATGAAATATTTTTTAGGTTTGCCAAGAGCTTTGCCGCATTGTTCTTGTACCTTGGTTTCTCAAAGGTGAGCACGTTCAGTTTCTGAATGAGCCCGTAATACTCGCTGTCCGCGTACTGCGACACGTCGGGCGGATTGGTGTTAAAGGGAATAAACAGCCAGAGGTTGCAAAAGATCAGCGCAAAGCAGGCGCAAGCTGCCGCGATGGAAACAAATATTTTGGTTCTTTTAGGTCTGATCACGTTATCGGGGTGCGCCTCGGCAACGTATTTATCATCGGCAAGGCTAAAGCCGCGATACCAATTCTTTTTCTTCATACGAATAGCCCTTCCTTTGTAAGATAATCTTTGAATCTGCTTCTGGTCCTATGCAGTATGACACTGATATGACTTTCCGAAAGACGCATACTGTCGGCAATATCCTTGACACTCATCGAATACCAATATCTTCGCATAAATATAACACGAGTTCGGGTATCAAGAGTTGCAAGAAAAGAGTTGATCGCCCGCGTCAGAACAAGTTCGTCCTCGATAGAAGCATCGCCGTTTGGAATACACTCCCAATATTCATCGATAGCGCTTTCCACCTCTGCGCCTCGCTTTTGGGCGCCGTCATACCGATATCGGTCTATGGCGATATTTCGGGTAATACGGGCGAGAAAGCTCTGCAGCCTGGTTGGTTTTTCGGGCGGCATAGCGTTCCACGCGCCTACCCAGGTGTCGTTGACACACTCATCTGAGTCTTCGTGTGAGTTAAGGATGTTATATGCGATAGTGTAGCAATATTTACCGTATTTTTGCTCGGTCTCCCGAACGGCATTTTCATTGCGTTCCCAATACAGCATAACGATTTTTTCGTCTGTCATATAGTCATCTCCTTACATAGCTCCTAAAGGCCTTTCATATATATAGTCGAAAAACAAATTCCAAATCTTACAGCTTTGAGGATAAAATTTTTATTCGGGTCTCGCTCTTTACAATTGCCCGATGAGGTTATTATATCATATTTTTACTGATATGTAAATCTCTAAGACCGAAAAGCAAGTTTAACTAAAAGGCATACAGGTCAAAAAGATGTAAAGACGGCGAAGATACTGAAAAAATCCCTTGCGCGCCACGCTCTTTTGTGTTATAATGTGGAAAGGAAAGGCGGTATTGCCAATGAGTAAAAAACTATCGAAGATCTCTGCGCTCCATTATTTTAAATTAGTGCTACGGTCGACCTTGTTTGTCGCCGTGCTTGTTTTTTATATATTAGACCGAACCGAGGTATTAACGCAAAACGCGATCCTGCCAACTATCGTGTGGATATTCTTCATCGTTGGTATGGCGTTGCGGTTCTTTCCGTCAAGGCTTGAAAGTATGGGCTGTCAAAAGCAGTTCGCGCGTAATTATGAGCCTGTGGCGGAGAAGAATATCCCCACCAACCAATCGTGGAAGCAAACGGCGCTCGTGGCACTCGTTTGGCTGTCTCTTAACGCCGTGATCGGCGCTTTGTATTTTACGGGGATATTTGACGGGGGAATTCTCATCTTGATAGCCCTCGCCTTTTCAGTCTGCGATATCATCTGTATTTTGTTCTTCTGCCCGTTCCAGACCTGGTTTATGAAAAATCGCTGCTGCGCCACCTGCCGTATCTATAACTGGGATTTTGCGATGATGTTCACGCCTCTTGTTTTTATCCCACACTGGTATACCTACAGCTTGCTCGGATGCGCCGTGGCGTTGCTGTTGAGGTGGGAGATCACCTACCGACTGCACCCCGAGCGCTTCTCGACCGAAACCAATAAATGCCTTGATTGCTCGCGCTGCGAGGAAAAGCTTTGCAGTCATAAAAGACAGCTTAAAGGCTTCTTAAAGAAGTATAAAACGAGATTTTTCCCAACAATAACTCAGAAAAAGCAGTAGCTAATGCCGCCGAAATATTTAGCCGAGCCGTAACAGTTGACCTGTTACGGCTCGGCTGTTTTGGTGGATATAATTTGCAAAATATCCTTGACAAACTAAATTTTTTGAGATATAATAATTTTGGAAATTTCGTTTGAACGAAGCGGAGGTACAAAAAATGTTTCGTTCAAACGAAATAATGCGGTTTTGATGTTTCGTTCAAACGAAATTAAGGAGTGAAAATGGAGCTTATAACTGTAAAACAGGCGGCGGAAAAATGGGGCGTTACCCCCAGAAGAGTGCAGGGACTATGCAAGGAAGGCAAGATAAAGGGGGCTACCCGTTGGGAGCGCACTTGGATGATACCCGCTCACGCGGTCCTGCCAAAATCGGGGAAAGAGGAAAGTCCCACTCTGCCTATGCCGAGAAAAAGTCCCTTTCTCGATATGACCAACATATATAATAAGGCGGGCGGGGCAGACGAATGCGCCGCTCTGCTTGAAAACAATCCCGAGGCGCACGCGCTTTTTGAGGCTCAGATAGCCTACAGGCGCGGGGAGATAGACAAGGTATACGACCGTGCGCGTTATTTTTTGTCGGCTCATTCGGGCTTTTACGCTATTCTCGGCGGAGGCATGCTGCTCGCTCAATGCGCTATCTGGCGCGGCGACGTGCAGCTTTGGAGGGAGGCCAAGCGCCATATATGCGAAGCCCCGTGTAAGACACAGACCGAAAGAGATATAATTTCTTTGGCTATAGCTATAGCCGACAGCTCGATATATGATAACAGCGACTATCCCGCTTGGTTTACCAAGGGCGATTTCGAGCTCTTGCCGCCCGATTCCCACCCCGCGGCAAAGGTGTTCTACATAAAATATCTATATATGGCGGCGTTTGCTATCGCGTCAAAGCAGATAGAGGTAGAGGGCGTGCAGGGTCTTGCGCTTATGAGAATGATCCCCTGTACGATAGAGCCGCTGATATGCCAGGCGGTGGTGGATAAGACGGTGCTGCCCGAGATATGTCTGCGAATGTCCTGCGCGGTGGCGTACCACAACTCGGGCGACCGCGAGAGCGCTATAAAGCATATGGACAGGGCAATATCCCTCGCCCTTGCCGATAAGCTTTATGGAATTCTGGTTGAATATATGCGGCATTTTGACGGCCTGCTTGAGGAGAGAGCGGCAGAGATAGAACCCGAGAGCGTTGTAATATTAAAGGAAATGCACAAGACCTACAGCGCCGGATGGTCAAAAATAAGCGGCGCGGCAAGAAACAGAAGCATCGCGGTAAACCTCACCGCAAGAGAGCGAGAGGTGGCAAAGCTGGTCGCTTTCGGATTTACCACGAAGGATATTGCGGCTATGCTCTATATATCCGAGTCTACCGTTAAGCAGACCGTGCTTAGAGTAGTCCAAAAAACCGGAGTTAAGGATAGGTCCGAGTTTTACGCCATACTCTGATATTTGGCAAAAAAGTGCAAAAAACAATGTGCTAAAATTTTCATTTTAGGTGATACCTTTTTTGGGGAAGGTCCTGTATACTGTTATCGTAGACAGCGTACAGGACCTTTTGTGTTGCTGTCAAGCGCACCTCGGAAGGAGGCGAGTTATGAATAAGATCAGAGACGGAGATCTTTACAAAATAATATCACTGTTCGGTAAGGAATTTGAAATAAAATACGGATACTACGAGGAATACGAGAGGACGAGAGGAGAGCCGATCCCAATCTACCCCGACTTCGAAAGGTATCCCGAGCATACCGAAGAGGGATACCCTTTCGTGACACAGATGCAGGAGCTTTGTGAGCACGGAGAGAGTGAAATATCAGACGCCTACTGTGCAGACTGCAAATATTACAAGCACGGTGAGGATCTGATAGGCATATGTACCTGTGAAAAAAATAAAAATAAAATATATTAACACATTCTTACTTAAGAAAGGAAAAAAGAGATGAAAACAAGAACTAAGAAATTTTTAAGCACACTGATAGCGATGATAATGATCGTGTCAACATTCGCAATGTTTGCTATAGGCACTTCGGCGGCCAGCACCCTTACCATTGATGAAACTACTCAAACCTACGTAGCGGACGGCACGGCAAAGAGCTTTGTGGTAATACCCGGCGATGACACTATAGACATTGCAACCTATCCCTTCATTGTTACATATTCACAAAGCGGCGCACCCGTTGCGGGTGGTCCTTCCGAGATTGGTACATATGACGTTATGGTAACAAGAGATGCAGACGCAACATATGACGCGCTTTCGGTAACTATCACCGGCGGTCTGGTCATCAGAGCTCTCACTCTTGACGATGTTAATGCAGACGTAACCGCGCTTGAGGCAACGGTTGCTACAGCGCAGTCGAATATCGCTCAGCTTACATCCGATATAGCAACAGTTAATACCAATATAACCACTCTTACCGGACAGATAGCTGCCGCAGAGGGCAACATAACCGCCCTTGAGGGACAGATAGCTACCGCAAGCGGCAACATAACAACTCTTCAGGCAGACCTTGACACAGCAGAAGCGGCTCTCGCAACCGCACAGGCTGATATCGTAGCTCTTCAGGGCAAGATGACTGCAGCAGAGGGCGACATAGACACACTCCAGGCAGACCTTGATACAGCAGAAGCTGCTCTCGCGACCGCACAGGCTAACATAGTTACTCTTAATAATGATCTTGCAACAGAGAGAGGAAGAATAGATACTCTCAATTCCGAGCTTGTAACAGAGAGAGGAAGAATAGACGCGCTTTATACCGACCTCGCTACAGAGAAGGCAAAGATAGTTGACCTTCAGACCAGAATGGCTGCGGCAGAGGGCGAGATAACCGCTGCAAAGGCAAGAATAGCCACCCTTGAGAGCGAAATGGACGCAGCAGAGGGCAGACTCGACGCAGCAGAGGACGAGATAACCGCGGCTAAGGCAAGAATCACCACAGCAGAAGGTAAGATAACTACCCTTGAGGCAGAGATGGATGCGGCAGAGGGCAGACTCGACGATGCAGAAGACAGACTTGACGATGCAGAGGGCAGACTTGATGATGCAGAGCTCAGACTTGATGACGCAGAGGGCAGACTCGACGATGCAGAAGACAGACTTGACGACGCAGAGGGCAGACTTGACGATGCAGAGGACAGACTTGACGTAGCTGAAAGCGACATCGATGTTCTCGATATGCAGAAGGCAACAAGACAGGAGCTTGCAAGAGCTAAGCGCGAATTCCTCGACGCTATACAGGAGGCAGGCGAGGATCTCGAGGCTGCAAAGGCGGCTCTTGAGGCAGCAATAGAAGTAGGCGACGATGATCTTCAGGAAGAGATAGACGCTCTTGAGGCGGCTCTCAAGGCAGCAGAGGATGCATATAAGGCAGCTGATAAGGCACTTGAGGAAGAGCTGGGCAAGGCGATAGCTGATGGCGATGCAGCTCTTAAGGCAGCTCTTGAGGCAGCAGATGCAGATCTCAAGGCAGCTATAAGCGCACTTGAGACAGCATATATGGCAGCAGATGCAGGAATTAAGACAAACCTTAATGACATTGAGGCAGCATTGAAGATGGCTGACATAGAGAATAAGGCTGAGCTTAACGGCGCGATCTCCGCAGGCGATAAGAAGCTTAACGATGACCTCGCAGCAGAGGTAGAGGCACTTAAGGCTGAGATAGCACAGGCAGAGAAGGATGCTCGTATAGCTCCGTTGGTTATCGCGATAGTAGCGGTAGTATTCAACCTTGGACTTGGCGCTTGGATATTCATACTCATGAAGAAGAGAGCGATCTAAAATAATTCTGAGATAATTCCAGGTTCTCCTTAAAAACTATCCCCCGTGAGAGATCACGGGGGATATTCTTCTTATAACAAGGGAGAACCTTTTAAGGAAAGGTTCTCCCTTGACCCTCTCCAAACCTTTTAAAGAATTTTTAGCTATAGTGATAAAGTTTAAATTGTAATGATTGTACAAGGGTCGTCGTGGGCGCCGACCCCTACCGATTATGAGAAAAAGTTCACCGAACCATGGTGGCGTTTGTTTGTATTGCTTGTGAAATGGACAGTCGAGGACGCCTGTCCCTACAGGGGTCTATTTGTTCAAAACCACATCTACATAGGGTGATTTTTTATGGCGTACATTTTACAATTGTAGGGACAGGCGTCCTCGACTGTCCATTATGTAAAAACAAACAAAACATAAATTAGAAAATCAAACGCCGCGTCACCCAAAGGGCGGACCTATAATAAATCAAAACCCGCCTGTCGGTGTGCTTTTTTGAATTTTAGGTGTGGTACTTGAAAATACTAAAGAAAAGTGATATAATGATAAAAACAGGAAGATGGAGGGTGATATGGATTTAGAAATATTTGAATACGAGGGCGACGGCTACGATCCCACGATGTCTTTTGAAAATTGGAGAGTGGCTATTGCAAACTTCGGAAAGAAGTTCGACAGAGAGAGCTATAATATGCTTGAACGCCATATGCTTACCGACGAGGTCTTCGTCCTGCTTAAGGGAGAGGCATCGCTTATCATAGGTAAGGATCGCAAGGAGTATAAGATGGAGCCCTGCAAGATATACAATGTCAAGGCGGGTGTATGGCACAACGTTCTCATAGAAAAGGGAGCAAAGGTTCTTATCGTTGAAAATCACGATACCTGTGATGAGAACAGTGAAGAATTTTATTTTTAAGAAGGTAGCCTAAGTGGGCTCGAATCAATAAGGTTTGTATCGGCAAATATTCGTATATACTTCGGCAAAAATTCTCGCAATATCCGCATATTACTTCGAAATTTTGCCTCGTCTCTCCTGAATATTTGCTCGATATAAACTGCCTGCACCCACCGTCGAATAAATTTTCGATGGATTTGGGTGATGCGAGTCGAAGACAAGTGCAGACTTTTCAAGGCGAGAAGCGCCCAAAGACTCGGAAATTTATCGCCGATGGGCTTATTGAATCGAGCCCACTTAGGCTAACAATGGAGGAACAGAAATGAAAAAATTCTTTAAGATTTTCGTATGCTTTTGTTTGGTAGCGTCCACCCTGTGCGGAATCTGGGCGTGTGATGACATTTCGACCGACAACCCGTCCGAGGAAACGACAACGGCGGCTACAACACAAAATCCCGACGATCCCGCGCAAAGACCGGGCGAGACGACCGGGTCCAAACCCACATCTAAACCTACATCTAAGCCCGGGTCTACGACCGAAGAGCCCAGACCCGACTATTCCACCAGACTCCCCAACAAGGACTGGGACGGAAAAGAGCTTATTGTAATAGGAAATATCAACAACCTTTATCCCCAGATGAGTAACTTCGAGATAGCAAGAGATCAGGAGCCCGACGACGTTGTCGGAAAGGCGGTCTGGCAGAGAAACAACGCGCTTGAAGCTAAATATAATTTTGTAGTTAAGCAGGATACTTGGGTAACAACTTCCGCAACTGCCGTGCAGGAGGCTTACAACAAAGGTGAGGATCTGTACGACGTAGCTTTCGTAGGCACAAGCGCCGGATTTGCGCGAGCTCAGCAGGGAATGTTCAGGGATATGAGAGAAACTCAGTACATAGATCTTGCTCACCCCTCGTGGGACGCTTACGCCACAGGACAGCTCACGATCTCGGGAAGGACATTCCTCAGCGCGAGCGACCTTACCATTCAGAATCTTGACAGAGCGTTCATTATTTACTATAACCGCGGGCTTGCGAGAACGGAAAATCTCGGTATGCTTGAGGATATGGTGGATAACGATACCTGGACACTTGATAACTGTTACGACATTCTTAAGAAATTTTCCGATGATAGAGGCGGTAACGGACAAAAGGGTGATATTGATGATTCCTTTGGTCTTGCGCTTTCCTCTCAGGAATTTTCGTCAATGTTTATAATAGGCGGCGGATTCCGTTTGACTACTAATGAGGGCGGAAATCTTAAATTTGTTGAAGCGGATAAGGACGATACCGTTAAGAATATTATAGATAAGGTCGCGCTTTTCGCTTATGACAGGACGATCACCCTGTACCCCGAGCAGTTCGGCTCAACAGATGAGATATGGTCTATACCTCTCAACACCTTTGGTCAGGGAAGAGCGCTTATGTACAGCTCATCTCTTTCGGAGATGAACTATAACTTCCTTGACGTGGTAAATTTTGAGTTCGGTTATATGCCCTATCCTAAGTACACCTCCAGTCAGGAGAACTATTACACCATGACTAACGTTTGGAACAGTACTTTGGTCGGAATACCCGCAACTGTTAGCGAGGGCAATCTTGATTTCGTAAGTTTTGCGCTCCAGGCTCTGACAGAGGCATCGACCAAGACCACATACCACGCATACTACGAAACTAAGTGTAAGTTTTGGGATGCCTACGACCAAAGGTGCGCAGAAATGCTTGACCTCATATTCGAGAACGTAGTATATGACGTTGGAATAATATATGACCTTGGTAGAACAAAGGCCGATAAGAAGGACGGATTGTACTCAGCCATTTCCTACAACCTGCCGATCTTAGGAGAGAATACCTATATGAATATATATGCAAGAAAGGCTGAGAATGCAAAGGGTCAGCTTCAGGATATAATTGACGATTTTGCTGACTTGGACTGATGACGTGACACTTGGGCGCGGACAGGATCGTCCGTGCCCAAGAATTTTGTGAATGATTTAAAATAAAAGGTGATGTGAATGAAATACAAGGCAATACTGTTTGATCTTGACGGCACGCTGTTGCCTATGGATAACGATGAATTTACACGCGGATATTTTGGTCTGCTCTCAGCGCATCTTGCGCCGAGGGGATATCAGCCAAAGGAGTTTATCGGCGCTATGTGGAAGGGCGTTGCGGCTATGATAACAAACGACGGAAGTTGTCTTAACGGAGATAGGTTCTGGAGCGTTTTCTCGGGGCTTATGGGTGAGCACGTGTATGACGACATCCCCTTTTTTGATGATTTTTACAGAAATGAATTTCACAGCGCAGTGGCGTTTTGTCAGCCCACTCCGCTTGCGGTAGCCGCGGTGGAGCAGGCAAGAGAGAAGGCGGGTAAGGTAGTCCTTGCAACAAACCCTTTCTTTCCATTGGTTGCCGTAGAGGCAAGGCTCAGTTGGACGGGAATAAAAACAGAGGACTTTGACCTCGTTACCCATTACGGAAATTCAAGATACTGCAAGCCCTCGCCCGAATACTATATCGAGATAGCCAAGGAGCTCTCGGTAGAACCGCGCGAATGTCTTATGATAGGAAACAACGCCAAGGAGGACGTGAGGGCGGCTCAGATGGCGGGAATGGACGCCTTTTTGCTTACCGACTGTCTTATCTGCGACGGTGAGCTCCCCGACTGTCCGCAGGGAAGCTTTGAGGGGCTGTTGGAATTTTTAAAAAGATTATAAAAACAAAAAGCCTTCCCCAGTGGGGGAAGGTGGCAGCCGAAGGCTGACGGATGAGGTGTTTGGTGCAAAAAACAACTCCTCATCCACCGCTTACGCGGTCCCCCTTCTCCCACAGGAGAAGGCTTTTTTAGTTTCAAAATTTAATTTTTCTGCGCGCGTGCGCTGGTCTTGCCCTCGGGCTGGATATCTCCCGCCTTGAGCAACGATATCTTGGTGAGAGAAGGACCTACAAGCTCGTATATGAGAACCGCGAAAAGCGTTATGTTTGCCACTATAGCGCCCTGTTCGCCAAGCTCCTGTGCTTTGATTGCCATACCAAGTGCAACTCCCGCCTGAGGAAGAAGAGTAATACCGAGATATTTGACTATGTTTTCATCACATTTTGTAGCCCTTGCGCTGATGTAAGCTCCGCTGTATTTTCCTGCCGAACGAGCGAGTATATATACAAGACCGATAACAACTATTATCCAATCCTTGAATACCGCAAGGTCAAGCTCAGCTCCGCTGAGCACAAAGAAGAGTATGAATATCGGGGCAGTCCATCTGTCCACTCTGTCCATAAGCTCCTCGGATACGTCGCACTCGTTGCAGAACATCGTTCCGAGCATCATACATACGAGAAGAGAAGAGAAGCCGATATGTACTCCGCCTACCTTGAATTTCATCATAGAAAGTCCAACGGTGAGAAGCACGAAGGTTACCGACATCGAAAGTCGCTTCGAGCGCGAGTGGAAGAACCTTTCGAAGAAAGTGAAGACGTGACCCATAATAGCGCCCAGAAGCACCGAGAGGACTATCTCGAGAATAGGCTCTACGAGAACCGAGATTATGTCTATCTTGCCCGATATGAGCGCTTTCGCAACGCCGAAGGAAGCGGCGAAGAGCATAAGTCCCACAGCGTCATCAAGCGCAACGACGGGGAGAAGTATATCGGTGAGCGGACCCTTTGCCTTGTACTGACGTACGACCATAAGAGTAGCCGCGGGAGCGGTTGCGGACGCAACTGCGCCAAGAACTATTGCCGCAGGAAGCGGGAATTTGTCCGGAATTGCAAGATGTATTCCTATAAGCACCGCATCGACCACGATTGTTGTGATGACAGCCTGGAAAATTCCGATTATTGTCGCCTGTCTTCCCGTCTTTTTGAGCTGGGAAAGGCGGAACTCGTTTCCGATAGAGAAGGCTATAAAGCCAAGAGCTATATCGGAAAGAAGAGAATAGGATTTTACGTTTTCTATGCTTGTAAATCCAAGGCCGGGTATACCGAGCGCACCAAGGAAATAGGGGCCGACAAGAATACCCGCAACAAGGTATGCCGTTACCGCGGGGAGCTTGAGGAGCTTCGCAAGACGAGAAAGCATAAGTCCGGCAAAAAGCGCCACAGAAAGGCTGAGTAGGATCTGCATGATATTGCCTCCAATGAAATTTTATCAAAATCAGATAATGTATATCTTTATAACCAATGAATTATAACACTTTGACAGAAAAATGTCAATAGCAAAAAGGATATTTTATTTATATATTTTTGATGGTGGATAATCTTACATAAAATGGCGTTTTATTGGCAAAAAGTAGATGATTTTGTACAAGAGGATAGAATATTGTACAAAGAGGATAGAATATTGTACACATTATTTTGTACGTTAGTGTATAATTATATGAACAAAAACGTTTAGAGGCGGGTTTTGAAGAATGGCAAACAAAAATTCGGGATATAGGATGCAGAAATCGATAAATATATCTGAGCTGAAATCAATATCATATTTTAATATTGACGGCACTTTTGTTGATAAGCCCCTGAGTATAGATGATTGGGAGCTCGTTTACGTGGATAAAGGAGAGTGCGCCGTTTTGGCGGATGCGGAAGTTATACCGCTTCATCAGGGAGAGCTGTATTTTCACAAGCCCTTTGAGGCTCATATGCTCCAGTCGGACAAGGGCAAGCCTGCTCAGGTGATAGCGATACGCTTTAAAAGCTCGTCTGTGGCTATGGGATTCTTTGAGCGCAGAAAGATGCAGGCCGACGTAACGACAAAACAGCACATAGGCGATATTCTGCAAGAGGCTAACAACACCTTTGTTATAGCGTCAAGCAGAGGGGAAGAGAGTGATATCGAATACCGTTCGGACAGAGTGCTCTGGGCGGGCGACCAGACCGTGCTTCTCAGGCTTGAGCTTATGCTCATAGAGCTGATACGCGCCGACGGAGCGTTTTCGGACAGACCGAGCGCGTATTTCAAAAAGGAAGTAATAAACGACGACCTCTGTCTTAAGGTGGTTGAGTATATGGAGATACATCTCACCGAAAAGCTGAGTATGGACAACTTGAGCAAGGCGTTGTCGTTCAGTAAATCCTACATATCAAAGCGCTTTTCAAGCGTTTGCGAGTGCTCGATAATAGACTATTTCAACATGATGAAGATAAACGAGGCAAAGAGGCTGATAAAGGAGACCAACAAGAACTTCTTTGAGATAGCCGAAATGCTTACCTTCTCGAACTCGCACTATTTCTCAACTCTTTTCAAAAAGCATACGGGAATGACCCCCACCGAGTACAAGAAGTATTGCCTCACCGAGGGAATAAGCAACGCATCGGATACAGATGCCGAAGCGGATTTGGAAAATTAAATAAAAAAGAAGAAGGTTTAGAGCGTCACTCTAAAGGACAGTTTTCAAAAATACGGCATATCTCGAAAGAGGTATGCCGTATTTTGCATTTGTGTACACAAATGCAGTGCTTGTCAGAAAAAATGATAAGGCATAGATAAACGTAAAAAGGCTCCCTCCGGGAGGGAGCTGGCGCCGTAGGCGACTGAGGGAGAATGCGTTGGAATAAAGTTAGCACAAACCCAAAGTCACGCGGGCTCCTTCCGTCACGCTATCGCGCGCCACCTTCCTCCCGGAGGAAGGCTTTTTTACTTTCCGCGCTATATACAAAGAGGACAGAGAACGCAAAGCATCCTCTGTCTTCCTGTCGGTAGGTTCATATATTTTGCTAACCTTTAAAAACTGTCCTTAAGAGCACGCACCATTTGCCCTTCTTCTTTTTAAAATTTTCTTATTGACAAATTTATTTATTGGTAGTACAATATAACACGCGGTCGGAGGGCCGCGTGTTTTTTTGACTTTGGGAGGATTTTATGAAGGATTTCAGACCTGCGCTGTTTTCGTCGCTTAAGGGATACACGGGAAAACAGCTTGTAAGTGATATCATATCGGGTATAATCGTGGCTATTATCGCGCTTCCGCTCTCTATCGCGCTGGCGCTCGCTTCGGGCGTTGGCCCTGAAGAGGGTCTTTATACCGCTATCGTTGCGGGAGCTTTGATTGCATTCTTCGGCGGAAGCAGAGTTCAGATATCGGGCCCCACCGCCGCCTTTGCTACCATAGTTGCGGGTATCGTTGCCGTCAACGGCATCGAGGGACTTATGATAGCTACCGTGATGGCGGGTATCATACTCATACTTATGGGACTTTTCCGCTTTGGCGGTCTTATCAAGTATATCCCGTTCACGATAACGACCGGCTTTACCGCGGGAATTGCGGTGACTATACTTATCGGTCAGCTCAAGGACTTCTTCGGGCTCACCTATCCCGACGGAGTTAAGCCGATAGAAACCGCCGAGAAGGTGGAGGCATTTATCTCTAATATATCAACCATAAATCTTTGGGCGGTGCTTGTGGGACTTATCGGTCTTGCGATACTCATAATTTGGCCTAAGATAAAATATCTCTCGAAAGTACCCGCGTCACTCGTTGCGGTGCTTGTGGGAATTGCCGTGGTCAAGATATTCGGGCTTGAGGTCAACACGATAGGCGACCTTTACAGCGTAAGCAGCGCTCTGCCGTCCTTCCGTATGCCCACCTTCAGCTTTGACCTTGTTCGCAGACTGCTTCCCGATGCCTTTACTATTGCTATACTTGCCGCGATAGAGTCGCTGCTCTCTTGTGTGGTGGCCGACGGAATGACCAACACCAAGCACAACTCGAACACCGAGCTGGTGGCGCAGGGAATAGGCAATATAGGCTCTGCGTTTTTCGGCGGGATACCCGCTACGGGAGCGATCGCGAGAACGGCGGCAAACATAAAGAGCGGCGGAAGAACGCCTGTTGCGGGTATAGTCCACGCGATAGTGCTCTTGCTTATATTGGTTCTCCTTATGCCCTATGCCGCGCTCATACCTATGCCGATAATTGCCGCGGTGCTCTTCCACGTGGCATATAATATGTGTCAGTGGCGTCCTTTCGTAAGACTTGTGAAGACCGCGCCGAAGACCGACGTATTCGTGCTTGTGGTCACCTTTGTGCTCACCGTAGTATTTGACCTTGTGGTTGCTATCGCGGTTGGCATAGTTCTTGCCTGTGTGCTCTTTATGAAGAAGGTCAGTGACCAGACCGAGCTTCAGCCTTGGGAGAAAAAGGACAGCGAAAACGACTCGCATCTGCTCAGAGATCTTCCCGAGGGGCTTTCGGTCTACGAGATAAGCGGACCGCTCTTCTTCGGTGTTGCCGACAGAATATCCAATATAGGAATAGATGACGAAACCAAGTGCATCGTTCTAAGAATGAGAAGTGTGTCTACCATAGATTCGACCGCGATGAACGCGCTCGAGAGCTTCTACGCTCATTGCTCCGAGATGGGAATAAAGGTGGTATTCTCACACGTTAACAAGCAGCCGATGGAATTTATCCGCAAAGCGGGACTTGCCGAGAAGGTCGGAGAGGAATATTTCTGCGACCACATAACCACGGCTCTTGCCTTGGCAGAAAAATTGGTTCAAGATAAATAAAACAAAACGGACAGTCGAGGACGCCTGTCCCTACAAATTAAAGATGTTTGATTAGGAAAAACTTCATTGCTATAGAAGAAGCTTCCTATAAATATCTTCTTGTAGGGACAGGCGGTCTACTGCGGTTCGGTCACGCTCGCGTTCTGACACCACACCGTGGTGTCATTCATTGCGCTCACGCCGCTTCGCTACCTCGACTGTCCACGCCGTTGGGCAAGACAATCCATCTATATTTTTGTTGTAGGGGCGATTCACGAATCGTCCGTTTGTTTTGCCTGTTTTTTTGAGGCGGGCGATTCGTGAATCGCCCCTACGGGTTAATAATTTAGTTTGAAAGTTTTTGAGGGGGTCAAAGGGGTAATAACAAACAAAACAAGAAAAACCCCACCGTCGGGTGGGGTTAATCAATTTAAGGTGAACATCTCCGAAGCTTGGCTGTCGGCACTGCCGACCCTTTCCTTAAAAGGTTCTCCCTTGAAAAAACTATCCCAAAAGAACATCTGTGATGAGCATGATGCAAAATCCCACGAGCAGGGCGTAGGTCGCTCCGCGCTGAGAGCCGTGCATATGTGTTTCGGGTATCATTTCGTCGCTTATGACGTAGAGCATCGTTCCCCCTGCAAATGCGAGTGCGAAGGGAAGGATAGCCGACGCCACGCTGACCGCGAGATATCCCATAAGTGCGCCGAAGACCTCAACAAGACCTGTCATCATTGCGAGAAAGAAGGTTCTGCTCGGCTTTATCCCCGCCGCCAGCATAGGTCCTATTATCACCATACCCTCGGGGATATTTTGGAGCGCGATACCGCCCGCTATCATCAGCGCCTGAGAGGTGTCGCCCGAGCCAAAACCAACGCCCGCGGCAATACCCTCGGGCAGGTTATGTATCGCTATCGCGCTTACGAACAAAAGCACCTTGCTCAGATTTGCGTTTTTATGCTCCTCTATATCAGCCCCCGCGAGCTTGTGCAGGTGAGGGACCAGCTTGTCTATAAGGTTAAGACAGAGCGCACCCACAAAAATACCCGCTATTGTTATAAGCAGACCGTATTTTCCGCCGTAATCAAGCGAGGGAATTATAAGTCCGAGAACAGCCGCGGCAAGCATAACTCCCGCAGCAAACGACAGCACGATATCCGAAAATTTATGAGATATCTTTTTAAACAAAAATCCTATAACAGCGCCTATGACCGTAGCGCCGCCAACGCCTATGGCGGTAAGTAAAACAAGTGTCATCGTTACTCCTTAAATTCGCGCCGAGTGTCAGCTCGGCGCGAAAGCTTTTGTTATTCAGCCTCGCTGAAGCTATCCTTTCCTACTCCGCAGAGAGGACATTCAAAGTCGTCGGGAAGATCCTCAAATTTTGTTCCCGCGGCAATTCCGTGCTCGGGAGCGCCTGCCGCCTCGTCATATTCCCAACCGCATACGTCACATACATACTTTTTCATTTTTCGATCTCCTTAAATAAATTATATTTTTTCAAAAACCATAGTTGCCTGAATTCTGTCACCGCCGCCAAAGCCTGTGCTTGTTGCCGATGCGGTGGATATTGTGTGAAGTCTGTATCCCTTTGCCGCCTGCTCGTTTATCACGGATTCAAGCTGGGAGAGATTTTTAGATCCTGTTCCGATAAATTTTTCCTTAAGTGTTACCTGTAAAACTACGTATTGCATAATAGAGCCTCCTTGATATAGTATATAGTTTGTTCTTTTATTTTATCAAAATACTCTCTGTTCGTCAATGATATCTGGAAAAATACGCTTATTTTTTTACTTAGTTTTTTGGGCGAGTGAAATATGGAAAAGTTTTTGCTAAAAATCCCCAAAGTCTATTGACAAGGGGTGGTTTATTTGCTATACTTGCCCTAAAGATTGGGTTGCGATATATTTTATATTACTGTAATTCAAATATTTATTTTCGCGTACGCGCGTGTGCGCGTGGGAATGGAGGAAAATATGCTAAAAGCCGGATTTAAAGAGATCGATTACACGCCCCTTGAAGGCTTTATGCCGGGTGAGTACGACCCCTATTACGCGAGAGGAGCGAGATTGCCCCTTCAGGCAAATGCGGGTGTATTTACAAACGGGGCTCAAACCGTTATTATCGTTGCGATGGACCATCTTGAGATAATGAAGGATTACGCCGACGACGTTCGCGGCAGAATATCCGAGGCAACAGGTGTGCCTTCCGAGAATATATGGCTCGTGGCAAACCACACGCATACGGGCGCGAATATGGGTGTTCAATTTATGAAAACACCCGCCGAGCCCGAGGTTGCGGGAATAATCGCGCAGAGAACGGTAAAGGCGGCTGTCGAGGCTTTTGGAGATCAGAAAGAGGTAACCCTCAGCTACGGCGATACAGAGGAGAAGCGTTATAGCTTCTGCCGCAACTGGGTGCTTAAGAACGGAAGCTTTGTTACAAGTCCCGGATACGACCGCACCGACCTCGACCATCCTATGGTAGAGCCCGATTATTCGGTACAGATAATGAAGGTCGAGCAGGAGGGCAAGGTAGTTGCTATAATGGTGAACTACGCCAACCACCCCGACTGTCACAGAGGATATGAGAGAGATAAGTTCAGCCCCGATTACCCCGGATATATGAGAGAGGCGCTGAAGAATAAGTACGGAAGAGACGTTGTTGTGCTCTTCTTCAACGGCTGCTGCGGAGATATAAACGACCGTGATTTCGAGAACGGAACAGACCGTACAGGTCACCGCCGCGATGGGGTCTGCCCTCCCGAGGTAATAGGAGATGGAATTGCCGATAGCATCATCAACGTATTTGATAGTCTCAAGGCTTATGCCGGTGAGGATATAGTAAAAGCGCAGAGCAGAGTCATCACTGTCAACTCCAGAAAGCTTACCGAGAAGCAGAGAGAGTATGCGTATCGTCTTAAGGCTAAGGCCGAGAATGAATACCTTAACTGCTATGAGCTTGAAACGATGAAGCGCTACCTTAAGGGTATAGAGTACACCCCCGAAACGGTTGATATTGAGATAGGAGCTATGCGAGTAGGTCCTTGGGCAATGCTCTCTATCCCCGGAGAGGTCTATACCGTTATCGGTAAAACTATAAAGGAAAATTCGCCCTACGAGAACACGATAATCTCCGAGCTTACCAACGGCTCTTACGGATATATCGTTCCCGACGGAGAGGATATGTCGAACACATACGAGGGCGGCTTTGGCGCGGGAGATTGCGGAGAGGGAACTGCTACCGCTATCATAGAGATTGCAGACAAGATGCTGCGCGAAATGAAATAAATGTCTAAATATAAGCGCACCTGTGAGAAACAGGTGCGCTTTTTTATTTTAGGTGAGTTATACTATCAAGTGCAACAGTAAATAAAAAATTGAAGCCCATATAAATCCATGGTATAATTGTAATAACCACAAAACAAAAACCAAGGAGGGTTTATATGAGCTACCACCATTTTACC
>SVUJ01000006.1 GCA_015063305.1 Oscillospiraceae bacterium | reverse complement strand
GTTACTCTAAAAAAGAACCTGGCGTTGATCAACGCCAGGCCTAAAAAAGTTTTAAATTTTAAAAATCCACTGGATTTATTTGAAGATTCTATCAAAAAGTGTTGCACTTAGCTTGACAAATCATCATTATTAAAGAATTCCCTGAAGGAACTGACGAAGTCTTGGATGCTTGGGGTTTCCAAAGAACTCGTCGGGAGCAGCCTCCTCGGCAATAACACCGTCGCACATAAACAGTATCCTGTCCGCAACTTCGCGGGCAAATCCCATCTCGTGTGTAACAACGACCATTGTCATACCTTCATCAGCAAGCTCTTTCATAAGATCAAGGACCTCTCCAACCATTTCGGGGTCAAGAGCCGATGTCGGCTCGTCGAACAACATTACGTCGGGGTTCATAGCAAGAGCTCGGATTATTGCAACTCTCTGTTTCTGACCGCCGGAGAGTTTTGAGGGATATTCGTCCTTCTTATCAAGAAGTCCTATTCTCTCCAAAAGACCGAGTGCTTTCGCCTCTGCTTCTTCCTTCGTCATTATTTTGAGCTGTACGGGAGCAAGCATCAGGTTCTGCAATACCGTAAGATTATTGAAAAGATTGAAATGCTGGAAGACCATACCCATCTTTTGTCTGGCAAGATTTATGTTTATTCTGTACTGCTCTTCGATTTGTTTCAATTCTTTTTTATAATTGTGTCCCTCGCGCTTACAAAGGAGATCCTTTTCCTTGATCTCTTTTATCAGATCTTCCCTCTTTGCTTCCTTATTTTCAAGGAGCATTTTTTTGTATGTATTGGAAGCTTCAATAACCTCATAATGAAGATAGGGGTCTGGGGGGGTGAGCAATTTGTCAGCAAGCCATATCTCGCCGTAGGTAGGCTCTTCGAGAAGGTTCATACAGCGAAGCAACGTGCTTTTTCCGCCACCCGACGGACCTATTATAACGACCTTCTCGCCCTTTTTAATTTCGCAAGAAACACCCGAAAGAACCTTAAGCTCGTTCTTTTTTCCAAAATATTTATAAATATTTCTAACGCTTATCACTTGCGCGCAACCTCCTTTCGATCATCTTGATACCAAAGGTAAGAGCGTAAACTATAGCGAGGTAGAACAGAGCAACAACGCTCATAGGAACTATGTAGCTCGCCATATTGTTTCCGCTACCGATAATTTTTGCAGCCATAGCAAGGTCAAACATACCTACCATACTAACGATAGAGGTTTCCTTGACAAGTGCGATAAGCTCATTTCCGATAGCAGGGATAACGTTCTTTATTGCCTGAGGGACCACTATCTTCATCAAAGTAACGCGGCTGTTAAGACCAAGCGCTCTTCCTGCTTCTGTTTGTCCTATATCAACAGAAAGTATTCCGCCTCTGATGTTCTCGGCAACGTATGCGCCCGAGTTTATACCAAAAGCGATTATAGCGGTAACTGCCTCGGGAAACCCTCTGAACGTGAAGATAACGTAATACATTATAAAGAGCTGAAGCGCCATAGGTGTTCCGCGAATCACCGTTATGTATACTTTGCAAATTCCCCTCAAAATTCTTGAAAATCCATTACCCTTAGTTATGAGAGCAAAGGCGACCAAAACGCCTATAAAAAGACCTATAATAGCCGCAAAAACGGATATTACAAGAGTCATTTTCAATCCCTCAAGTAACTGGAACATATATTTTTGAGTGGAAAATAATTCTATTACACCTTTAAAGAAGTTCATTATTATCTACCTTCTGTAAACCGCAGTGTGCAGTCGGTTTTAGCCGACTGCACCTACTTTATTTAAATTATTCGAGATTCATGTGCTTCATAAGAAGCTTATCTATTTCAGACTTTCCGTCCTCGCCCTTGACCATAAGATCGGTAAGAACTTCATTTATAGCCTTGAGAAGCTTATCATTTCCCTTTGTTACGCAGATTGCATACTGCTCTTCAACGGGAGCATCGTCAGCCTCAGTTTCTCCCGAGTAGTAGAGAGGTAAGCACTTAAGTCCGGAGTTCTTAGCAACTATATACTCAGCAGGAAGCTGGTCTATAATAACAACGTCAACTATATTGCTTCCGATTCCGTCAGCCGCGAGCTGAGCGTTGTCAAAGTTCTTGAGTGTGGTATTTGTGCCGTAAAGAACACCATCGTATCCGTAATCGTTAGACTCCTGAGCATTGATCTCGCCGTCGGTATATATCCAACCGGTAGTGTCGGTCTGTGTTCCTATAGTCTTTCCCGAAAGAGCTTCCCAAACGATATACTCAGAACCGTCTGCAGCCTTTCTTGTAGCTACCGTTGTATCGCTCGCAGCGAAGATAACATACTGAACGGAAGTGTAGTAAGGAATAGAGAAATCAACCTTCTCTTTTCTCTCGTCGGTAATAGTAATACCGGCAGCTCCGCAATCGCATACCTTACCTGCCGCAACGTTATCGATTATAGCAGAGAATTCAACGTTAACAAACTTAACGTCCTTATTCATTTTTTCGCCTACAAGCGCCATAACATCAACGTCAACGCCCTTGATCTCTGTTCCGTCATAATACTCAAACGGAGCAAAAAACGCATTTGTCTGAACGATTATCTCGTTGTTTGAGCAGGATGAGAAAATAACCATCGATCCGGCAAGAAGAACAACTGCCATGATTATTGCCAATAATTTTTTCATTTTATATTTCCTCCAAAGTGAATTTTATTATGCTAAAAGATATTATAAAGCATAAATATTCAAATGTCAATAGATAATCAACATTAAATATACTTTTCTATCTATTTTCCCTTGCAAATATTTTATTCAAATATTCACCCGTATATGAATTTTTATTCTTTGCCACCTCTTCGGGAGTACCGCACGCGACTACAGTTCCGCCTCGATCACCGCCTTCAGGACCGAGGTCTATTATATAGTCGGCTGTTTTTATCACGTCAAGATTATGCTCTATCACAAGCACACTGTTCCCTGCATCGCAAAGGCGGTTGAGTATTGTGATAAGCTTTTTGACGTCTGCGCTGTGAAGCCCCGTGGTAGGCTCGTCGAGAATATACAAGGTCTTGCCCGTGCTTTTCTTCGCAAGCTCGGTCGCAAGCTTAACTCTTTGAGCCTCGCCGCCCGAAAGCGTTGTAGATGACTGACCCACCTTGATATATCCAAGACCAACGTCGAAAAGTGTTTGAAGCTTTTGCTTTATCTTCGGAATACCGTCAAAGAATATGAGCGCTTCCTCTATAGTCATTTCAAGCACGTCGGCGATATTCTTTCCCTTGTACTTCACCTCAAGAGTATCGCGGTTATATCTCTTACCTCGGCAGACGTCACAGGTAACGTAAACGTCACTAAGGAAGTGCATCTCTATCTTTTTAACACCGTCGCCCTCACACGCCTCACAGCGTCCGCCCTTGACGTTAAAGGAAAATCTTCCCGATTTATATCCTCGCGCGTTTGCATCGGCGGTCTTTGCGAAAAGGTCGCGTATATCCGAAAATACTCCCGTATAGGTAGCGGGATTTGAACGCGGAGTGCGTCCAATGGGGCTTTGGTCGATATCTATTACCTTATCGAGATTTTCTATACCCTCTATCGAAGAATAATTACCCGGATATCTTATAGCTCTGTTAAGCTCCCGCGAAAGCACAGGATTTATTATTCCGTTTACAAGCGAGGATTTACCCGAGCCCGACACGCCCGTAACGCAAACAAAGCAACCAAGAGGGATATCAACGTCGATATTTTTAAGGTTGTGTTCCTTAGCACCTCTTACGTTCAAGAACGCTCCATTTCCCTTTCTGCGCTTTTGGGGTATCGGTATCGACTTTCTTCCGCTGAGATATGCTCCCGTTATTGAGGCTTCGTTACTCTTTATCTCCTCGGGAGTACCGCAAGCCACTATCTCTCCGCCGTGAATACCCGCCCCCGGGCCTATATCCACGATATAATCCGACTCCTCCATCGTTTCCTCGTCGTGCTCAACGACGATAACGGTGTTTCCGATGTCACGAAGCTTCTTAAGCGTTCCTATAAGCTTTGAGTTATCCCTTTGATGAAGACCTATACTCGGCTCGTCAAGGATATACAGCACGCCCACAAGCGCCGAACCTATCTGTGTTGCAAGTCTTATTCTCTGCGCCTCTCCGCCCGAGAGAGTTCCCGCCTTTCTCGAAAGTGTGAGATATTCAAGTCCCACGCTTGCAAGGAAACCAAGTCTTGCCTTTATCTCCTTGATTATTTCCGCGGAAATTATCTTGTCAGAGCCCTCGGGGTTAAAATCATTTATGAATTCAAGCGCCTTTTCTACCGATTTGGAGCAGAATTCATCTATACTTATTCCGCCAACAGTAACCGCCAAGGAATTGGGGCAAAGCCTCTTTCCGTGACAAACGGGACAGGGTGCTTCCTCTATGAACTGCTCGTAATATTCCTCGCTGTTGCCCATAGATATCCTGTTTTCCATCATTTTGATGATACCCTCAAAGCGTACCTTCTGATGGTGCTCCTCGTTTCCAAACCAACGGTGTATATCGTATATCTCGTTTTCAGAGCCGTTCATAAGCACGTCATATGCTTTTGACGAAAATTTCTCTATAGGAGTATCCATATCAAAGCCAAAGCGCTCGCCCACCGCCATAAACAACGGGCCGTTCCAGCTCTGCTCCTCCATTGTTTTAAATCCGTTTACGTTGACCGCGCCCTGACGCAAGGACAGCTTCTTATCGGGAATAAGTCTGTCTACGGCTATCCTGCGCATCTCGCCGAGTCCAAGACAGTGTGGGCACGCTCCCGCGGGATTGTTAAAGGAAAACATTCTCGGCTCAAGCTCACCAAAGGATATTCCGTGCTTCTCACAAGCATAGCTCTGCGAGAACTCCATCTCCTGCGGCTCTCCCTCTCTCGGAACGGTAACTATTATAAGGTGACCGTCAGCCAGGCTGAGCGCGGTTTCAACCGAGTCGGCAAGTCTTGAACGCATATCTTTTTTCATAACAAGGCGGTCAACTACCACCTCTATGCTATGTTTTTTATTTTTATCGAGAAGGATATCCTCAGAAAGGTCGTACATATTCCCATCTACACGTGCTCTTACGTATCCGCCCTTCTTTGCGTCCGAAAAGACCTTTTCGTGACGTCCTTTCTGCGCTCGTACAACGGGGGCTAACACCATAAAGCGCTCACCCTCGGGCAGCTGCATTATTTTCTCAATTATAGTATCTGTAGACTGCTTTCTTATCTCCGCTCCGCACACAGGACAATGCGGTACGCCAATTCTCGCGTACAGAAGTCTTAGGTAATCGTATATCTCGGTGACCGTTCCAACAGTAGACCTTGGGTTTTTGGAAGTGGTCTTCTGGTCTATCGAGATAGCGGGAGAAAGCCCGTCTATCATATCGACCTCGGGCTTATCCAGCTGACCTATAAACATTCTCGCGTACGAGGACAGGGATTCAACGAAGCGTCTGTGTCCCTCGGCATATATCGTATCAAAGGCAAGAGATGATTTTCCCGACCCCGAAAGTCCCGTGAGTATAACCAATTTATCTCTTGGGATCTCGACGTCGATATTCTTTAAATTATTCACTCTTGCGCCGCGAATTACAATAGATTTTTGCATTCCCTCTCCTATCACTTGTCTTTCTTTTTAAGCTCATTTATCCTGTCGCGGATAAATGCCGCCTGTTCAAATTCAAGCCTTCTTGCCGCGTCCTTCATCTGTTTGGTAAGGTCTTCTATAAGCTTTTCGCGCTCGGAATTTGAAAGCTTCTTAGTGCGTTCGAGCTTCTTATTCTTCTTTTGAACAGACTCCTCGGCGGGCTTTCCTATGTCTATTATATCCCTTATACCCTTTATTATGGTCTTGGGGATTATTCCGTTATCCTCATTGTATTTCTGCTGTATCTTGCGCCTACGCTCGGTCTCGCTAATTGCTCTTTCCATCGATCCCGTAACGGTATCGGCATACATTATTACCTTACCCTCGGCATTTCTCGCCGCACGGCCTATGGTCTGTATAAGACTTCGCTCGGCTCTGAGAAATCCCTCCTTATCTGCGTCAAGTATTGCTACCAGCGACACCTCGGGGATATCAAGTCCCTCTCTCAAAAGGTTTATACCAACAAGAACGTCAAACTCGCCAAGTCGCAGATCTCTTATTATCTCCATTCTCTCGATGGTGTCAACGTTGAAGTGTATATATCTCACCTTTATTCCGTTATTCTCAAGATAAGAGGTCAGATCCTCTGCCATCTTTCGGGTGAGCGTGGTTACAAGCACACGTTCTCCCTTGGCTGTTCTGAGCTTTATCTCGCCCATAAGATCGTCTACCTGACCCTCTACAGGTCTTACCTCGACCTCGGGATCAACAAGCCCCGTCGGTCTTATGATCTGCTCTACCGTGCGCTCCGAGTTCTCTGCCTCGTAATCGCCCGGGGTTGCGCTGACAAATATAGCCTGATTTATCTTTGATTCAAACTCCTCAAAATAAAGAGGACGGTTATCAAATGCCGACGGCAAACGGAAGCCGTATTCCACAAGATTTTTCTTTCTTGCCGTATCCCCTCCGCTCATACCTCTCACCTGAGGCAGACTGACGTGTGACTCGTCAACGAACATAATGTAATCCTCGGGGAAATAGTCGAGCAAGGTATAGGGTGTAGACCCTGCGGGTCTGCCCGCAAGAACTCTTGAATAGTTCTCCACTCCCGAGCAAAATCCCACTTCTCTTAGCATTTCAAGGTCGTATTTGACCCTTTCCTCTATCCTCTGCGCTTCGATAAGCTTATCCTCGGAACGGAAAAACTCCACTCGTTCCACCATCTCACGCATTATCTCTGCGAGTGCCCTTTCCTTCTTATCGTCAGAAACGGCGTAGTGAGTTGCGGGATAGACCGCCGCATACGACAGGGTACGAAGCATCTCTCCTGTTACAATGTTTATCTCGGAGACTCTGTCTATCTCGTCGCCGAAAAATTCAACGCGAAGCGCCTTATCGTTCATACTCGCGGGGATTATCTCCACCGTATCGCCCCTGACCCTGAATTTATCTCTCTCAAGCGACATATCGTTTCTGTCATAGCTTATCGCAACAAGCTTGTGTATAAGCTCATCACGGCTCATATACATTCCGGGGCGCAGCGCGAGGACCAATTTTTTATATTCCTCGGGATCTCCCAAGGAATATATACAGGACACACTCGCGACTATTATAACGTCCCTGCGCTCAAAAAGCGCAGATGTGGCGCTATGACGGAGCATATCTATCTCCTCGTTTATCATGGCGTCCTTTTCTATATACATATCCTTGCCGGGGATATAAGCCTCGGGCTGATAATAATCGTAGTAGGATACGAAATACTCTACCGCATTGTCGGGAAAGAACTCGCGGAACTCGCTGCAGAGCTGAGCCGCGAGCGTTTTATTGTGAGCAAGAACAAGGGTTGGTCTGTTTAGCTTTGCTATAACGTTAGCCATAGTAAAGGTCTTACCCGATCCCGTGACACCAAGCAGGGTCTGCATTCTCTCACCGCGCTTTATTCCCTCTACAAGAGAGTCTATAGCCTGGGGCTGGTCACCTGTTGGCATATATTCACTTTTAAGCACAAACTTGTCCATAAGACTCTCCTTTCCCAAAAATAGAGCTTTTTATAAATCAAAGCGATCTCAAAAAATCAATTATTCTTGACGCGATAATAGCGTGTCCCGAATTAT
This sequence comes from Oscillospiraceae bacterium, assembly GCA_015063305.1. GTDB lineage: Bacteria > Bacillota > Clostridia > Oscillospirales > CAG-272 > HGM12713. The sequence continues at coordinate 100,365 of SVUJ01000006.1, read as the reverse complement.
TGAAATGAATTCCGTCTACCGTATAATTTCTATTATCCGATCCAACGTTAGGGTCTATACCGAGCTTTTCATACATATTAAGCACAGGAATACCAAACTCAGCGCCCATCTCTTCTATTATCCTTACGTATCCAAGCAAGGGCATAGCATCATCTCTCTTGTTCGAACGCCTTGAAACTTTTTGATCTGAGCTGTTACAGTAACAGCAATGAGCAGGCGTGATAAAGATGATAGGCTTTCCGGGATAGTTCTTTTTCAGATAATTCATCAGAAAATACACTCCGCCGTAAAAGGTTGCGGGCGTTGTATCCCCCTTGCGGCCTATCGGCGCATCTCCGTGGATATAGTCATTCGCTCCGCCCCAGACTATCACCATATCGGCAGAGGTATCCATATCGTAGGCTCTGCCGCAAAAGCAAAGGTCAAAGCGCGGGTTCTGACTTGCGTGTATCTGATGCGCGATACGAGATCCGCTGACGGCATAACTGTTGACCGCCCCCAATCCGCACTCCCGTTTTATTATGTTGTCATATCTGTTATTCTCAATATCGGTAACGCCAACCCCTTCGGAAATACTGTCACCGAGAATATTTACGACCTTACCTTTAAGTTCCATCAAAATTCTCCGTTACACCTTGTAGATATAATTTCCCTTGCGCGGACGTACTGCGGGAGCATCTCCCTCGCGGTATCCGAGTATGCAATGTCCTATTCCCGCATAATCGCCCTCAATACCCCACTTTTCAAGCAGAGCTTTTCCCTCGGGGCTCTCAAACTCCTGTCTTGCGCGGTGTATCCAGCAGGAATCAACGCCAAGCGAATGAGCGGCTATCATCAGGTTACCCATGACCAGGCTTCCGTCCTCAATATAAGTATTCACATTCTTATCGGCTAACACCACTACGATAACGGGAGCGCCGTAAAAAGGATCGGCATCGGGATTTCCGAGTATCTCGGCGTTCATTTTTCTTAGCATCTCGCGCGTTTGAGCATCTCTTACAACGACCATAATGGGCGACTGAAGATTTCTTCCCGTAGGCGCAAAGGTTGCCGCTTTGAGTATAGCGTCAAGCTTATCCTCTTCAAGGGCACGGCTGCTGTATTTTTTTACGCTTCTGCGCTCCTCAAGAGCTTTAAGAACCATATTATCCATATCTTTTTCCTTACCTTAGTTAAATATATACTCTAATTATTATACTAAATCATATCTTAAAATTCAACACCTATACTTAAATTCTTACAATAATTTTACATCGTCACTCAAAGTAATATATTTTGATATAAAACTTGACTTTTTAAGCATTTGTGATATAATTGTAGGGTAAAGAATAAATAAAACAAAGGAGTTATTATGAAAAAATTTTTTGCTGAATTCAAAAAATTCATAACACGCGGAAACATCGTGGATATGGCAGTCGGTGTTATCGTTGGTAGTTCTTTCACCGCGATAGTCAACGGACTTAGCAACAATATCCTTAAGCCCTTGATAAACTGGATGCTTGCGGCGATCTTTGGCGCGGATTCTCTGAGCGAGATCTACACTATGCTTAAACCCGCATACGACGAGGAGGGTGTTCTTGACCTTGCAGAATCAATATACATAGATTGGGGCGCATTCATAAACGCTGTGATCAACTTCTTCCTTATCGCACTCGTTCTCTTCGTTATAGTTAAGATAGTTAACAAATTCAGAGAGGGTCAGAAGGAATTTGCCGGAAATCTTGCAAACGACAAGATAGCTAAGGCAGACAGAAAAGAAATGAGAAAGCTTGGAATCAAGCGTTCTGATACCGAGGCTGTTGCTGCTTATTATGCAGAAAAGGCAAGAAAAGCAGAGGAAGCTAAAAAAGAAGCTGAGGAAAAGGCAAGACTTGAAAGACTTGCAAATCCCACAACCGAGGATCTTCTCAAGGAAATCCGCGATCTGCTTCGCAAATAATTAAACAGATATCCAAAAAGCTCTGCACACCTCGGTGTGCAGAGCTTTTATTATATTCGTTTTTGAATTACGCCTTAAGTCTTGCCTCGAGTGCTGCAAGCTCGTCATACATAGCCTGAGGAACTCTGTTTCCAACCTGAGCATAGAACGCCTTGATGTTTTCAACGTCTTCAAGCCAAGAAGCTGTATCAACGGTGAGAAGCTCCTTGATGGTGTCAAGTGTAACATCCTCAAGACCCTCAATGTTGATATCCTCTGCGTTGGGAACGTATCCGATAGGAGTGATATCAGCATCAACCTTGCCCTCGCAACGGTCGAGTATCCACATAAGAACTCTCATATTGTCGCCAAATCCCGGCCAGATAAAGTTGCCGTTATCATCGGTACGGAACCAGTTAACGTGGAATATCTTGGGAGGATTGGGTATCATTGTGCCCATTTTGAGCCAGTGTGCCCAGTAGTCACCCATATCGTATCCAACGAAGGGACGCATAGCCATCGGGTCACGGCGAACAACACCTACAGCGCCTGCTGCAGCTGCAGTTGTCTCGGAAGCCATGATAGAACCAACGAACGCGCCGTTCTGCCAGCTTGTTGACTGATATACCAGAGGAGCGGTCTTCGCTCTACGTCCACCGAATACGATAGCCGAGAGAGGAACTCCCGCGGGATTGTTAAATTCCTTGGAAATGCAAGGACAGTTGATCGCCATAGCGGTAAAGCGGCTGTTGGGGTGCGCTCCGCAGGTGGACTTATCAGCCTTGTTGAACTTCTTGTAATCCCAAACGTTACCCTTCCAGTCGATAGCGTTTGCGGGAGGATTCTTATCGAGGCCTTCCCACCAAACGGTATTGTTCTCAAGGTTATGAACAACGTTTGTGAATATGGTGTCTCTCATAGTTGTATGGAGAGCATTGGGGTTGGAGTTTTCGTTTGTTCCGGGAGCAACGCCGAAGAAACCGTTCTCGGGGTTAACTGCCCAAAGTCTTCCGTCCTCACCAACACGGATCCAAGCTATATCGTCACCTACGCACCATACCTTGTATCCCTTCTTGGAATAGAATTCCGGAGGAATAAGCATAGCGAGGTTGGTCTTACCGCATGCAGAGGGAAATGCCGCTGCAACGTACTTTGTTTCTCCATCAGGATACTCAACACCGAGGATGAGCATATGCTCAGCCATCCAGCCCTCGTTGCGTCCTATATAGGAAGCTATACGAAGAGCAAAGCACTTCTTACCGAGAAGAACGTTTCCGCCGTAACCGGAGTTAACAGACCAGATAGTGTTATCCTCGGGGAAATGACAGATATAACGGTTTTCCTCATCTATATCAGCTTTTGCGTGAAGACCCTTTATAAAATCACCGCTCTCTCCGAGAGCCTCAAGCACGTCTGTTCCAACACGGGTCATGATGAGCATGTTAAGAACGACATAGATAGAGTCGGTAAGCTCTATTCCATATTTAGCAAAGGGAGAGCCTACGATACTCATGGAGTAAGGAATAACGTACATGGTTCTTCCCTTCATCGCGCCCTTGTAAAGCTTGGAAAGCTTTGCGTAGCACTCTTCGGGAGCCATCCAGTTATTGATATTACCTGCATCCTCTTTCTTGGAAGTACAGATAAAGGTTCTGCCCTCAACGCGGGCAACATCATTCACTGCAGTTCTGTGAAGATAGCAGTTGGGAAGGAGGTCCTGGTTGAGCTTTATCATCTCACCTGTAGAGCAAGCCTCTGCTCTGAGAGCCTCTGCCTGTTCCTCAGAACCGTCGATCCAGATAACCTTGTCGGGTTGTGTCATAGCCTTCATTTCTTCGATCCAGCTAAGGACATGCTTATTTTGGGTCATGTTTTTTCTCCTCTATGATAATTTATTTTAGACTGTGGCATAGGTAACAGAATATCCTCGTTACCCAACTTACATTCTACCACAAAAAAATATATTTTACAAGTATATTTTTTATTGGTTACATTTATTTAACAATTTGAGTATATTTTACAAATATACTATCAAATCTTCGTATTTTTCGTTTATATTCTTCCATACATTTCATTCAAAGATCGGAGATATCTCCTGTCTATAAAATTTATCTGTTCCTTTGTAAATCTTACCGTCCAGTTTCCTTCGGCGCTTCCGGGGGTGTTCATACGCGTGTCAGAGCCATATCCAAGGATATCCTGTATCGGAAGCATAACTATTCCGGCGTGGCTTGAGAGCATCGTTTTTATAACGTATCTGCACCCGTCATCGCAATTATTCCCCGAATATCCGCAATAATCAAAAACTCGTCTTCTGCATCCGTCATCAAGCTTCATAAGATATCCGAGTAAGGTGTCGTTATCGTGCGTACCCGTATACGCCACGCAATTATTCGCGTAGTTATGCGGAAGATGCGACGACTCGGGATCGCCCATAAAAGCAAATTGGAATACCCTCATACCGGGAAAACCGCTGAATCTTACAAGCTCGGTGACCGCGGGTGTTATCTCGCCGAGGTCCTCGGCTATAACGAGTGAGCCATCGGATACAGCCGATACCTCGCGTATAAAGCTTTTTCCGCCGCCCTTTACCCATTTGCCTTCCTTTGCGCTTTCCGCCTCGGCGGGAACGCTCCAAAAAGACTCAAAGCCTCTGAAATGGTCTATCCTTATTCCGTCAAACAGCTTGAGGTTGTAGGATATGCGTTCCTTCCACCACGCGTATGAGTCCTTTTTCATCTGTTTCCAATCGTAAAGCGGATTGCCCCACATCTGACCGTCCTCGTTAAAGTAGTCGGGCGGAACTCCTGCCACTCTCTTAGACCTTCCCTTGGCGTCAAGCTCAAATTGCTCTCCGTCAAAGAAAACGTCCGAGCTGTCGTGCGAAACGTATATTGGGATATCGCCTATTATAGATATTCCCTTTTTGTTCGCATACTCCTTGACCTTTGCCCATTGAATATGGAAATTATATTGTATAAACTCCCACATAAAGAGAGTTTCTTCGCTGTAATTATCGGTGGAAAATTCTATCCATTCCCTGTTTTCGTTCGCCTCTTTAAGTGCCATAAAGACACAAAAATCCCTCAGGCGCGGACGCTGCTCTATATAGCTTTTTATTTCAGTTTTAAGGGTTTCGTCAACACGCGAAGAGGCGAGCCTGAGCAGAGGCAGTCTTCTCTCCTTAAGAATATCATATTCACACAGATAAGGAGTTTTTTGTTTCTGAGCAGAAAGCTCCTCGGCACTTATCAAGCCGTCCTCGTATAGCGGCTCAATATCAACAAAATACGCCTCTCCCGCAAAAGCTGAATAGGATTTATACGGAGAATTAAAATCATCGGTTGGGTTTAGCGGAAGTATCTGCCAATAGGAAAAACCGGACTCCGAAAGAAAATCTATAAATTCAAAAGCGCTCTTTCCAAATCCGCCTATCGAATATTCTCCCCAAAGCGTGGAAATGTGCATAAGCACTCCGCTTGCTCTTTTCATTTTTGCCTCCATTGATAACCTTTATTTAGCGTCGAACCAAGTTGCGCCCACTCCTGCCTCAACGTCAAGAGGAACTCTCAAGGATACGGCACTCTCCATCTCGCGAACGAGTATCGACTTTGCCTCTTCGACACAGCTCTTATGCGTCTCAACGAGCAATTCGTCATGCACCTGAAGTATAAGCCTTGCATCTATACCCGCCTCTTTCAGCTTGCGCTGAACGTTTATCATAGCTATTTTTATGATGTCCGCCGCAGTTCCCTGTATCGGACTGTTCATAGCCACTCGCTCACCGAAATGCTGAAGATTTTTATTAGACGCGCTAAGCTCGGGAATATATCTTCTCCTTCCAAAGAGAGTTGAAACGTATCCGTCCTTCCTTGCCTGCTCCTTTATATTTTCGAGGTATTCGCATACCTTAGGAAATCCCTCGAGATAGGATTCTATATATTGCTTAGCCTGAGCTCTCGAAATACCGAGATCCTCGGAAAGCGAATAATCGCCTATGCCGTAGACTATACCGAAATTGACCGCCTTAGCGCGCTTTCTGAGCTCTGGTGTAACCTCTGCCGAAGAAACACCGAAAACTCTTGCCGCGGTAGATGTATGAATATCCTCACCGTCAATAAACGCAGATATCATAGTTTCATCTCCCGATATATCGGCAAGCAGTCTAAGCTCTATCTGGGAATAGTCGGCATCTACTATAACGTAATCCTCGTTTTTAGGGATAAAATATTTTCTGAATCTTCTTCCAAGCTCTGTTCTTACGGGTATATTCTGCAGATTGGGCTCTGCCGAGGAAAGACGTCCCGTTGCAGTACCCGTTTGATTAAGCACCGTGTGTATCCTACCGTTATCGTCCGCAAGCTCCACCAAAGTATGAGTATAGGTGGAATTGAGCTTAGATATCTGCCTGTAATCGAGTATATCCTCGATTATATCGTGTTTGCCCCTGAGCTTGTTGAGAACATCTGCATCGGTAGAATATCCTGTTTTAGTCTTCTTTTGCGCGGGAAGACCAAGCTTATTGAAGAGTATATCTCCAAGCTGCTTGTGGGAATCTATATTAAATTCCTCACCTGCGGCGTAATATATCCTCTCTTTAAGAGCATCTGTAAGCTCGGAGAGCTCTTTTGAATATTCATTTATACCCTGCGTGTCTACCTTTACGCCTGTCATTTCCATATCGGCAAGGACCGCCGCCAGGGGTATCTCTATATCAAACAGAAGACTTTCGCAGCCCTCCGCTTTAACACGCGAGGAAATGACCTCAAATATGCGGTATATAGCAAACGCGCGGTCGATATCCTCGGTGAGCGTACTCTCAATATATTCAAGATATACCTCTTCAAGACTGTATCCGCGGCGAGTTGAATTGAGAACATATGCCGCGAGCATAGTATCAAAATAGCAGTCACTATACTCTATTCCCATTCCGATAAGATTTTTATAGAAATTCTTAGCATCGTGGGTTATAACTTTAGCAGACTTAAACAGAGCCTCAAGCGCTCCCTTTGAAGCATTGACCGAGGCGTGCAAAAGCTTATCACCGTCATACGCGCACAGATAAGAGCCGTCCATACTAACGGCTATCGTCTTCCCGCAAAAATGCTCCGCCATCTGCTCAATAGATACCTCTTCACTTGTAGGAGCGGGCTTTTCCGTCGTTTCGGATTTTGGTGCTTCTTTTATCTCCGCGTCTTCTCCAAGCTTATCAAGACCAAGCTTTTTGATAAGCGAGAAAAACTCGAGCTTTTCAAAAAGGCTTCGCATTTCTCTGCTCTTTATACCCTTGTATTCGTGGCTGTCTATATCGAAGTCTATGGGTGCGGCTCTGTCGATAATTGCCAACTTTTGCGATATAAGAGCGCTCTCTTTTCCGTCGGTAAGCTTTTGCTTCACCGAGGGTGTGAGCTTTGAATCCTGATATCCCGCATACACTCCCTCAAGGCTCGAAAATTCAGCTATGAGCTTAAAGGCGGTCTTCTCGCCGATACCGGGAACGCCGGGGATATTATCCGAAGAATCTCCCATAAGCGCCTTTACGTCGGCAAACTGAGAGGGGGATATGCCGTATGTGGACACAAAAAGCTCCCTGTCAAAATTAAGTGTTTCCTTGTTCGTGGCAAGGAGAACGGTGGTATTATCATCAATAAGCTGCAAGGAATCCCTGTCTCCCGTGAGAAGGTATGAATGTATACCAAGCTCTGCCGCCTTTGCCGACACCGTTCCCAAAATATCGTCAGCCTCATATCCCTCAAGCTCAAGGAGTGTAAATCCCATATCCTTAACACATTCCTTGGCGTAAGGAAGCTGCATCGCAAGCTCCTCGGGCATTCCCTTTCTGTTTGCCTTATACAGGTCATACATCTTATGTCTGAAGGTAGGGGCTTTGAGGTCAAACGCTACCACGCAGTAGTCGGGAGATACCGTATTTATATTCTTTGAGAGTATAGAATACATACCGTACACGGCGTTAGTATAAAGCCCATCCTTGGTAGTAAGCGGTCTTACCCCATAATAGGCTCTGTTAAGTATACTGTTTCCGTCAACTATCAAAATTTTCTTCATAGCATCTCCTTGATATCTAACATTTATCAAGATTTAGTATATCACTTTTAGAGAGTTGTTGTCAAGTTAATTGTTCGTCTACAAGCGCTATTTTGCTCGGATTTGTGAAAATATCCTTGACCGATGTAAATAAATATTGTATAATGTAGTATGAATATTTTATAAGAGGTTTATATATGAAAAACAAAGGTTATTTCGGCGGACAAAAAAATACCGAAAAAAGCGCTATAAGTAAAACCTCGTTGATAGTTATAATCGTCATCGCTTTTTTCATTCCGGCAATAGCCGCCACCTTGCTCCTTATGGGAGGATCGGGAGATACCGATACCGTTACCGAAAAATACACTCAGGTCTCCATTTACTATGAGGACGAGCTTCTATTTGAAGAAAAAAGCACCCCTCAGGATACAGAAAAATCTGTCCTCGTTGATATTTTCTCCCCTATGTTGGAGACCCTGACGCAGATAAACGCCCCTCTGCGTGAGATAGAAAACGAAAAAACATTACGAATAATTATAGCCACAGAAAGCTCTTCGAATGAATACAACTGTTATTTTTCCGAAAAGGACGGTGAGAGCTTTTGCATCGGCGGTAATACTGTATATCGCATAAACAATGACGTTGCTTTCTCATTTATGTCTTCCGCATATTCTGAGGTGCTACACTCAAGTGCTATTCCTCCAAAGCTTTCGACCACCTCAAACGACACGGTCATTCCCTACTCGGCTAATTGGAGGTACAAAGCCCTTGATGGCAAAATGATAGACGCGGTCAAAGTAAAGACCACATCCGAAGAACTGCTTTATGATATGGCGGGAGCGCTCGGACTTAATTTTGAAGTTGAACCCGATTCTTGCACGGTCGAGATATATAATAACGGAATTATTACCGAAAAATTAGACTCCTCCGACCTTTCTTCTATAACGGTCGAGCCCGGAACAACACTTCAATTTAAGGTTACCGCTACGTGGGAAGAAAGCGAAACCTCTTCATTTGCGGGTACTGTCACCTACAGTTTCAAAGCCTTGCTCCGCGACCGTTCCGAATTCACGGTAAATAAGACCTCACTTGCTGTTGGAGATTTTATAATGGTCAGCGCTACCAACATCATAGACACCTCGAAGATACAATTTTCTTCCACACCCGACATAGGCTTCTCGCCTGTTTTCTTAAATGACGGTGATCTGGTAAAGGCGCTTATTCCTTTTGATTATGACCTTGATGAGGGACTATACAAGCTCACCTTCACACACGGGGCGGCTACCGAAACTATAGATATAGAACTCTCTGCATCTTCTGCAAGCTTTATTGAAGCGATATATGCCGAAGATCTTTCCACGTTTAACACTATTACCTCGCAATCGTCCTTAAATGAGCTCAATAACATAATAAACGCGTTGGGACGAGAGGGATCTGAGTTTATATTCTTCAGAACTCCTTTTATGGACTATGCGAACACCCCTTCGCTCTCACTTCGTTATAATTACGGCACTGTATTTGAAACCGCCGACGGAAAGGTGACACACACACTTCAAGGGGTGGAATATACGAGCAAGGGAACGCTCGCCGCTTCGGTAACCGCTCTTAACAGCGGCATTGTACTTTCAACCGGAAGCTCGGCATATCTTGGCAACTTTGTAATTATAGAACACGGTATGGGGCTTCGCACAGTGTACGGACACCTCGGCTCTATAACGGTGCATAAAGGCGACAACGTGTCAAAATCTCAAGTGATCGGAACATGCGGCAAATTGACCAACGCATCGGCTAACGGTGTTCTTGTTATGTGCTACGTGTTTGACGTGGCGGTAGACTACAGAAAAATAGCGGGACAGAGTATTTTTAACTGACCAAATATAAAAAGTGACCTCATTCAGAGGTCACTTTTTGGTTGGATCAATATTAATTATTTATCTTTTTTGCAGTTCATAGCGCAGCCCTCACACGAGCAGCCACAAGAGCATTTGCCCTGTTTTTTATCTCGGTAGATAACGCCGATGACCGCAACGACTATACCCAAAGCTATAATCGCAACTACTAACGTGCCCCAATTATTTACTATCCAATCGAGCATATTCCCTCCATTTTAGCGCAATGCTTTATTCTTAGGTCTGAAGAGCATAAAGAGCGCAAAAGCAACGACTAAAAGCGCGGCTATAAGTCCAAAGATATTCAGATTGCCTGTAAAGGCTGAACCAAGCTGATAGACCACCAAGGACACCGAATACGCCAGAACCGTTTGATACCCTATTGCAAAGAGCGTCCATTTTGCCGAGTTCATCTCTCGTCTTATAGCTCCCATAGCGGCAAAGCAGGGCGCGCAAAGAAGATTGAACAAAAGGAAGGAATAACCAGCAAGTCTTGTCATACCCTCGAAATTAAGCACTCCAAAGACACCTACGATCTCTTCTTTTGCAACAAGTCCCATAATAGTAGCAATAGTTGCTTTGATATTTCCAAAGCCGAGCGGTACAAAGATAAAGGAGATCGCTCCGCCTATAAGTCCCAATACGCTATTCTCAAGATCCATATCAAGAGCAAATACAAATTTTCCGTCAACCACTCCGAAAACAGACCCCGCCCATATCACTATAGACGCAAGTAAGATAACTGTTCCCGCCTTTTTGATGAACGACCAGCCTCTTTCCCACATCGAGCGCAGAACATTTTTAGGCGTGGGCCAATGATACGCGGGAAGCTCCATAACGAAGGGGGCGTCCTCACCCGCAAACATCTTGGTCTTTTTGAGTATGATACCCGATACCACCACCGCCGCCGCACCGATAAAGTACGCCGAGGGAGCTATCCACCAAGCGCCCCCGAAAAGCGCGGACGCGATAAGCGCGATAACGGGAAGCTTTGCTCCGCAGGGGATAAACGATGTGGTAATAATGGTCATCTTTCTGTCGCGGTCATTTTCAATAGTACGCGAAGCCATAATTCCGGGCACGCTACAGCCCGTTCCGATAAGCATAGGAATAAAGGATTTACCCGAAAGACCGAACTTTCTGAATATCCTATCCATAATGAAGGCTATACGCGACATATATCCGCACGCCTCAAGGAAGGCGAGGAATATAAAGAGCATAAGCATTTGAGGAACAAAGCCAAGCACCGCGCCGACACCACCGATGATTCCGTCAATTATCAGGCTCTGAAGCCACTCGGTACAGCCTATAGCGTTAAGGGCATTCTCTGCAAGTACGGGGATTCCCGTGACCCACACTCCAAAGAGGTCAAAGCCCTCTCCAAAAAGGCCGTCGTTAGCCCAATCGGTAGCCCAAGTTCCTACTGTGGTCACAGAAATATAGTAAACAAGAACCATTATTGCCGCAAAGATCGGGAGAGCCAACCATCTGTTGGTGACCACTCGGTCTATCTTGTCCGAGGTGCTCATATTACCGTTATTTTTCTTTTTGTAGCACTTCTTCATTATAGAATCTATGTAGTTGTATCTTTCGTTTGCTATAATGCTCTCGGCATCGTCGTCAAGCTCTCTCTCGGCGGCTTTAATATCTTCTTCAATGTGCGAGAGAACCTTTTCGGGAATAGAAAGAGCTTTAAGCACTCTCTGGTCGCGCTCAAATATCTTGACCGCATACCACCGCTGTCGCTCGGCAGACATTTCGTGAATTACCGCCTCCTCGATATGCGCCAAGGCGTGCTCCACAGCTCCCGAAAAATGATGTGTTATCTGTCTTTTTCCGCTTTCTTTGGCTGCTTCGATAGCTATGTTTACGGCATCGCTTATGCCCTCTTCTTTCAGAGCCGATATCTCTATGACCTTGCAGCCAAGGCGATCTGACAGTTCCGAAATATCTATCTTGTCACCTTTCTTGTTTACCACGTCCATCATATTTATCGCAACTACAACAGGTATACCGAGCTCAATAAGCTGCGTGGTAAGATACAGATTGCGAACAATATTAGTTCCGTCAACAATATTAAGTATCACGTCGGGCTTTTCCTCAACGAGATAGTTTCTTGCAACTACCTCCTCAAGACTATAAGGCGAGAGCGAATAGATTCCGGGAAGGTCTGTTACAATGACGTCATTGCGGCTTTTAAGCTTCCCTTCCTTCTTTTCAACCGTCACTCCCGGCCAGTTGCCCACAAATTGGTTTGAGCCTGTAAGCGCGTTAAAAAGGGTCGTCTTTCCTGCATTCGGATTTCCCGCAAGGGCGATCCTTATACTTTGTTCGTTCATTTATTATCTCCTTATGTTAGCATAGGCTAACTGCATAGTATAAAAATAAAAGTCTGCCAGTTTTAAACACAAATAGGCTTACTCCACCTCTATCATCTCGGCATCGGCTTTTCTGATAGAAAGCTCATAGCCGCGCACCGTGATCTCAATAGGATCGCCGAGCGGAGCTACCTTTCGCACGTAAAGCTCAACGCCCTTGGTTATGCCCATATCCATTATACGGCGTCTGAGAGCGCCTTCGCCGTAAAGCTTAACCACATTCGCCTTGCGCCCTACCTTAACATCCCTGAGGGTCTTCATCAAGTATGCTCCTTTTTAATAGATTTAATTTCTTGCTCGTTAGCATATGCTAACCGCGCTTTTAAAATTTAGTTAGCATATGCTAACCGTAGATAATTATATACCGCTTATCAAAATTTGTCAAGCATTTTTTAAATTTTTCTGATTTTCGTACTTCTACACAATTTCGTGCTCGACTTTAAGAGGTATTTTTTGTTTATTTTGACTATCTCCCCATTCTTTACTTCTTGAAAAACACGGATTTTTATGCTATAATTAAAATATCAATAAAAACTGAGGAGTTGTTTACAATGTTTGATTTTAATTATTATACACCCACCGAGGTGATATTCGGAAAAAACGCCGAGGAACAGGTTGGAAAATCAGTTAAGAAACAGAGCTGCAAGAAGGTTCTTATACATTACGGCGGAAACAGCGCTCTGCGCTCGGGTCTTATAGACCGCATAAAAAGCTCTCTTGACGATGCATCCATAGAATATGTCCTTCTCGGCGGCGTTGTTCCAAATCCAAGGCTGTCGCTGGTATACGAAGGAATTGAGCTTTGCCGAAAGGAAGGCGTTGATTTTATCCTTGCCGTCGGCGGCGGAAGCGTTATCGACTCGGCTAAGGCTATAGGCTACGGTGTTGCCTCTGGCGGCGACGCTTGGGATTTCTTCAACTTCAAGAGAAAGCCGTCCGCGTGTCTGCCGATAGGCGTTGTTCTTACCATAGCTGCCGCAGGAAGCGAGATGAGCAACTCCTGCGTTATCACAAACGGGGACGGTCAGATAAAAAGAGGCTGCACGAGCGACCTCAGCCGACCGAGATTTGCTATTATGAATCCCGAGCTTACTATGACTCTGCCCGCATATCAGACCTCCTGTGGCTGTGTTGATATACTGATGCACACAATGGAGCGCTATTTCACCCCGGGCGGCAATATGGAGCTGACCGACGGTATTGCCGAGGCTCTTATGAGAACTGTCATAAACAACGCGAGAATACTTATGAAAGACCCCACCAATTACAACGCGAGAGCCGAGATAATGTGGGCGGGCAGTCTTTCGCACAACGGACTTACGGGCTGCGGAAACGGCGGAAATGATTTCGCCACACACCGTATCGAGCACGAGCTGAGCGGCAATTACGACGTGGCGCACGGCGCGGGACTTGCGGCGCTTTGGGGCACTTGGGCAAGATACGTTCTTGACAATATTCCCGAAAGGTTTTATAAGTTCGCTACCCGAGTAATGGGCTGTGCTGAGTCCGAGGATATCAAAGCCACAGCGCTTGAGGGCATTTGCGCTATCGAGGACTTTTTCAGAGAGATAAATATGCCCACAAGCATAAAAGAGCTTGGTCTTGACCTCTGTGACGATGACCTTGCTGTGATGGCAAGAAAGTGCGCGATAACCACTCGCGGGCACACAGGCTCTGCCAAAGTTCTTTATGAAGCAGATATGCTCAATATATTCAGAGGGGCAAATAAATAAATTTAAGGGACTGCACATCGCGTGCAGTCCCTGTTTTTATATGTATTTTTCCATACGTTCGTATATGATATTTGCTTCTCGGCAGATATGCTTTGCTTCCTCTTCCCCGCAGGTGTTCAGCTTTTTGAGCTTTGGCTTTCCCCATACGTTAAAGAGAGCAGGGCCTATCCACTCGTTTCTTTGGCAATCGGTAAACACGCCCTTCACTATGCTGAGCGCCGCCTTGCGGGGTGGCATAAAAATGACCTTCATCGGGTGCTTTATGATAGCAAAGATAGCTTTGGGATAATGAGCGGTGATATTTGTAAAGGTTATTCCGGGGTGAACGACAGCTATATCCTTTGAGGATTGCGCTAACTTATACATCGAGAAGATAAGATACCGCTTCGCGTTTCCGTAAACAAGACTTGCTTTTGTGCGCGTGGAAAAGTCCACGTCATTTATATCGGCGCGCGAATAGTTATGAGCTATGCTTCCAACCGCCACGACCTTCCCTCCTCTGCTTCTGATACCCGGCAGAAGCTTTCGCGCAATATAATAAGGAGAAACAAAATTTATCTGAAATACGTTATCGTAGCAGGTGTCGCATATATATCGGGGGATACTGTACGCCCCCGCGTTGAGTATGAGTATATCTATCGGCATATCGGAAAGCCCAGCTACAGCCGACTTTACCGTTTGCATATCAGCCATATCTACTCTTATGTGTGATACTGACAGCGACGGGAATTTCTCTCTGAGCTTATCAGCAAGAGCCATCGAACGCTTGATGTTTCTGTCAAGCAGAATGAGGGATGCGCCGAGAGTGGCAAAATATCGGCAAAGCTCTCTGCCTATTCCCCCCGTTGCTCCGCTTATAGCAACGGTCTTCCCCTCAAGGCTTGAGGTGTTATTTTTTATCCATTTTGAAATATTCATTTTGTTTATCTGTTTCCTCGGTTATAAGCTTTTTCTACCGACTATATTAACACAAACAGCATAAAAAGTCAATCTTTATAATTAGGCTCAATTTTTCTATTTCCTATAACCGATATCTCATTTATATCAAAGAAATATCCAAAAATCAACTATTAGTTATTGTCAAATACCAATGGTTTCTACAAATTTGCACAAAATAATTCTATACTTTTAGTAGCAATAAATAACTAATTGTAGAGGTGAGTTTATGAACAATGCATCAATCGGTAAAAAGATCAGGTTTTACAGAGAAAGCAAAAAGTGGACTCAGGAGGTCTTTGCCGAAAAAATAGGCTTGAGCCTCACTTACGTGGGTATGATAGAAAGAGG
The DNA here is from genome assembly GCA_015063305.1 of Oscillospiraceae bacterium. Classification (GTDB taxonomy): domain Bacteria; phylum Bacillota; class Clostridia; order Oscillospirales; family CAG-272; genus HGM12713. Next base: position 85,115 of record SVUJ01000006.1, on the reverse strand, counting down.
CGAAAAGATACCTAAACTCGAAACGTTTATAAGAATCGCCAACACTTTAAATGTATCGGCTGACGTATTATTAAGTGATGTTTTGGAAACAGGATATCAGATAAAAACTTCTCTCTTAAGCGAGAAGATTTCCAATCTCTCCGCTGAAGAAAGAGAAAAAGTATACGCCGTAGTTGATGCTATGATAAACAATATCTGAATAAAAAACACGGTTTTATTGACCGTGTTTTTTATATTGAAAATGCAATTGACAAGCATTAATGTATATGGTATAATTTATCTATATATTTCCCAAAAGGAGAAAAACAATGGATAAAATAAGTGTTGTTGTCCCCTGTAAAAATGAAGAGGCTTGTGTTGAGCTCTTTTATTCCGCGTTTATGCAGACCATAACCGAGCTCCCCGTAGCTTACGAGTTGATATTCGTTGACGACGGAAGCACTGACCGCACTCTCGATATTTTCCGCGAGCTTGCCTTGAAGGATAGCAACGTAAGATATATTTCCCTTTCCAGAAATTTTGGAAAGGAAGGCGCGATGTACGCAGGTCTTAAGGCTACCACCGGCGACTTTGTATCTATTATGGATGTTGACCTTCAGGACCCGCCCGAGCTTCTCAAAGAAATGTATACCTACATAAAAGAAGATAAGATAGACTGTGTTGCGTGCAGACGCGTCAACCGCAAGGGTGAGCCCCCTATAAGAAGTATGTTCGCAAACCTTTTCTATAGGCTTATCAACAAGATGAGCAAGGTTGAGATAGTTTCGGGCGCGAGAGATTTCCGCCTTATGTCAAGACGTATGACCGACGCTATCCTCTCTATGAGCGAGGTGGAGCGCTTCAGCAAGGGTCTGTTCGGTTGGGTTGGATTTACTATCAAATGGCTCGAATATCATAATATCGACCGTGCTGCGGGAAAAACAAAGTGGAGCTTCTACAAGCTCTTTAAATATGCGGTGGGCGGAATCGAGGATTTCTCAACCGTACCGCTGAGAATAAATTTTGTGTTCTCGGTTCTCTCCTTCCTCACGGCTCTCGGATTTATTATTGCGGATATCGTTATGTTCAACACAAAGGGATACGTTGACACATTCTTCGCGCTGACCCCCGTTATCCTTTTGGCTACATCTATGCTCCTGTTTGGCATAGGCTGTGCTTGTGAATATATCTCAAAGATATTCTTTGAGACCAAGCGCCGTCCGCTCTTTATCGTTAAAGAAACAGAAGCAGATATTTTGAATAAAAAAGATAATTAAATATAAAAACGGTTGCAACGTAATGTGTGATGTTCTTAACGGAGAATTTGCAGCTACAAAACTTTCGGCAGAAGGATTGTTTCTTCTGCCGATTTATGTTATAATGAAACTAACAAAAAGCCTCGCCCTTTGGGAGAGGTGGCGGCGAAGCCGACGGAGAGGGCAAAATGGAGCAAATACCATTAAAGAAAAACAATAAATTATTAAATATCGCAAGAATTTTGCGCCGTAATATGACTCGGCAAGAAAAGCATTTATGGTATGATTTTTTGCGACATTATCCAGTAAAGATATATAAGCAACGTATCATAGATAATTTTATTGCAGATTTTTATTGTCATAGCGCTCTCCTCATAATAGAACTTGATGGTTCACAGCATTATACAAACCAAGGAAAAGCATATGATGATGCAAGAACTGAAATTATTGAAAGATATGGAATTTATGTTTTGCGTTTTTCCAACAAAGACATAAATGATAATTTTGAAGGTGTTTGCTATATGATTGATAAAGTAATCAATGAGAGGATGAAAATCCTATCGTAAACGCCCTCTCACCCGCTATCGCGGGAGCTCTCCCAAAGGGAGAGCCTTTGGAAGTGTGTATGTTTAGGGATACAGGCTTTGCCCGAAGTATTTTAATGCAAATGCGAAACCGGCGAAAAAATGACAAATAAGTATTTGGGATACATAAGGAGAGCATTTTATGAAAGAAGATTTAAAACATCCGCTGTTAATATCCGTTATGTTTTTTGTTTTTTCTATAATGTTTGTAGCTATGTTCATTAGTAGCATTAATTATAAGCATAATTCTAAAACTACCTATAATGAATTAATATATAAAGAGTTCACGATTGAAAGTATAAGAGAAATGCAAGATCCTGATGGTAATATATATTATATTGATGTTGTAGAAGAAGAAAGGAATATAAAAGTTAATAATTTACTTACAAGCAAGAATGTTAGAGATGGAATCTCTTCTTTGAAAAAAGGTGACATACTGTATTGCTATCTAAAAGATGCTTCATCACACTATGAAGTCGTAGAATTGAAAACAGAAAATAACACAATTTTATCCTTAGATGATTATAATGAAATTTATAATCGTGAAGGCATAATAGGAATTATTATAGCTCCTATTATGTTTGCAATAATGCTTGGAATTGCTATTAAAGCTTTTGTTATATATAAGAAAGAGAATAAAAACACAATTGATAAATCCCAATTTAACGAATAGCGAACGCCGACAGACATTGAAAATCTGTCGGCGTTAATTATTTGTTTACTGCGAAGCAAATCCGAGCCATAGAAGCAAGCTGATTTGGTTATTCTTCGTATCCATTAGGATTTTTCTTCTGCCAATTAAAGGCGTCCTTGCACATATCCTCAATGCCGTTTTCAGCCTTCCAGCCGAGTATCTTGTACGCCTTTTCGGGATTTGCATAGCATTCGTCGATATCACCCGGACGTCTTGGACCTATCTTATAGTTTACCTTAGCGCCCGTAGCCTCTTCGTATGCCTTGACTATATCAAGCACCGAATATCCAACTCCCGTACCTATATTGAAATACTCTACCCCCGTCTGCTTATTTGCTCTCTCGATAGCGCAAAGATGAGCCTTTGCAAGGTCAACAACGTGGATATAATCGCGCACACCCGTACCGTCGTGGGTATTATAGTCGTTTCCGTGAACAGAAAGGAACTCTCTTCTTCCCGACGCTACCTGTGTTATATAAGGAAGCAGATTGTTCGGGATATCGCGGGGATCTTCACCGATAAGACCGCTCTTGTGCGCGCCTATCGGATTGAAATAACGAAGGATAGATACGCTCCACTCGTTGTCCGACACCCAAAGGTCCTTAAGAATACGCTCTATCATAAGCTTTGTTTCGCCGTAAGGGTTGGTGGTGGAGAGCGGAAAATCCTCTGTTATCGGAACGCTTGCGGGCTTTCCGTACACGGTAGCTGACGAGCTGAACACGATTTTCTTGGCGCCGTACTTTGAGAGAAGCTTACAGAGATTAAGCGTTCCCGTTATGTTGTTATGATAATAGAGCAAGGGCTTCTCGCAAGACTCTCCAACCGCCTTAAGTCCCGCAAAATGGATACAGCTATCTATCTTGTTCTCCTTGAACACATTCTCAAGCTTATCTATATCGAGAAGGTCCACCTGATAAAACTTAAAATCCTTCCCCGTTATCTGCCTTACTCTGTCAAGAGCCATAGCTTTGCTGTTGCAAAGATTATCAACGCAAACGATATCCTTGTCCGCATTCAGAAATTCGACCATAGCGTGCGAGCCTATATATCCCGCTCCGCCTGTTATAAGAACAGCCATTTCGTCCCTCCAACTGAACACAAGATTTTTCTTGATTTTGCTCAGCTTGACGAAATTTTATTCACTATATTGAATGTTTATTTTTTATCGGAAATATAATCGCATATCTTCATTACGATAGGGAACAGAACTCCGCCGATAGCAAACACTATCCAAGATATTCCCCAGTCTCCCAAGGAGTAGTTCCATACAAGGAATATCGCAACAAGAATTCCCCAATATGCAAAGCCAACGGCTTCCTTTAATCCACTCTTTTTCTTTTCCTTCTCGGTGTATTCGCCTTCCTTGAGAAGCTTTTGCATACTTGCGTTTCTCACCCCGACAACGATGAAAGCCGCAACACCAATACCTGCTATAATCATCATAATCGCAAGCATAAGCACACATAGCATCTCGTCGCCGCTAAAGCCCGATACTATAAGCGGAATAGGAGAGAAAATACACAGGCAGGTGGCTATGATATTACATCTTACATAAGTATCTCTGAACTGCTTTTGACGCTCGGTAACAAGTCCCCTGACACCGTATGCAAGCTCAAACGGCTCGTCTGTGTCCAGAAAAGCAAATGGCTCGTTTTTAAATCCGCAGTAAATATATATCGGTACGGCACAGAGTACAAAAGCGAATAAAACGATAAGGCCTACGACCCCCATAAGTGTTTCAGATACACCAAATTCGGGTATCTCCGAAGCCGCCCCCAATACGATAAGTGTGATAGGGGATATAATACAGAGAAATGTGGCTATTGCTATCTGCCATGATGCCCGCTTCCTCTGATTGAGATACTGATTTGCTTCCTCTATACTTATTTTCCTGACTATCGAATCCGAAGCGTCGTTTGTAAACTCCTCGTCCTCTATCTCGTCTTTCAGAAGATAATCGGTAGTAACTCCAAACAGCTCTCCAAGCTGCAATATCTTATCCAGATCGGGGATAGTCTGCGCACCTTCCCATTTAGATACCGCCTGACGCGACACATTCATTTTCTCGGCAAGCTCTTCCTGCGACCAACCATTCTTTTTTCTCAATCTGATTATCTTGTCTGCTAAGATCATAAAATCACCTCGCTTGAATTTTTAATTGTGTCTTAATTATAACACAATATGGGCTTACATACCACCAACCAAGGGCTTTCAATCTGTCAACCGAGAGTTGCTTTTTATTTATTTGCTATACTACGCCTTATAATTGTGTGTTTTGGCGCTGAAAAGCAGTATGATCTTTTCGGGGCGATCGTTATAGAAAACGGTGAAAAACTTATCTCCCGGCAGAGAAAACCGCGCCGCTGTAGCTATTTTGGTGTTTTGATATTCACCACAATTCGCTACAAACGTTTTACCGCTGTCAAACCTAAAGATATGGTTATAATTTGCTCTGGAAAAAGGATGTCCTGTCAAGACCGTTTGGAATATACTGAGGCGGTCTTCTTCAACACGAGTCAAGCTCTCCTCAAGCACAGTAAATTCCCCGCGGACCGCCTTGGATATAAGTAACAACGCGCGTATCAGGAAGAATAGGCAGATGGCTACAAGCGCGCCAAATCCGATAATAAATTCAACCTTTTCAAGCGTGCCGAAGCGCTCAGAGCCTGCGCTTGATAAAACCAAATACATCATTCCCTCAAGCAACGATCCGAGTATTAATATAAGCATATAAACATATATAGAGCGTTGTGCTTCTTTTTTCAATTTTTTACAAATAATATTCCTGTTTAATATTTCTCTTTCGTCATTATACATATCTGCCACCTGTGATCCTTTGAAGTGTCGTTTGGCTTATTATAGCACACTGCGGTCAGATTGTCAATAAATGTCTATATAATTGCATATCAGCCTTTTCCATCAGGCTCCCAACCTTTTCCATCAGGTTCCCCGCCTTTTCCATCGGGTTCCGACTCTACGTACTCAAAGCACTCGCCTGTACGGGCATCTATAAGTAATTCCTTATATGTTTCAATATGCCGCGGAAGGCTATACGAGCCATCAAAAATGTGGTGATACGACTCCGTTTGCCAAGCAATACGATAATATGCAGTATAACCGTTTGGTTTGCTTAAGAAAACAAATCTATAAACCTCACTTGTTCCGCATGCACCGGATACATGTCCATCCTCAACGCCAAAATAATCTAATGCAATATCAAAAGCTTGTTTGGAAGATATTAAATATTGACGTGAAAGCTCCAGAGGAGAAAATTTAAGATCTGCCTTAGATCTGGTATCATTATAATAAACCAACCACTCTTCACGCTCAACCTGCTCACTACCAAGATAATATCCCTCTTTGTTGGTAGATGCTCCCCCCATAAGTTCTACGTCTACTATACGCCAGAGCTGTTGGGGCTTAAATTCAGCACCTTCAAAATATATCTTATTCTCGCCGTAGTCATCACCCACTTGCGCGTTATTCCAAGAATACGTTCCGTCTGTTTTTAGATTAAAAAGTTCACCGTAAACGAATGGATAAAGATACACCGTGTCCTCATAATAACGCAATATCAATGTATCTCTGTCGCAATAAATTACAAGCTCACCTATCTCGTCACCCTCAAAATCAACATAAGCGTATCTTAAGTCGGTTATCTCTAAAAGCGGGATATCTTCACTTGGAGCTTTGCAATCCTTCATGTAAACGTATTCTTCCAGGTTCGTTTCATACACCGTTATTTCGCTCTTCAATGCCGACAAAAATATTTTCTTCGTTTCTTTCTCTTTTGTATTTTCACTTACTTCATCTTCGGTGGTCTGATGTGTATAGCTTGTGTTTATATTATTTTCCGAATTTGTGCCCTGCTCCGGTTCTTCTCCGTAGCAGGAAAACAAGGAAATTATCATAACAAGACAAAGCAAAAGGCAACAAATTTTTTTCATTTTTACACTCCCGTTTTTTAGATTACACGTTCACTATATCATAGCAAAATACCCTTGTCAATAAGGTGGGGAAAAGTTTTTTTAAACGGTATTTTTTTATTTAAAAGTGGTGAAAAAAGTCAAAAAATGAGCAGTGTCCACACCCTTGTCGAAGTGTAGACACTGCCTATTTTTATCAGTTATTTATAAATAACGGTATACTATCGCCGTCGCCATAAAGCCGGGATCAAGCGGCGCATTAACCTTGAGCTTCATAAATTCTTTTTCCTTTCTTTATGGTCCTCATTATATTTATCTTTTCATCGGCAATAATGATATCCGCATCCTTGCCCTCTTCAAGTGAACCGATACGCTCTGCGCAGCCAATAGCCTTTGCGGGATTCAGAGATGCCATTTTGAACACCTCATACACAGGAAGGTCTGTATAGTCGAGAACGTTCTTCACCGCACAATTGAGCTTCAAAACACTTCCCGCTATCGTGCCGTCGGAAAGGCGGCACTCGATACCCTTAAGGAATATAGGTTGTCCGCCAAGCTCGTACTCTCCGTCGGACATACCGCCCGCGCGCGTGCAGTCGGTTATCAGCACCATTTTGTCACCCTTGACCTTGGCAATAATGGAATAAAGTCCGGGATTGATATGGAAGGTGTCTGCGATCACCTCGACCGAAACGTTATCGGAGGCGAGCGCAGCGCCGACAACTCCGGGATTTCTGTGAGCCAACGCCGACATCGCGTTGAAAAGGTGAGTTGCGTGGTTAACTCCGTCCTTTGCCGCGCTCATAGCTTCCTCAAAGCTGGCATCTGTGTGTCCCATAGAAACGAGCACATCGGATTCTGCCGCAAGCTTCTTTATGCACTTGTGTCCCTCATCCATCTCGGGGGCAAGTGTTACGTACTTGATTATATCCGAGTTTTCGATAATAAAATTCGCATCGGGCGTGAGAATATTCTCAGCAGCCTGAGCTCCCTTTTTTGATGGATTTATAAACGGCCCTTCGGCGTGAGCTCCGAGTATCTCCGCGCCGCCCCAGGTCTTGCTCTCCTCTTTAAGAGAGCGCACAACGTTAAGCGCGGCAACTATCTGCTCCTTGGAAACGGTCATCGTGGTGGGAAGAAAAGCCGTAACTCCGTTTTGGGCAACACCGTACGCCATCTTTTTGATTCCCTCGGGCTTGGCATCACAGGTATCCTCTCCGAGATATCCGTGGATATGTATATCAACGAGTCCGGGAGCGACGTAGTTCCCCGCGGCATCTATGATATCCCCATCGGCAGACGGAGCATCGACCACACCGAATATCTTTCCGCTGTCGCTGTCAAAGGCAAGCGACTTTCCGCAGACTACCGAATCAGGGAGAACTATTTTTCCATTGATTATGTATGTCAATACCATAACATATAACTCCTTATAAAATCTTCATCCTGAGTGTATAGTATAGCAAAAAACGACATACCGTTTGTGAACTTTCTATGAATTTTTCTCTTAAATATCCGATTGTAAAACAAAAGGAACGATACATACAAACAGTTAAGAAAAGAAAGATCCGAACCTCACCACCGCGTGATGAGATTCGGATTTAATCAGATGATAACGTCACCTTTACGAAGGAGTTAACCCTTACCATCGAGGTCATAATCGGGCAGAATTATTTCCCCGGTAATGGAATCTATTTCTATCATTTCAATGGTAGAATAATGATTTCCATCAACAAGCCAAGCTAAAGCAATCTTGTAATTTGCATTGTCGCTATTTTTTGGTAGTATCCCATACGGAAATCCTGTTTCACTTGCTTTATCGCCGGGCTTAATATTATAACATTCATACCAATATTCAGCTGCAATCTCCAATGCTTTTTCCAAAGAGATCGTTTTTTGCCAAGTTGCTTCTAATGGCTCAAATTCTACCCTGGTTTTGGAATTATTCTCAATATATTTCAAAATTTCTTCTTGTGTTACCTGTTTACCCTCTATATAAAATTCGACATTCGGCTCACCGTCATTGACGATACGATATAGCTCTTTCGTTTTCAACGCTACACCTTCAAAATATAGTTTATTCTCGCCGTATTCAAAATCCTGACCGGTATGATTCCAAGTATACGATCCATCGGTGTTTAAATAATATAATGCACGAAAGGTAAAGGAATAAAGGTAAACATTCCCCTCATAATAGCGCAAGATCAAGGTATCGCCGCAATCAATGACAAGCTCGTTTATAGCGTCGTTATCCATATCCGTATAAGCATATTTCAACTGCTCACAATCGGAAAGCGGTATTCCGTTATACGGTGTTGTGCAATCCGCCAACAATATGCGTTTATTATGAATCGTGTCGTATATCTCAACTTCGTTGTTCAATACCGCCTCATACATTTCCATAGCGAGATCCTGTTCGCATAGAATGCCACTTTTGTCACCGTTTGCGCGAATAACCAAGGTTGCAGAGAATGGCGTTGCAGGTCTTTCGCTAAGATAAACGATCTCAAGCTCGTTTTCGCCATCGGTAAACCTTGCCGATTCTATCGGCATTGTAACTGCTGGTGCAAAATCAAGATTAAAGGATTTATAAAAAATATTTTTATCAAATATATCTCTTACGACAAGCTTTCGATTGTAGATTGGATTTTCCATTGAAGTGTCAATGTATGCCACAAGTCCGCCTAAAGAAGATGCCGCAACATAGGAATATTCATCAGAAAAACGATTATTTTGCGCATCATAGTATTGATGAATACTGATGCCTGTTCCCATGCCGATACAGATATCGACGATATATTCTCCAATCATGGAAATTTCAAGCGGTCTTGACGTTTCCTGGGCAAACACCGTGTCGCCGTTCATATCATAAATATAATACTTAACTGTTGTCAAATCAATCTTTTCGATATCGAAATATTTTTTGCTTGGCTGCTTATTGTTTTCGGGTACTTGTGTAACACTCTCGGCAGTAGTTTGATTGGTTTTATTATCGTCAACAGAACAAGAAAAAAGCGACAGAAGCATAATCAAGCACAGCAAAGCGGCAACAATTTTTTTCATCATTTTCTCCTTTTTGTCTTTACAAATCCTCGGCAACGGGTTTAACCCTTACCATTCACATAATATGAAAATACGGTTTCTCCTGTGTATTTATCTATCCACGTTCTAGTATGAAAAGAATAGTGATCGGTATCGTATTTTAGAACAACTATAACGTAAATATGATCGGGAGCCGCCTCATTGACATCGAGCTCAAAACGATATCCGTTTTCTTCATTGTATTTATCATACGTATCACCGTTCATATATGCCTCATGATTTTTGGCAATTTCTATTGCTTCCTCAACTGAAATACACTTGCTACCCGATTCGCATGCGGGCGTTGTAATTTCTCCCGTAAAAGCATTTACCAATATTTGATCATGCAAATGGATACTATGAGGTGGCTTACATTCATCCCCCTCACCGCCACCATTTGAGGACCATTCCACTTTAAAAGCAACGCGATAATAATTTGTTTCGGAACTCGGTGTGTCGATCAACTCTATTCTGGCGGTCCAATTTGTTCCCGCAGAGCACTCCGAGCGGCCGTCTTGGTTATCCCAATATGCGTTTGCCAAATTCCATGCTCGTTCCGCGGTTATTGGATATGAATGCGTCAGCTCAAATTGAGAGAATTTCATTTCATCCTTATGTATGATTTGACTACGATAATCATAATATTCGTCTTCGGTAACAGCCTCTCCCCCTACGAAATATTCATATTTTGAGGAATATTTAAGACTATAGATGGATTTTGTGTTTAACTTTTCTCCGTCAAAAATTATTTTGCTTAATCCGCACTCCATCCCCACCGTATTGGGAGAATTACACCAATAAAACGTTCCGTCTGTATTGAAATTATAAAAATCACAGCTATACAAATAATAACTGTACACTTTAGCGTTATAGTATCGTAAAATGATATATTCGTTATCGGGCGATTGAATAACGTATTCACTGTTTCCGTCCTGATCTATATCAAATATCGCTTTCGTGAGCAATTTACACTCATCCAAGCTTGTATCATTACTTGGAAAGCGCAAGCTTTTCAATTTTGTCTCACCCAAGTTCTCATCAACAACACATAGTTCACCGTTGATTACCGCCTTGTAGATTTCCATAGTCTTTTCCGTCTCGGAAGGCACGGTGTCATTATTTTCACCTTCTTTGGGAGCTTCGGGATCTGTTTGGGAAATATTTTTATCTTCAGTCATATCGCAAGAAAAGAGCGACAGAAGCATCATCAGACACAGCAAAGCGACAACAAATTTTTTCATCATTTTTCTCCCTTTTTTTATCTTTACAAATTGAGTATAACATGCCCCAAAAATGATGTCAATAAGGTGGGGAAAAGATTTTTTATAGGACGTTTTTTTATATAAAAATGGTGAAAAAAACCTAAAACGAAAAATACAGCTCTAAAGTTATGAGCGCTTCGCGCGTTATGAATTTGCTTACGCAAATGTTTTGATATGATTGCCTTATACTCTTCAACTTGGCGAAGTCAATCATAACGATGCAACGCATCTCATAACTCATCACTTTCCGCAAAGCAATCACAACTGAAAAAGCACTTGCTTTCGCAAGTGCTTTTTCTGGTGCGGGTAACAGGACTTGAACCTGCACGAAGTCGCCCCCACTAGAACCTGAATCTAGCGCGTCTGCCAATTCCGCCATACCCGCATATTAAATTGTTTTGGGGCAGCCGCGCCCCGCGATACGGCTTCAAACATAGTCGCCTTGCTCCTCATGTCGCAATTCTCCTTGTTTGTGCGCCTTCTCAAACTCGCTCGATCACCCACCGGGTGCGCTCGTTCTCGAAGCTGCCAATTCCGCCATACCCGCATATTAAATTGTTTTGGGGCAGCCGCGCCCCGCGATACGGCTTCAAACATAGTCGACTTGCTCCTCGTGTCGCAATTCTCCTTGTTTGTGCGCCTTCTCAAACTCGCTCGATCACCCACCAGGTGCGCTCGTTCTCGAAGCTGCCAATTCCGCCATACCCGCGTATGAAGTAATAGGTAAGAGTGAATAGTGAAGAAGTAGCTCTTGCTATTACTTTTTTATCCTTATTTAAGAATTCGGCAGTGCTGTTCAGCACTGCCGATTTGGTGCGAGAAACGGGACTTGAACCCGTACGGTGTAACCACACGCCCCTCAAACGTGCGCGTCTGCCAGTTCCGCCACTCTCGCGTATCCTTTTGTTGCTCTTTATCGGCAACGTATTATATTATACACTTTTTTGGGAAAATGTCAATACCTTTTTTAAAAATTTTTCTTTATTTTTTTCATCTCTATTAAATAACCAAATTTATCAATTATAAACCTATTATTCTATTCAATTTGTCACAAAAACACCGACGGAATAAAATTCCGTCGGTGTTTTTATTTTAGAAGAACGAAAGCTGTTCAGCTTCTTCCTCACCGCTCTGCTCTTTTACCGCCTTAGTGGACTTTTTAGGTTCTTCTTTTGGTTTCTCAGCTACCTTAGCAAAAGTATCTCCGAAAACAGAAAGCGTAAGCTGGTCAGTCTCGTCCAGATTTTTAATAACTCCGTTTGAGCGCAAAACGTCAATTACACTCTTTGTAAGCTTTGCTCTCTTCTGAAGGTCCTCTACCGAGAAAAAGGGTTCTTCGTTACGCGCCGCCATAATATTCATAGCGGCGTTTTCTCCAAGTCCCGGCAAGGACGAGAACGGCATTCTTATCGCGCCGTTTTCGGGCAGAAAAGCATAAGCATCCGACTTCTCGATATCTATGGGCAGGAACTTTATACCCCTTGCCATACACTCGTTAGCAAGCTGCAATGTAGACACAGACGCCTGCTCCTTGGGAGAGGCTTCTTTTCCGCGCCTTTCTATATCCTTAAGGGTATTCCTTACTGCCTGACGCCCCTTAATTACAATAGTCGCGTCAAATCCGCCGGGGGCTACCGTAAACATAGCGCAATAAAAGGCTATCGGTATATGAACCTTATACCAACCAAGTCTTATCGCCGACATAACGTATGCCGCGGCGTGCGCCTTGGGAAACATATACTTTATCTTTTTACAGGAGTTTATATACCATTCTGGCACGTTATGCTCCCGCATATCGGCTTCCCATTCGGGAGTGAGTCCTTTTCCCTTTCTTACCGCTTCCATTATCTTAAACGAGGTAAGGTTTTCAACCCCGTATCTTATAAGGTCGTTCATTATATTGTCACGACATCCTATAACCTGAGATATGTTACAAATACCTTCGTTTATAAGATCCTGTGCGTTACCTGTCCAAACATCGGTTCCGTGAGAAAGACCCGATATCTGAAGAAGATCGGCAAAGGTTTGCGGCTTTGCGTCCTCGAGCATCTTAACAACGAATCTTGTTCCAAACTCGGGAAGTCCGTAAGTTCCAACATTCGAATCAATATCCTCGGGAGATACGCCAAGCGACTTTGTTGACAAAAACAGCTCGTATATCGACTTATCGTTCATGTTGACGTCCATAACGCTCGTGTTTGAGAAGCGCTCGAGCCATTTATACTTGGTCGGAATATCGTGTCCGAGCTCGTCGAGCTTAAGTATCGTATCGTGCAGATAAGAGAACGCAAAGTGAGTGGTTATGATATCCGAGTGCGGGTCATCAGCGGGGTGCTGAACGGGGGTAAAATCATATACCTCATATTCTCTGGGGATAACGATTATACCGCCCGGGTGCTGTCCCGTAGTCCTCTTTACTCCCACACAGTTCTGGATTATTCTGTCCATCTCGGCGCGTCCTATGCTTACTCCAAGCGACTCAAAGTATTTCGCAACAAATCCAAAAGCCGTCTTATCTGCAAGTGTTCCAAGCGTTCCCGCCCTGAACACGTTTTCTTTTCCAAAGAGCTCCTCTGTGTATTTATGCACCTTACCCTGTACGTCACCCGAAAAGTTAAGGTCGATATCAGGCGACTTATCTCCCTTAAAGCCAAGGAAGGTCTCAAAGGGGATATCGTGTCCGTCGGCGTTAAGCTTAGTGCCGCAACGAGGACAGTTCTTATCGGGAAGGTCGAAGCCCGAGCCCACCGTACCGTCGGTGATAAACTCGCTATACTGACATTTGGGGCAATAGTAGTGAGGCGGAAGAGGGTTTACCTCGGATATACCTGCCATCGTAGCAACGAATGACGAGCCTACCGAGCCTCTCGAACCAACAAGATATCCTTGGCTCTCGCTATACCACACAAGTCTCTGGGCTATCATATAGAGCACGGCAAAGCCGTTGTTGATTATAGAGGTAAGCTCCTTTTCAAGGCGCTTAGCCACTATCTCAGGCACAGGGTCGCCGTACATAGACTTAGCTCTCGTCCAGCACTTCTCCTGAAGCTCTTCCTCCGCTCCCTCCATATTGGGGGTATAAGAGCCCTTGGGGATAGGACGGATATTTTCTATCATATCATTTATCTTGTTTGGATTGGCAACTACGACCTCATACGCCTTTTCCTCACCAAGATAAGCGAACTCCTCAAGCATTTCCTCGGTGGTTCTGAAATAGAGGTGAGTATCCCTGTGACCGTCCTTGAACTTCGAGCTTACTATTATCTTTCTGTACAGCTCGTCCTCGTCATTGAGGAAGTGAGCGTCGCAGGTAGCAACGACAGGCTTATTATACTTTTCTCCAAGCTCAACTATTCTGCGGTTAAGCTCCCTTAGTCCCTCATCGTCGGCTACCTTATGCTGCTCTTCAACCAAAAATCGGTTATTGGAGAGCGGCTGTATCTCAAGATAATCATAGAAATTGACTATATTCTCTATCTCCGATTCGGGTCTTCCCTCAAGTATTGCCGTAAACAGCTCGCCCGCCTCGCAGGCAGAGCCGATAATAAGTCCCTCTCTGTGCTTTTCGAGCTCGGTCTTGGGTATTCTCGGCATCTTTCTGAAGTAATTGAGGTAGCTGAAGGATATCAGCTTATAAAGATTTTTAAGTCCCTCTTGATTTTTGACCAGAATTATCTGGTGATAGGGCTTTAGCATAAGCGGATTGCTCTTTGCGCTCATCTCGCTCTGAAGGTCTGCGAAGCTCTTTACGTCGAGCGATTCAAGCTGTTCGCACATCTTAAAGAAGATACGCGAGAGCACCTCCGCATCATCACTTGCTCTGTGGTGATGGAATTCTCCGAGCGCGTAATGCTTTACGAGCACGTCGAGCTTATGGGATTTAAGCTCGGAATTAAGATATCTTGAGAGAGCAAGTGTATCAAGATACGGCAGGTCAAACTCTATACCAAGCGACTTTGCCGCCGCGCGGATAAATCCCGTATCAAAATCGGCGTTATGCGCTATGAGAAGTCTTCCTCCAACGAATTCGAGAAATTCGGGAAGAACGGTGTCTATAGTACGCGCTCCCGCCACCATTTCGTCGGTAATAGACGTAAGCTCGGTGATCTCCTCGGGTATGGGACACTCGGGGTCTACGAAGGTATTATACACCTCAAGCACCTTTCCGTCCTTTATCTTTACCGCGCCTATCTCTATTATCTTGCAGTTAACAGGAGAAAGTCCCGTTGTTTCTATATCGAAGACTACGAACTCATCGTGGAAGTTCCCTTCGTATTTGCCATTTATAGCGGTTGCCGTATCATTTACGAAATATGCCTCCATTCCGTATATGACCTTCATTCCGCACTTGTCAGCCGCTATCATAGCCTCGGGAAAGCCCTGCGCGTTCGCGTGGTCGGTGATAGCCACCGCGGGGTGTCCCCACTTATGCGCGGTCTTGACGGCAACGTCGGGCGCGATCACCGCGTCCATACTCGACATAGTTGTATGAAGATGTAGCTCAACTCGCTTTACGGGAGCATTGTCCTCACGCGCCTTTTTCGCTACGAGGGCGATATCGGTATAGCTCAGATACAGCTCATCATCGTTTCTTTCGTTCTTGGTATATCCGTGTATAGCCACAACACTTCCCACAGACACAGCGGACTTTGTTTCCTTTGCCTCTTCGGGGGTCAGCGAATATCTCTTGGCGTATATAGACGCGTTTCCGTCAAAAATTCCGATAGATACGTTGAATTTATCCCCTGCTCTGTTGGGCTCGGAAGAAAACGCAAAGACCTCTCCCACGAACACTATATTCTTGACTGCCTTGTTTATGGTGGCTATCGGAACAGGGCGCACCTCAAACTCATTTCCAAACACGAATTTAGGTGATGAGATATCAAAAATATATGCACCTATCTTTATCTGTCCGTCCTCGATAAAAGCGCTTCTGAGGTCGTGGTCATATACCGAGGCTATTCTCGGGAGCTGGGGCTCGTCCTCCTCGGCACTCTTGGGCTTATTCTGCTGAGGCTCGGAATATCTTTGATGCTCCTCGTATCTTCTGCCCGCCTCGGATAGCTGTCGGTCTATCTCCTCAAGTCTTAATCTTGCCGACTCCGCGCTCTCGCTATTCTCGCTTCCCGAATACTCGATACTTACCTTTACCTTTATATCAAACTCACTTGCGATAATATTCTCTATAACGGCGGGAGTTTTCGCGTCCCGAAGCAGATTTATTCCATCGGTCGAAAAAGGTATTCTGACAGTAAGCTGTCCGTCCTGAAGCTCGTATGTATACTCCGAGAAAAATCCCTTTGCTACAGTTCCCACCGTTTCCGCCTCGGTGAGTATCTGAGGCACGTAATCATAAGAGAAAAGCTCTGACGGATATCTCGGCAATATTTTAAAGCATCTGAGCGCATAAGCCTCGGTGACCTGTTTTTCTATATCGTAAAGAACGCTCTTCTCAACTATCCTCGGAAAATCGGCCCTTACCTCAAGTATTCTTCTTTCCTTATCCACTCTGGAGACGACGTTGTCCGCGCTTGACAATATATCTATATATTTTTCGGGCGGTATATATTTTGAAAGCAATTCCCTTAAATTTTTACCTGCCAAGACAATATCCTCTCTTTCTGAATTTATTCTTTAAACGTATGTGTTTTTTATTTCCTCAATAAGCTCTTTGACTATATTTTCCTCGGCAAGCTTTCGACATATTTCGCCGCGCTTGATAAGCACGGCCTCTCCCTTGCCGCCTGCAATTCCTATATCCGCTTCTCTTGCCTCGCCTGGTCCATTCACAACACACCCCATAAGAGCTACCTTTATGGGGAGCGATGTAAGTCCCTCGCGTTTAGCCGCCTCTTCAAATTCCGCCACTAAGGATATAAGGTCTATCTTGGTCCTTCCGCAGGTCGGACAGCTCACTATATCCATTCCGCACTGTCCCTCGATACCTACCGCTCTGAGGATATCCTTTGCAGCATCAGCTTCAAATTCGGGCTTGTCGGTAAGCGACACCCTGATAGTATCTCCAATTCCGTCGCACAAGAGCGAACCTATGCCCACCGCGCTCTTAAGCGCGCCTATCTGTCTGCTTCCCGCCTCTGTTACACCGAGGTGGAGCGGATAATCACACATCTGTGAAAGCATACGGTTTGCCTTTATCATATTGTAAGGATTTGACGCCTTCATAGATATGACGATATCGTTAAAATCAAATTTTTCAAGCAATCCCACGTGGTACATCGCGCTCTCACAAAGTGCCTCTGGGGTTGGCGCGCCGTACTTTGCGAGTATGTTCTTCTCAAGCGAACCGCCATTTACACCTATTCTTATAGGTATCCCAGCCAAGCTACACGCGCGGCAGACCGCCTTGACTCTATCGTCATCTCCGATGTTGCCGGGGTTTATCCTTATCTTGTCCACTCCGACCTCGGCACACCTGAGCGCCACCTTGTAATCGAAGTGTATGTCTGCAACTATCGGTACGGTAACTCCGCTTTCCTTTATAGCGTATATCGTATCGGCGGCGGATATATCCGGAACGGTAATGCGAACTATATCGCAACCGCGCTCGGCAAGGAGCTTTATCTGCTCTATAGTCGCATTTTTATCGTGTGTATCGGTATTCGTCATAGACTGAATAGCTATCGGAGAATCTCCCCCGATAGCTATACTTCCAACCGTTATTTTTCTGCTTTTTCGTCTGATATCATTATACTTCATAAATTACTATCCTACAAAGATCTTTATTATATCCTTAAAGGTAACAAGCGCCATAAATGCAAAAAGTATCATTATACCCACAAAATTGACGTACCCCTCGATGCGCCTGTCGATAGGCTTTCCTCTCACGCCCTCTATGGCAAGGAAGACAAACCTTCCGCCGTCAAGCGCGGGAAAAGGAATAAGATTGAATACGCCGAGATTTATTGATATCACGGTAACGACGTAGATGAGTGTGGAGATACCGCTCTTTGCCGCCTCTCCCACTACCTCTGTAACACCTACAGGGCCTGATACCGCTTCCATTCCGTACTTTCCGCTCACAAGGTTAAAGAGCGAATCATATACCATCTTTATCGTTGATATAGATCTGAAATAAGCGTGTTTTACATAATTCAGAACAGTCGGTTTATCGGCATACATTCTGAAATCACACTCGCCGAAGACGACACCGCTTTCCTCAAAGTTCGGGAAAAGAACGTCCTCTACCACGACCTTCTCGCCGTTTCTTATGACTACTATATCTATAGGCTCGTCACCGCTGTTCATTATCTCATAAACGACCTCGTTACCCGTGTGAACAGAAACTCCGTCCACCTTTGTAACCGTATCTCCCACCATAAGCCACTCTGAGCTTATAGAGTTCTCGTTGAACTGACCTATCTGATTTGAAAGAAGTGTCCTTTGAGATACCACAAGAACCACCATAAGAATGAAGCCAAGCAGGATATTCATAAAAGCTCCCGCTATAACGATGAACATTCTTTTGGGAACGCTCTTATTGCAAAATGCGTTGGGGTCGTCAGACTCCTCGTCCTCTCCCGCCATACTGACGAAACCGCCTATCGGCAAAAGGCGCAAACGGTAATGCGTTCCCGACTTTTTAGACGTCCATGAGAATATCTTCGGGCCCATACCTATGGCAAATTCCTTAACAGTAACCTTACAAATACGTGCCGCAATAAAGTGTCCACCCTCATGGATAAAAATAAGCAGTCCAAACACAAGGAGCGCCACTAAAATATAAAGAAAAGTAGTTATAATACTCACCTCTTGATCTGTATCTAAATCTTACTTATAATGCTCCGCGCCTGAAGTCTTGCCTCTTTGTCATACTCAAATATCTCCTCAAGCGTTGCCGCCCTTGAAGCCGAACCGAGCTTTTCTACCACCTCAAGCACCGTTTCGGTGATGCCGTAAAATGAAAGCTCTCTTGAAAGAAAGGCTGCGACCGCAACCTCGTTTGCCGCGTTGAGAACGGCAGGCAGAGCGCCCCCCTTTCCTATCGCGTCTATAGCACATTGCAAAAGTGCAAAGGTCTTTGTGTCGGGTCTTGCAAAGGAAAGCCCCGCAAGCTTTGAAAAATCAAGCTCCTCTATCACCGCCTCGCATCTGTCGGGATAGGTCAGCGCATACTGCGCGCACAACCTCATATCGGGGACAGAAAGCTGCGCGATAACGCTGTTATCAATATATTCCACCATTGAGTGGATTATACTCTGGCGGTGTATGAGCACCTCTATTTTGTCGGCGGGAACACCAAACAGGTGTACCGCCTCTATTACCTCAAAGCCCTTATTCATAAGGGTAGCGCTGTCTATAGTTATCTTTGCGCCCATCTTCCAGGTGGGATGAGCGAGTGCCTGTTCAACGGTTATATCCCTTAACTCATCAACCGTATATCCGAAAAAAGGTCCTCCCGAGGCTGTGAGAAGTATCTTCTTGACCTCGCTCTTCTTCCCCGCCTTAAGGCATTGAAATATAGCGCTGTGCTCACTGTCCACGGGAAGAATATCTACCTTTTTCTCGGCAGCTCGGCTCATAACTATATCTCCCGCCACCACCAAGGATTCCTTGTTGGCAAGAGCAAGCCGAGAGCCCGAATCTATCACGGCAAGAGTGGGCTTGAGTCCCGCCTCGCCTATAATAGAGTTTAGCACCACGTCGTTCGAGGTAGTAGCGATCATCTCGCATATACCCTCCTCGCCCGAAAGAACGCGGGTATTTGTGTCGGAAAGTCTTGCTCTGAGATCTGCCGCGGCACTCTCGTCCGCCATAGCGCAGATATCAACACCAAACTCCCTTACTATCTCCTCTGTTCTTTTTACGTTTCTGTTAGCGCTGACTCCTGTCAGCTTTACCCTATTTTCACGCGCCACGTCGAGCGCCTGTTCTCCAACAGAGCCCGTGACGCCAAGTATCATCATTCTTTTTTTGTCTTCCCTATACATCAAAAGCTCCGAATTACAAGATATTTATACCCGTCAGCGACGTAAACATACACATTGATGCCACGCCTATAGCTACCGCAAGTATAGAATCGAACCTATCAAGCATTCCTCCGTGTCCCGGGAATATCTTTCCATAGTCCTTGATACCGTAATGTCTTTTAACAAGCGACATTACAAGATCTCCTATCTGCGATATCACCGATATGATAACGCCGCCGATAGCAAGGAATATAAGGTTTGCCGAAGTGCCAAAGAAGGCATCGGTAATTATTCCAAAAACAACGAAGGAAGCAGAACAAAATACTATACCGCCAACACTTCCCTCGATAGTCTTCTTAGGGCTTACATCGGGAATGAGCTTATGCTTTCCTATAAGCATACCCGTGAAATACGCACAGGTATCGGTCACCCACGCGCCTATAAATACGAGGAAATAAATATATCCCCCGTACTCTCCGAAATCTCTGATGTAAACGATAGCGGTAAGCGCGCCTATTATATAGAGCGACATCGTAAAGAGCGAAGCCGCCTCGGTGAAATGAAACTTACCGTGTGAAAGCACCGCAAGCGTGAACAAATACATTATGTAAAGTCCGCCGCATATAAACGCGATCAGGGCAAATGCCTTGATATCCTTAACGTATCTCACTAAAAAAGGAAAGGCTGCCGCAAATAAGCAGGAAGGTATAGTTATATGCAGTTTTTTAATACCCATACAGCGCATCATCTCGTACACCGACGTCACTGCTATAACCGCCATAGCGAAGCTGAAAAACATCGTGTCCGAGAAATACAACACAGGCAAAAAGACACATATTGCAATTATTGAAGTAATTATCCTCGTTTTCATATCACTCACCGTCACACTCCGCCAAAACGGCGTTTTCTTTTTTTGAAATCCTCTATAGCGGCATCAACATCCGCCGCTCCGAAATCAGGCCACAAAACATCTGTAAAATACAGCTCCGCATAAGCCGACTGCCAAAGCAAAAAGTTGGATATTCTCATATCCCCGCCCGTTCTCACTATAAGATCAAGCTCGGGGGAATCCTTGGTATAAAGCGCTCCGCTTATATCGTCCTCGGTAACGCTCTTCTTACCCTCGGCGATCAACTTATTCACAGAGCGGACTATCTCATCGCGCCCTCCGTAATTAAGAGCAAGGTTGACCGTATACTCGTTATCCGCTGACGCCCTCTCTATATCTATCATTTTATCGCGCATCTGCGCGGGAAATACCGATTTATCCCCCAGAAAAACAAATCTTATATTGTACTTTCTGAGCTCCCTCTGACATTCGTCAAGGTATCCGCTCAAGAGATCCATTATCGAATCGACCTCTTTTTGCGGTCTTTTCCAGTTCTCGGTTGAAAAGACGTAAAAGGTTACCGCGCGTATACCGATCTTTCCGCAGTATTCCATTACCTTCTTAAAGCTCTCCGCGCCGAATTTATGCCCATATTCTCTTGGCATACCGCGCTTCTTCGCCCACCTGCCGTTACCGTCCATTATAAAGCCTATATGCTCTATACCCGACGTGTTCTCAATCGGCGCTTTGCACTTTGACATAAGTTTTGCCTCCTAAAATAAATCCGGGCGGAGTTAGGGCCGCCCGGTCAGCAGAAGCCTCATATCTGCATAATCTCTTTTTCTTTTCTTGCAGTTACTGCATCTACATCCTTGATATACTTGTCTGTAAGGTCCTGAACCGACTTTTCCGATGCCTTCTGCTCGTCCTCGGTCATCTCGGAATCCTTCTTCATCTTCTTGCAAAGATCGTTAGCATCACGGCGGATATTTCTGATAGCAACCTTAGCCTCCTCCGCCATCTTCTGAACCTGCTTAACCAGCTCTTTTCTGCGCTCCTCGGTGGGCTGAGGGAATACGAGTCTTATCATCTTACCGTCGTTTGTGGGGGTTATTCCAAGGTCAGATGTAAGTATAGCCTTCTCCATAGCCTTGAGAGTTGTAGCATCGTAGGGTGTGATAGTAACAGTCTTGCTGTCTGCAACGCGCACGTCTGCCATAGACATAAGAGGTGTGGGAGCGCCCCAATACTCAAAATTGATCTTTGAGAGGACGGCTGTGCTTGCCTGTCCCGCTCTTATAGTTGCAATATTCTGCTCGTAAGCATTTATTGCCTTGCCCATTCTTGCTTCAAAATCCTTTGTGTTAAGTTTCATAACTGCCTCCGTTTATATTAGTCAATAAATTATATTTTTATCTGTGTATCTCTGTGCCTATAGCCTCGCCCTTTACTACTCGATATATATTCATCGGGTCTTTAAGCTCGAAAGCATAGACTTTAATATCATTTTCCATACAGAAGGTCGTTGCCGTCAGATCAAGCGCCTTAAGCTCCTTTGCGAGTATCTCCTTATAGGTGATCTCGTCGTACTTAACAGCCGATGGATCTTTGAGGGGATCTGCAGAATAAACGCCGTCTATATTCTTCGCCATAAGTATCGCGTCTGCCTGTATCTCAGCCGCGCGCAGAACTGCCGCGGTATCCGTAGAGAAGTAGGGCGAGCCAAGTCCGCAACCGAATATGACCACCTTGCCCTCCTCAAGCGCCTTATGCGCCCCTCTTGCCGTATACGGCTCGGCAAAAGCGTTCATATCCACCGCTGTCATTACAACGGTGTCTATTCCCTTCTGGATAAAGGTGTCCTGAAGAGCGAGGGCGTTTATAGTTGTTGCGAGCATTCCCATAGAGTCGGCTCTCACACGGTCCATCTCACCGCCCTGTCTGCCGCGCCATATATTTCCCGCGCCCACTATAATACCTATCTGTGTTCCCTCGGCGAGGCACTTCCTAAGAACATCGGCGATTTCAGCAATAAAGTCAAAATTCAAGATACCGCCCTCTCCGCCGCTCAGAGCCTCGCCTGAGAGCTTGAGCAATATCCTTTTATATTTCACGTCTGTCTTACACATAAAAATCTCCGTAACAAAAATATTGGTAGCGCAAAAACACACACTTTCGGCGCTATTATATATATTTTACTACATTTATTAATTTTTGTAAACAGTTATTTTATTTTTTATTGTAAACATTTATCGCAAAGTAGATTTTTCTCCTCAATACAAAAGAAAAAGAGGACGAAGAGATGGTTTCTTCGTCCTTTTAATATTATCTGAATATCAGATATAGTGTCAATAAAGAGGCGGTCATAGTTGGTACTCCTATTATAACTCCGTACTTCACAAATCTTTTGAAGGATATCCTGATTCTGTTCTTTTTCAGAAGATTTGACCACATTATACCCGCAAGCGCACCTACCGGAGTGAGAAACGCTCCTATATTAGATCCTATTACCGTTGCGTAAACCGCATTTATATGGGTCGTGGTACACGACGAGAGTATCTTTGAGAAAAATACGCTCATAGGTATATTATTTACTATATTTGATGACAAGAATGACAGGTATCCGTAGGTAAATATATCGGGAAGAGGCTCAAGCGTTTTTTCTATAAGGTGAGTTATACCGCTATCCTCAAGCGCCATTACCATAACGAACATTCCCATAATGAAGGGGATCACCTCAAAGGGCATTCCGCCGACCGCTCTCTTTGTGATATTCAGTCCCTTACGGCGCACCGCAAGGCATACGGAAACCGTTACCACTTCGGAGATTGAGAGCGCCAGCGATATCACCCACATTTCTATTCCTATGTAACCCGAAATCGCAAGTCCCAAGATAACCGCAAACAGGTGTATAAGAGATATCACCATAACCGGTCTGTCGCTTATCTCTCCGTGCTCGTCGCATTCGCCCATCTTCTTTTTCAGGCACTTTCCAAAGAGTAGCAGCATTATCCCCAGCGAGGTAAGACCCGCCGCCAAGGTTGGGAGCGCCATAACGGTGATATACTCCACAAAATCCACACCAAACGCACCGCATATATAGATGTTGGTAGGATTTCCTATTATAAGCAAAAGACTCCACGTGTTTGCCGCAACAAATTCCATTATAAGGTACGGCAGCGGTCTTATTTTAGCTGCCCTGCAAAAATGACATATAAAAGGCGTGAATGTGAGAATTATGATATCGTTAGAGGTAAACACCGTCAATAAAGATATCACCAGGTACAGCGAAATAAATACTACAAACTGATTTTTCCCCGCCTTTTGCAAGACCCGAGTTGATACATAGCTGAAAAAGCCCGTTTGTTCAAGCACGAGCGAAAATATAGTCATCGAAAGAAACAGTATCAATATTTTTATAGGATTGACCGCTGTATTTTCCGAAAATCTTTTGATAACGTCGAAAAAATCTACCCTTTCAAATATTATCAAAAGCAGCGCTCCTATCATAGGAATGATAGAGTAGACCTTTATCGTATGCTTTCTTATCACCAACGATGGCAAAAAAAGTATACTCGCAATAAATACCGATATTACTAATAATGATATCCCAAGTGTTATAAACATTTCGTACCTTTTTTGTTCGACAATTTATTTTATGACCCTGAGGATTATACACCTTAAAATTGTCTATGTCAATCGTTTTTTCAATTTTTGGTTGTTTATCCTTGACATTTTTGCCTTGTGAGTGTATAATATGGTCAATGGATCGAATTTTCGGTTCAAAATATTTTGTAATGATAGGAGACTAATCATGAAAAGATCAAGAATTGTTTTGATCGTAACAGCATTGGTTCTGTCCGCTATTCTTCTTACATCTTGCACAGGTGGCAAGACCGCAGTTATGGAGAATGTATCGGAAGTACTTAACGTTGGTTACGACCTGAGTTCAAAACCCTATGCAACCGGCTCAGAGATCACTGCTCTCGAAGGTGCGGTTTCCGTACCCGTTGCAGAATCTGACGAATTTGTAGTCTTTGAAATGTATGACGACGAAGATTTCACAGAAATCAGATATAAGGTGCTCAGCCTTCGCGACAACTCTATAAAGCTCGAGTTCACAGCGGATGAAACCACCTCTTTCTCATTTAATGCTATCAGCGGCGCTCCCGTTCTTCTGGTAACAAAAACTGTAATTTCCGAGTCAGACGAATTTGACTTCGATATCGATGTTACCGAGTCCTATTACCTCTACGATGTAGCAGGTCAGCTCGTTGATTCTTGGGAAACCGAACCCGAAATTAATTGGATCGCAGACCTTTTCGTTTGCGATGATGTTGCGTACAAGATAGAAGAGTCTACAGGTAAGCTTGTAAAAGAAATAGAGATCCCCGAATATATGAACATTGAGATACTCTTTGACTACAACGACACCTACTTCTACGGCGTAAGCATGAACGATGTTGTATATGTTTATGACCGTTCCTTCAAGCGCGTTTCTTCGTGGTCTGTTCCCAGCTTTGGCGACGACAGTATCTCCGATCTGAACTTCTACATACTCAACAACGGCGATATGCTCGTTCAGTATTACGTAACACTTGATGAAGATGCTACCAAGTACGATCTCTCCATAGTAGAAGACGGTGAAACCATAAAGGCAAACCTTGTTTCAAACCTCATTCTTGCCGCAACAGGCGAGAGCAAGGAGCTCAAGCTTGACTACGTAATAGATGACGTTACCACAAACTACGACCTTTATGATAAGGACGAAGCCGCAGAGAAAAATTACTTTGTAAACACCTTCGAAAACATCGTTACCGTTCGTCCTATAGTTGACGGAAAGATCCTCTCCTCTGCATCTGACGAAGATATCCTCTTCATGGACAACGAAGCAGAGCTTGGCAGCTCTTTGAAGATGGTAGCAAATCAGGCAGCCGAGCTTCCCACGAAGATAGCTAACGATCTTTACTCTGTAACAATGCTTGACGGCGGAGTTACCTTGATCAAAGCCGACGGTACGGTAGTTAATTCCATGAACACCGCTCTCCCCGTAGTAGGCAGCTACTTTGTTGGAACAAAGGCTATATACAATCTGGAGCTTAATAAGGTATATGACCTCACCGAAAAGGATGTTGAGCTTATAGGAACTCTGGGCGACACAATACTTATCAAGGTCGGTGACGATGAAAAGTATAAGATAACCGCTCTTTGCGACGGACAGGAAAAAGAGATCTATTCTCACACCAAGAAATCCACTTCCGAATTCAAATTGATCGGTGACGGCGTTTACTACATAATGGACGACAACGGAAATTATGCATATTACAACGAGGACGGAACAAGGATCTTGAGCACAACCACCGAACTGAGTCTTATCTGCGAATCTTATGAGCACGATAAGATGGTCGTTGTATCCAACCCTCAGTCCTTCGACGAAGAACCTATCTACATCGTATTCTCTAAATAATTGAATTTCAAAGGGCTGCGGCATTGCCGCAGCCCTTATCTTTATTTTTTCAAATTATACCTGTTATGAATATCTCAATGCCTATCGCTATCAGGATCACTCCGCCAAGAATACTTGCTTTGCCCGCGAGCTTAGTTCCTGTCTTCTTTCCTATCTGCACTCCGCAAGCGCAGATAATAAAGGTTACAAGAGCTATCACCAGAGCGGCAACGATCGCGCTCATAAGTGTGTAAGGCAAAAACTCTCCCATATCGTTATACGTTCCGAAGTTGATACCCGCAGAAAGCGCATCTATCGAGGTTGCTATTCCCTGCACCACGAGCGCCCAAAAGCCAAGTCTCGGCGCACATCCACACTCCTGACAGCAATCCTTGTTTTTTATACCGTCGAGCAGCATCTTTATGCCAAGGGCGCTGAGCAACACGAGCGCGATCCAAGGAATCCACGCCTCGAGGGCTTTAAAATACTGTATTATATTGGTTAGCAGTATCCACCCTATAAACGGCATAAGCGCTTGAAAAAAGGCGAACATACCCGAGATAAGGCAGAGTCTTCTCGTTTTCATACAGGGCTCGTTAAGACCGTTAGCAAGCGACACCGAGAATGCGTCTATCGCAAGCGCTACTCCAAGCAGAATGTTCCCACCGTAAAACATAACTTCAGTTGGCATATTTTTCATCCTTTACGAAAAAATCGGCGCACATCCGTACACCGAAATCAAAAATAAAAAGACCCCTGTACGGTTTTGCTTATACCATACATGAGTCTCGCAATTTAAAACAAGCCAGACCCCACAGGATCAGTATGTTGACTTGTTACGCAGAATATGCGCTCGCTACTCCCTCATAACTTTTATTATTTTACCATATTTTTTTAATTTGTCAAGTGTTTTATCCAAATTCTATAAAAAAGAAGAGCGGCTCTTACGAGCCGCTCCTGATTTATAGATTATTCAGCCTTCTCTTCGGTTGTATCCTGTTCCTCTATCTTCTTGCCGAGAAGCGAGGGGAGCTGCATTCCTGCCATACCGAAAACCTCTTCAAGTGGGGGAACGGATTTCATCATACCCGAAATGAAGTTCGCGGTAGATGTTTTTCCGTCTGCGTTCTGTCCGCCATCCCAAACGGTCACCTTGTCTATCTTGATGTTCTTAACAGCGTCTACCTGAACGCGCATAAGCTCTTCAAGCTTATCTGCAATAAGCAGTTTGAGAGCCGCATCGGCATCTCCACCCGCTGACTTAACGATCTCCGCAAAACCTGCCGCCTGCTTTTTGAGTATCTCTTCAAGACCGCGCGCCTCTGCTTCCATCTTAGCGTATATAGCGTCAGCTTCACCCTTTGCTTTTCTGCGCATCTGCTCAGCCTCTGCCTCTGCTTCAAGCTCCATCTCTTTCTTCTTCGCTTCCGCGCGAACGATGATATCCGCCTCAAGCGTTGCCTGCTCTTTTGCACGTCTTGCCTGCTCTGCTGCCTGCTCTGCCGCGTAAGATTCCTCAAGCGCCTTAGCCGCTTGTATCTTTTCAGCTGTGGTAGCGATCTTCATAGCCTCAGCCTCTTTTTCCTTAAGAGCCGCCTCGGACATCGCTATCTTCATCTTTGCTTCGTTTTCACCGTGTATAGCCATGGACTCAGCCTCAGACACCTTGATACGCTGTTCCATCTTCGCGTTAGCTTCACCGATAGAACCTTCTCTATCCTGCTCGGCAACGCTCTTCTTAGCGTCGTTTATAGCCTTTGCAGCCGCCTCTTTACCAAGAGCTGCTATGTATCCAGACTCGTCGCTGATATCGGTAACGTTTACGTTTATAAGTCTAAGACCTATCTTCTTAAGCTCGGTTTCAACGTTGCTGCTGACCGCCGCCAAGAACTTATCTCTGTCTGTGTTGATCTCCTCGATATCCATGGTAGCTATGATAAGACGAAGCTGACCGAATATGATATCCTTGGAGAGCTCCTGTATCTCAGAGAGCTGAAGTCCGAGAAGTCTTTCTGCCGCATTCTGCATAACGCCGGGCTCGGTAGATATACCTACGGTAAATCTTGAAGGAACGTCTATTCTTATGTTCTGTCTTGAAAGCGCGTTCTTAAGGTCGACCTGAATGGATATAGGTGTCAGGTCGAGATAAGCATAAGACTGGAATACCGGAATAACGAATTCCGCACCGCCGTGAATACACTTGGCGCTTCTGTTCGTTCCGTCCTTATTCTTACCGATAGAACCGTAGACGACCATTATCTTATCCGAGGGACATTTCTTGTATCTGGAGCATACCCAGGCAATAAACGACGCCACAATAAGAACTATGGCACAGATTAAAATGATAATTGATGTTTGCATAATGTTTCCTCCATGTTGCAGTTTTTATCTTTAATTAAAAATTAATTAAAAATCAAGTTTATTTTTTTCTCACAACGAGATCGGTCTGACCGCTTATTCCAACGACCACGATCTCGCTTCCTGTGGGAATAGCCTCATCGGCATCGGTGACCGCATCTCTCTCCACGTAAGAGCCTTGAAGCATAACACTGACCTTTCCCTCTCCCGTTCTTGAGGGCGGGATAGTCAGATATACCTTTCCCGAACAACCTATCGCGTTTCTGTTATCTGTGTTTCCATCGCTTCTGAGGTTCATAACCGCTCTGAAAAGCAGCGCCAGAACGATCATCATGATCGATCCGCAAAGTATAGCCACGGGCAAGGTTATTCCAAGTCCTACCCCCGCGCTGTCAAGCACCATTCCTACCCAGCCTAACACCACAAAGAAAGCTATAATTCCGCGCACCGTGAATATACGAAGTCCTTGCAGTCCCGAAAGATCAAGGGGCTCACCCGAAATATCCTCTCCAAAGACACCGTCGCCAACGTCAGCATCACCAATGTCATCGGGCACGACTTCGGAGATATCTCCGGAGTCAACGTCAACATCTCCGTCCCCCTCCATACCGACAAACATCATAATCGTCTGTATAAGCAACACCAGGGTTGACGGTATAGCGATACACGCAAAAACCTGCGACACAATACTCAATGAGTTCCACCAATCACTTATAAACATATCTGATTTCCTTTCTCAATATTACTAAACTAATAACTGTCATTTCATAGCACAAAGTATATCTTCCGCCGATCTTCTCAGTCCGGACGCGGCATGCGCATAAAGCATGACCTGAAGTATCTTTATCAACTGCTTCTTTGAATTTGGAAACCTTTCCTCAAAGTCCTCAGTTGCGCGCTCCGCCGCCAAAAGCACCGACCGCTCGTCGTTAACACTGATATCCCTCTCCGAAAGCATATCTATGTAACGGTGATAGAGCTCCTCGTCACTGATAAGATCATCCGCCTCGCTATCGGTAACACCGCTGATAATACTTATCAAGCCGCAGATACGCTCAAGCTGCAGAGATTCGCGGAGCATATTGATTATAATGATCCGCGCAAATTGCCCCTTGGAATACAGCCTCTTAACAGGAGAAGATAAAAAACCTCGCTTCACCCAATTTTGTATGATATAGGGTTCAAGCCCGCTCATTATCGAAACCTGAGATAAGGTCACCCCTCCGGTGGCAAAGATACCGTCAAACAGTCGTCTTGAGCTTCCCTTTTGAAGAGAAGAAACCTCTATAGTTGTCCCCGGAAACGTTGTTGACATTTCTTTAACCTCCCTTCCATCAATCTTACAATATGATTATATCACACGGTCAAGTGATTGTCAAGAGCAAATCAATGACTGACAGCATTTTCTGCATTCTGTATATTTGCAACAATTATTTTTATGGAACATATACAAAAAACAGAGCCTCATGAAATCATGAAACTCTGTTTTTAGTCAACACTATTCTTAATTTACTTTATCGTAGTGCCTTTTTTCTATAAGCTTGTGCACTATTCTCGCGGTGGCCGTTGCCACAGCTATACCAAGCGCAAGCGCACTTGCGATCTTCACCGTAGCAAGACCGTAGTTAGCAAACAAACCTGCATTTCCTTCGAAAGCATACGCCATCGTATAGTAAAGCGCTCTTCCGGGGACTAACGGTATGAGAGCCGTGGCAATAAAGGTAGTTGTAGGTGTTTTTACCACTCTTGCCATTATCTCAGCATAAAATGCCACCATCATAGCCGTTATAAAATATGCCAGAACCTCGTTTTGCAAGAAAATATTAAACATCTCAAAAAGAGTGCCCGAGATCAATCCTCCTATACAGGCTATTATAAGCTTTTTCCCTCTTATATTGTAGAGCAGCGCAAATCCAACCGTACCGATAGCTCCGGAGAGAATGTGAATAATATAATACATCATACCAACGCACCTCCTAACAAGAAGGTGAACAAGAAATAGCCTGCCGCTATACCGAGGGCATTAAGTATTGCTTCTATCAAGCGTATCAGCCCCGCTACGCTGTCTCCCGCAAACAGATCTCTAAGACCGTTAGTAAGACCTATAGTGGGTATCAAATACATTATATTACCTATTATAGCGCTGTCTATAGAAGATATCAGTCCCATTTTCATAAATCCCAACGCAAATGTACTTATTCCAAAAGCACATACAAATTTTATGAATATCTGGTTCATCTTGGCGTGTTCCAAAAGCACGGTGACTATCCTCATAACACCGCCGATCATAAGCGCCGCCAAGGCATCCGCAAGCCCGCCGCCAAAGAATATAGCAAATGCTCCCGCAATGATCATATAGGAAAAGAGACCTACCCAGAAGGGATATGCCTTCCCGCTCATTATATGCTTGAACTCCTTGTGTATATCCTCGGACGCCATATCTTTTTTAGAGCATATTCTCCTGGAAAGATTGTTGAGATTGTGAAGCTTCTCTATATCCGTGCTTATGGCTGTTATACGTCTCGTCATCGTATATGTATCAGAGTTTGGCATATATACCGTGACCACCATACTTGAGGGTATTATAAATACGTCTGTTCGCTTTGCTCCGAAAGCAGAGCACATACGTCTGACGGTGTCCTCAACTCTGCGGACTTCCGCACCGCATATAAGCATTTGCTCTCCTATATCCATAGCATTGCTGAATAATTTTTGCATGTTATCTCCTTGATAATCTGTGTTTGATCTATATAGCAAATCCGCCGTCAACGCCTATTACCTGTCCGGTTATGAAGGACGCCTTTTCAGACGCGAGAAACTCGGAGAGGTGCGCCACGTCCTCTGCTTTGCCGATACGGCAAAGCGGGGTCTGTTCACAAAGCGCAACCATCTCCTCGTCGCTGAGCTCGGAATTCATATCGGTGTCTATCACACCGGGTTCTATGCAGTTCACGGTTATCCCCGACGGTCCGAGCTCTTTGGCAAGAGCCATCGTCATTCCCCTTATCCCTGCCTTTGACGCCGAATAATGCACCTCGCAGGATGAGCCGCATTTGCCCCACATAGAGCCTATGTTTATTATCCTTCCGCTATGCTGAGATATCATCGTGCCGACAAGAGCGCGAGTGACGTAAAACACACCCGAAAGATTTACCGACATCATTCTGTCCCAGTCCTCGTCGGTTATATCGCCAAAGAGCTTGAATTGAGCAATACCCGCGTTATTTACAAGGACGTCAATTCCACCGAGAAAATCTATTGCCATCTGCGCGGCTCTCTTTGCTTCATCGGGGTTTGAAATATCAGCCTTTATGGCATAAGCGCCGTATATATCTGACAATTCCCGTGCGGATATATCGCTGTTCTTATAAATGAACGCGGTCTTATATCCCAGCGCCGAAAACCTTTTTACACAGGCAGCTCCGATTCCCCTTGAACCACCCGTTACAAGAACCCTCTGCATATCCACACTCCAATCTACTGAAATTTACTACATTATAACTCTTATTCGCTTTTTTTTCAAGTATATTTTTAAAAAAAGATTGACAAGGCAAAAAAAATATGATATAATACATTTTCGGTACGGGCAAAATTCAAAAAACGCCCGTCTCTCTACCGCGTACAAATACTACTATTCTTTCAGGTGCGCGGTCTTAAGTCCATAGGGAGGTGTAAAAAATGGATAAGGTTATCAATTCTTACGAAGTTATGTTCATTGCCGATGTTTCCAAGGGCGACGAAGCTACAGAAGCAACTGTGAACAAGTTCGTGTCGGTTATCGAGGCAAACGCCGAGGTAGTTGACGTTGCAAAATGGGGTAAGAGACGTCTTGCATATCCTATCAACGATATGCCCGAAGGATTCTACACTGTAGTTACCTTCAAGTCTGCTCCCGAATTTCCGAACGAGCTCGAGCGTCTTATGAACATCGACGAGTCTGTTATGCGTTCTCTTGTTATCAAGCTTGAGTACGACGCTGCAGAGAAAAAGGCTAAGCTTGTTGAAGTTTCCGAGCCCGCAGCTGAAGTTGCTGTTGAAGCAGAAGCTGCAGCTGAAGAAACTGTTCCCGCTGTTGAGGAGTAATCCGTAATACTTTTAAGGAGGCGTTTTAATGGCTAACTTCAATTTAAACAAAGTTATTATGGGCGGTCGACTCACTGCTGACCCTGAGCTCAAGCAGACACCCTCGGGCGTTTCTGTTTGCACATTCAGCATCGCTGTTAACCGCAGATACAACTCTAAGGATGCATCACAGCAGACTCAGGCTGATTTCTTCAATATAACAGCTTGGAGAGCTACAGCTGAGTTTGTTTCCAAGTATTTCAGAAAAGGTTCTTCCATTTGCGTTGTTGGTTCTCTCCAGAATCGCACATGGACGGATCAGCAGGGCGTGAAGCACTATGCTACCGACATCATTGCAGACGAGGTCACCTTTGTTGACAGCCGCAGTGAGTCTTCCCCCTCTTCTGCACCCTACACGCCTGACGCCTACAGCGCTCCCTCATACGCTTCGGTCGCAGATACTGCGCCTAAGTTTGAGGAACTCAAAACAGACGACGATCTGCCCTTCTGAGGCATCGTCAAACACAATGAATTTAACAGGAGGATCTTATAATGGATAGAACCGAAAATACTGCGCGCGCACCTAAGCCTGCTATGCGCAGAAGAAAGAAAGTCTGCATATTCTGTGTTGATAAGGTTGACTTTATCGACTACAAGGATTCTGCAAAGCTGAGAAAGTTCATCAGCGAGCGCGGCAAAATTCTTCCCAGAAGAATTTCCGGAACTTGCGCAAAGCACCAGAGAGAGCTTAACACAGCTATCAAGCGTGCAAGACAGGTTGCTCTGCTTCCTTACGTAACAGACTAATTAAAAAAGCTTTACCGCCGAACACATCTGAGTGTTCGGCGGTTTTCTTTTTGCTTTACCATTTTTACAATATAATACAGATAAGTCCGTTGCTGCCCTCGTTTATTATGCGCTCAAGCGTTTCGGATATCTTAGATCTCGACTCCTCGGGCATATGCTCGAGCTTGGTGTGAAGCCCCTCGTTCACAAGCTCGTAAAGGCTCTTGCCAAACATATTGGACTCCCATATCCTGCCCGGCTCTTCCTCGAATTCACGAAGCATATATTTCACTATCTCGGCAGACTGCTGCTCTGTTCCGACGATAGGATTTATCTCGGTCTCTATGTTAGCGCGTATCATATGTATCGATTGTGCCGACGCGCAAAGCTTGACACCGTATCCGCCCGACTGCTTTACTATCTGCGGCTCTTCAAGTCTAAGCTCCTCTACCGTAGGCATAACGATTCCGTATCCCTTTTCCTCTGCCATAGTAAGCGCCTCTGCCACTCTGTCGTAACGGCTCTTCATCTGCGCGAGGTCCTTGAGCAGGGATATCAGTTCCCTTTCGTTTGCTATCTCAAAGCCGCTCAGCTCACTCAATACAGAATAATAGAGCTCGTCGTCAAAGGATACGTTCATGACCGCCTTACCCGTGCCAAGGTCAATGTCCTCTATTATGCTTGATTTGATATATTCGTTATTTCCAAGCTCGGCGAAAGCGTCCTTGATATCTCCCGTTTTACGTATCTTGTCTGCACAGGTACATACCGAGGCGTTTACCGACGCCTTTATTTTGTGGGAGCTATCAAGAGCAGACATCCAGGATGGCATCTTTATCCTTATCTCGCTGACGGGAAATTCGTGCAAGACAAGCTCGAGGATACGAGTGATATCCTCCGCGTCAAGGTCTATACAGCTGACGAGCGCCACGGGAACGTCATATTTTGCTTCAAGCTCATAAGCAAGAGCAATAGAACTTTCAGAGGAAGGGTCTGCCGAATTCAGCACCATAGCAAATGGCTTACCGAGAGCTTTAAGCTCACCAACTATCCTTTCCTCTGCCGCGACGTAGCTCTCACGCGATATCTCGCCGATAGTACCGTCGGTGCTTATGAGCATACCTATAGTCGAGTGCTCCTTAATTACCTTCTCCGTACCCATCTCAGCCGCCTCGACAAAGGGCATCGGCTCTTGTTGCCACGGTGTGTGAACCATTCTCGGCTGACCGTTTTCTATAGTTCCGAGCGCCTCGGGGACTATGTACCCCACGCAATCAATCATTTTTACTCGCAGGGACGCGCAATCGTCTATCGTGATACTAACCGCCTCATCGGGAACGAACTTTGGCTCTGTGGTCATAACAGTCTTCCCTGCCGCCGACTGTGGCATCTCGTCCCTTGCCCTATCTCTTGAATAGCCGTCGCCTATGTTGGGAAGCACCAGCGACTCCATAAATCTCTTTATAAAGGTTGATTTTCCCGTTCTCACAGGTCCAACGACACCGATATATATGTCACCGCCCGTACGCTCCGCAATGTCGCGGTAAATTGAATGTTCTGCCATAAAAATATTTCCTCCCGTATATTTGTCAATAAAATATATGGGGTATAGGACAATTTTATGCGAAGCAGAATTATTTCGGCAAAAAATAAGCATAAACCTACCAATTGGAGGATTATAAACAATTAAGGCAGACTTCAAAAAAGCTCCTTCCGGGAGGGAGCTGGCGCGAAGCGACTGAGGGAGAGTGCGCTACAATAAAATTAGCCTAAATTTAACGTTACGCGGGCTCCTTCCACCGCTATGCGGTCCCCCTTCCTCCCGGAGGAAGGCTTTTATAGAGCATAACCCCACCATCGGAGGATTATAAACAATTAAGGCAGACTTCAAAAAAGGCTCCTTCCGGGAGGGAGCTGGCGCGAAGCGACTGAGGGAGAGTGCGTTACAAGAAAGTCAACTTAATTTTAATGTTCCGCATTCTCCTTCCACCGCTATGCGGTCCCCCCTTCCTCCCGGAGGAGAAGGCTTTTATAGAGCATAACCCCACCATCGGGTGGGGTTAAACAATCAAGGTAAACGTTCCCGAAGATTGGCTGTCGGCACTGCCGACCCTTTCCTCAAAAGGTGTCCCCTTAATAATATCATATCCTCTGCGGGATTATTTTGTATATTTCACATATGGCGCTGTCGGGGAGATAAGACGAGATATCCTCGCCTCTCATTATCTTCTCGCGCACAAGGGTTGAGCTTACGCCCCCAAGACCGTCCGCAGTATCGAGAAGCACCGTTTCGGCTTTGGGATTGTGCGCCGAGTTATATTCAGCCATTTTAAGCTCGTATTCTCTGTCGACGCTGTTTCTGACACCTTTAACTATCGCGCAGGCGTCAAGCTCCTCCGCTAGCTTCCACAGATACCCCTCAGAGGATATTACCTCTACCTTATCGATACCCAAGACCGCTGTCTCTGCTATCTTTTTGCGCTGTTGAAGCGTAAACATATATCTCTTTTCAGAATTTATCATAACCGCAAGATAGACCTTATCATAAAGCTCTGCCGCCCTGCGGACGATATCAAGATGTCCGTTTGTGATAGGGTCGAAGCTCCCGGGGACTATCGCTATACGCTTTTTTGCTTCCATTTTCTCACTCCTTGGCAGGGTTCAGGATAGTCAGATATGACCTGCTGTATCGCACCTGCTTCACAATCTCAAATTTCTCCGCCAGCGAATTATTTCCAAGGAAAAGATCCTCGTTTCCCGTTTCGCACACCACGACCGACGAGGGCTTCAGCATATCCGCCTCTACCAGCTTCTCAAGTGCGCTTACGCAGAGATTTGAAGCATACGGCGGGTCTATAAATACGATATCGAACTTCTTGCCGCGATTTTTGCGGATATACTCGCTAAAATCACAGTTATATATCTCGCACAGTCCATCGAGCTTTGTTTTGAGCGCATTCGTTTTTATTATTTTGATAGCATCAGGCGCTTTGTCTATCATAACGGCGTGTGCTGCGCCTCGGCTCAGCGCTTCAAGAGAAAGCTGACCGCAACCTGCAAAAAGGTCAAGCACCACTCTGCCCTCGATATCAAATTGAAGCATCGAAAAGAGCGCTTCCTTTGCCCTTTCGGTGGTAGGTCTTGTTGCATCACCCTCAAGGGTTGCAAGTCTGACCCCCTTCGCATTTCCCGTTATTATCCTCATCATATAAATTACCTCTTAACAATCATTTCTCGGCGTGAAAATACTCAAATATATTTGTGGCATCGCTCTTGCTTATTCCCTTTATGGCAGACAGCTCTTCCACACTCGCGCGCTTTACCGCGGCAAGTCCGCCAAGCTCCCGCAAGAGTATCGCCGCCTTAGCCTTTCCGATACCCGATATCTTTTCAAGTGAAGAGCGCTTTAACGTAGAGCTCTTCGCCTTTGTTGTCTTGCTCACCGAAAATCTGTGAACTTCATCTTGAATTCGGTATATCAGCATAAAGACCGACCTATGCTTGGCTATATTTATCTCCTCTGTGTCGGTAGAAAGCGCCCTCGTTTTGTGGAAGTCGTCCTTGACCATACCGAAAACAGGTATATCCATTATCCCGCGCTCTCTCATCATCTCTTTTATAACCGAAACGTGTCCTTTGCCTCCGTCAAGCAATATAAGGTCGGGAAGCTTTGAAAAAGAGCCCGCCGCGTCGCTCTCAAGATGCTCAAATCTTCGGCTGAGCGCCTCTCTCATACAGGCGTAGTCGTCAGTTCCCTCAACACTTTTTATATTGAAAGACCTATAATCGGCGCGATCAAACTTACCGTTCGAGCAAACTATCATTCCGCACACCTTATTGTCCGAGCCGAAATTGGACACATCGTATGCCTCTATCCTTTCGGGCAGGACTTCAAGCTGCAAAAGCTCGGCAAGCTCCACAAGCACACTCTCGTCCTTTCTTGTAGCGGCAAGGAACTGTCTTGCCTTTTCAGCCGCGTTATCGTCCACCGTTGCGCAAAGCTTGTGAAGGTCGCCTCTTTCGGGGGTACGAAGAGAAACCTTATACCCTGCCTTCTGTGAAAGGTACTCGGATATCATCTGGCTATCCTCTTCTTCAAGCGAAAAAGAAATAAGGATAGTCTTTGGTATATAGTCGTACACTCGGTAATGATCAATTATAAAGGACGACAGCGAGGTGCTGTCCACAAGCGTTTCCGCGCCAAACACGTGGTCGGATTTATCGGTAACCGCGCCGTCCCTGACGTACATCACGGAAATACAGGCACAAAGGTCGTCGGTATAGATACCAAACACGTCCTGATCCGTGCCGGGCGCTGACACCATCTGCTGTTTTTCGTTAAGGCGTTTGAGCGCGTTTATCGTATCCCTGCACCTTGCCGCGGCTTCAAAATTCTCCTTATCGGCAAAATCCATCATCTGCTCCTCAAGTATTCTTACAGACGAGGATATATTGCCCTTGAGTATATCCGCCGCACATTTTATCAGCGCATTATACTCCTCGGCGCTCACCTTTCCCGTGCAGACACCGCAGCATTGGTTCATCTGGTAATAAAGGCAGGGGCGCTCTTTGCCTATATCCTGAGGAAATCTTCTCTTACAGTTGGGAATTCCGAGTGATTTTTTTATCACGTCCAAAAGCGTGAATACCGTTGCCGTTCCCGTAAAGGGCCCAAAATACCGCGCCTTATCCGAAAGTCTTGTTCTTGTGTAAACAAGTCGGGGATATTCCTCCGCGGTTATCTTGATATAGGGATAGGACTTCGCGTCCTTAAGGCGTATATTGTACCTTGGAGAATGTTGCTTTATAAGCGTATTTTCAAGGCTGAGCGCCTCTATCTCGGTTGAGCAGACTATATAATCAAAATCCTCGGTTGCTCTGACCATCTTTTCGGTCTTGAAATTCTTCCTGCTATTTTGAAAATACTGTGAAACCCTGTTTTTAAGCTTTCTTGATTTTCCAACGTATATGACCTTATTTCCCTTGTCCCGCATAATATATACTCCGGGACAGACAGGCAGAGAATTTGCCTTTTCAAGAAGCTCTTGTTTTCTTTTCTCACTCTGAGGCATTATCCCCACCTCCTTTACAAAAAAGGAGCTGCCTTACGACAGCTCCGAAGATATTTATTCAGCGAATCCGGTTTGAACAAGCTCTATCAAGCCGTTTATTGCGCTTTCCTCGTCCTGACCGTCAGCAATCAAAGTAACAGTCATACCCTTAGCAATACCCAACGAAAGAACTCCGAGCAAGCTCTTCGCATTGACCTTGCGATCGTCCTTCTCTACCCAGATCGAAGACTTATACGAGTTAGCCTTCTGTATAAAGAAGGTTGCCGGTCTTGCGTGCAATCCTATATTATTAGTTATTGTTACATCTTTAGTCAACATAAAATCCTGCTCCTGTTCTCGAAATATCCACTCAGAATACATTTATTTGTTTAATCTACATATAATAGTATATCAAAAAATCGAAACAAAATCAATAGCCAAGCTTTGGTGATTTTTTATAAACTTTTTTAGCATATAGACACAACTTTGACACATTTTGCACATAAATTTGCAAAAAGTGTCACATATTGCTGTTTTTTGACAGCATTTGCGCCCAAACAAGCTTAATTTTCCTCTTGATATAGCTCTATTGAGGTCACACTCAACACGAAGCTTACCGTTTCGGTATATACCTCTATGCTCTGACCTGGCGCGATATATGTGCTTCCGTCTATGCAAAATCCGGTCTCGGGGCTATAGCTTCCCTCACAAAGCAAGCGTCCCGACAAATTAACTCTCGACTCCCCATCGGGATAATGTATTTTAACTATCTCTCCGTTTGACTTAACAAAGTCCTCGGAAGCAATGGTTATATTGAGCGGATTCTGGTTTTCAGACTCACTTATAAATTCGCCCAAGATCTCCCCATTTGATTTGAAATACACGGTATCTCCAACGCGAATATAGTTAGGTGTAGTATACCTCACGTTTTCAACCGAGAAGGACACCACGTACTCGTCGTTATTTTTGTCGTTGGTGAGAAAATCAATTATATTGTATCTGAAATATATTCCCACAACCGCCGCTATGACCAATATGATTATCATTGCGTCAATAACGTTAAAGTGAGGCGCATTCTTTCTTTCTGCTTTTGTCTTTTTAACTCTTGCCATACTTATGCACCCCCTTAAGACTCAACCGAGAGGCCAATACAGTACCCCTCATGTACAAAATCAGGAAAACGAAGCGCCATTTTTTCACCAACAGCTATTCTTCGGTCATTGACTCTGTAGCCTATCTCATCGCGATAAGTAGCACTTGCGCTTATCGTAACTATGATATTATATCTGTCGGGATACTCTACCAAAACCCCCGCATTTGCAGCTTCGTTGTATTCAAGAACGGTATATTTCGTATTATTATCAACGGCAGTAACAGAACCCAGCGTCTGCTTTGATACGGCATCAACCACCGTATCGTTTTCTTTTATCTTCTCTATATACTCCGCGCTGACCCCTGTAAATTCTACCGTATACTGTATTGTATGCGTTGTATCCGGTCTTAGCTTATCTATAAGCGACATAGGTGACACAATATTGACAGCAACAAAAACCACCGCCAAAACAAACAGTATCAACAGAAAATCTATAAAATTGAAGCGACGGCGCGGCTTTGAGGAAGCTTTTATTTCACCGCTTATATTATTCTTGGGTGTTTTTTTCATTCAAGCTCACTTTCCTTTCCCTTATATATCTATTGCAGCGGCATCCGCATTCGAATCGTTAGTAACTCTTTGGCGCTCTACCTCTCTGTTTCCAAATCTTATATACGCGCAGGATATCGCAAACACTATCCAAAAGACGAAGAATACTCTGTAGTTATACCATATATAATCAAACATACCCATTATCAGCGCGCCGCATATCGCGGAAAATGCCGCTGAAACGAATATCTTCAGATTCTTGTCATCTGTACATCTCAAAAATTCAAGATTCTTCTGGAAGAAGAGGAATATTACCATAAGGAATATCAGCAGTCCGAATATTCCCGATCCCAAAAACATCTGTAAAAACAGGTTATGGCTATGCTCGGCTGCCTCTATGCCCGCATAAGCGTACTGCGGATATATCTCGGAATAAGCCAGATTGCCGTACCCTATTCCTCCAACAAAATAGTCCTTTATAGCCTCTATAGTACCTCTCCACGTATACACTCTGTAATAGCTGGAGGAATCGGAAAGGTCGCCTATACTCATAAATCTTGAAACTATATTATCGGGCAGGACAAACGGCAATGCCGGAACGCAAAGCCCCAGAACAAAGAGCGCCTTGAACGCACCTCTGTTGTTTATAAGCGCCATTATAAGCAGACTTATTATCACCGCAAGCCACGCCCCTCTTGACCAAGTCAATATCAGACAGCCTATCATAACAAGCGTTGACACAAAGCCCAGCAGCCTTCCCCTGCCCGTTTCGGCTCTCTGCATCTTTGCTATAACGAGCGGCAGACAGAGTGTCAGGTAGGTAGCCAACACGTTGGGATTTTGAAACACAGAGACCACGCGTCCTTCGATATCGGGGAAATAATTCTTATCTATCCAGGCAACGGTTGCCGCCCCCGATACGTATTCCCATATTCCTATCATCGCAACGATAACCGATGAAGCCACAAGCGCGCTGACACAGCGATTGATCCATTTTTCGGTCCTCATAGTGTTCACCACAAGGAAAAATCCCAGCATAAGAACACATGAAAGTATCGCCGAGGCTAGAGAATCCGCGCCGCCCGCGCTTATTATACCTGCCATAAATATGATCACTCCGAAAAAGATAACGAAAAGATCAAGCAATTCTATCTTGAATATTCGCTTTCCTCTGAGTAGCTTTATAACATATCCGATCGTGGTAACAAAAACAAGCAGCGCAAGAATGACCGACGGATATTCAGAAATCGAAAGAAACGGAAGGAAAAATATAGAACAGATAATTCCTATCTCGGGGGTTATTATAACCATAGATATTGCCAAGAAGGCAAGAATGAGTACAGGAATTACTATCGGATCTATGAAGAAGGTGGAAAGTCCTGCTATCATACCAAGTATGATAGCAAAATTCGCTTTTCTGTTAGACCTTTTTACAGGGATATCAAAGCTTTCATCTTTAAATCCAAAGCCCTCTGTAAAAAGCAATCGCAATATTCTGCTATATCCTACCGCTCTGCCAAGACTCTTTCTTGACATCAAAAGCGGAAGCGAAAGAAGAATAGATACCACAGGAACTGCAAGCTCCCATAAATCATATCCCCCAAGCTCGGGAATGAGAGCGCGCAGAAAATATATGAGTATCGAATAAAGTCCAAAGCAAAGCAAGAAATTTCCGTAGAGCTTCAGAGAGGTTGAAAGCATACTTCTGACCATATCCCCAAGCTTTCCGATAAATATACTTCCCTCGAAAGCCTTTGAGAGCTTTGAACGTATTCTGTGGAATTTGTTGTTAGAATTTATCTCATCTGCAAGATAATTCTTTACAAATCCGCGCTCAAACGCCGCCTGCTCGGAGGAATATGCCGTAAATATCCTTCCAAAAAGACCGTTCATAACGGCGTTATATACGGCATCGGTCAGCTTGTCTAAAAGTCCCAGTATAAGACTTGTAGAAAAAGCTTTTGAATTTCCGCCGCGAACTTTTTTGGTAGACTTTGAATG
Organism: Oscillospiraceae bacterium; assembly: GCA_015063305.1. Lineage (GTDB taxonomy): Bacteria > Bacillota > Clostridia > Oscillospirales > CAG-272 > HGM12713. Next base: position 43,228 of record SVUJ01000006.1, on the reverse strand, counting down.
CGCAGATGCGCTTTCGACGTTTACTTTTTCTTTTTTATTCAAGCCGACTCACTCTCCTTTCGGTCGTAATTTTATTTCAACAAATCAGGTCTTCGGGTCTTGGTCTTCTCCAAAGCCTGCTCTTTTCTCCATTTATCTATGTTTCCGTGATTTCCCGATATAAGCACCTCGGGCACACTCACTCCGTGGAACTCAAAGGGTCTTGTATACTGAGGATATTCGAGCATTCCGCTTGAAATGCTCTCATTCAGATGACACTCGGCATCGGAAAGCACCCCGTCAACAAGCCTTGCAACGCTGTCGGTGACGATACACGCGGGAAGCTCTCCGCCCGTTAGAACGAAATCTCCGATAGATATCTCCTCATCAACTATCTCGTCTATTATTCTTTGGTCAACGCCCTCGTAATGACCGCAAAGTATTATCAGATTATCGTACTTCGCAAGCTCCTCTGCCTTTTTCTGATTAAAGACAGTACCCGCAGGCGACATATATACCACACGTCGGCTGATATCAGCATCGCTTTTCTGCATATCAACTATAGCTCGGTAACATTCATATATCGGGGGCGCCATCATAAGCATTCCCTTGCCTCCGCCGTACGGAGTATCGTCCACTCTTCGGTGCTTATCCTCCGAGTAGTCCCTGATATTATGGCAACACACCTCTATCGCGCCGCTTTTTTGCGCCCGTCCTATAATACTCTCCTTCAATATACCCTCAACAAATTCGGGAAAAAGAGTCATTATGTCAAATCTCATATTTTATCTCCGCCACTAACGATCAATCTTCAAGCATTCCGGGAATAGGTCTTACGTATATTCCGCTGTTCACGTCTACTCTGTCGACAAATTCCTTGACCGCGGGTATCATTCTCTCCCCTGCGTCGGTCTTTACAACGTATATGTCCGATGCCCCTCGATTCACCGTTTCAAGAAGTGTTCCGTACACCTTTCCGCTGTCGGCATCAATAACGGGAAGTCCCACAAGGTCGCTTATAAAATACTCTCCCTTTGCGAGCTTAAAATCCTTTCTTGCCGCATACAAAACGGTATTTTTAAGTGCCATCGCGGCATCCATATCCTCAACGCCCCCAAGCTCGGCAATAACGAACTGTTTAAAAACAGACGCGCGCAACACCTTGAATTCCTTATAGCTTCCGTTTTCCAATACAAAAAGTCTTTTAAGCGCCGCAAGGTCTGCCGCACTGTTGCACCAGGACTCAAGCTTAAGTCCGCCTTTAAATCCGTGAGTATTTATTATCTTACCACATTCTATATACTGTTTTTTATCCATTAAAGCACCTCTGCCGATAGCATAGACTTACCGATTTTATAAAAATACAGGGTAATTATACCACATATAGATAATATTTTCAACACTTTTTATATATTTTATTACTTCTATCTTCATATAATATATAATAAATTGACTTTTATTTGTTGAAAGGAATAAATTTATGGGGGATATAACCTTCCGCTCTGCCACACGTGAGGACGTGGGCAAGGTGCTTTATTTTATAAAAAAATTGGCCGAGTATCAAAAGCTTGGAGAAGAAATGATAGCCACCGAGGAGTTACTCTGTGAATGGCTGTTTGAAAAAGAAAAAGCCGAGGTCATCTTTTGCCTGTATGACGGGCGTGAGGTCGGTTTTGCGGTATTTTACCACAACTTCTCAACGATGCTTGGAAGATGCGGCATACATCTCGAAGACCTGTATGTGGAAAAAGAATACCGTGGAAAGGGCTGCGGAAAAGCGCTTCTGAGAAAGCTTGCCGCCATAGCCCGTGAACGCAACTGCGGAAGGCTTGAATGGTGTTGTCTTGATTGGAATCGCCGAAGCGTAGAGTTCTATCTATCTCTCGGCGCACGTCCTATGGAGGGCTGGACCACCTACAGACTCAGCGGCGAAGCGCTTGAAAATCTATAAAAACAGACTGACGAAAAAGTAAATTTCGTCAGTCTGTTTTTATCATTTATACCTTCGACTAAGTTAGCTCTGCTCAAAGACCTTCTTCATAAGCGCAAGCTTTTCCTCAGCCGCAGCCTTATCCTTACCTACGACACAGAAATAGAACTTACACTTAGGCTCTGTTCCACTCGGTCTTACCGCTACCCAGCTTCCGTCCTCAAGAATGAAGCGGAGAACGTTGGATTTGGAGAAGCCCTTCTCTATCATCTCAGCGGTCTGGTAGTCCTCAAATCTGACCACCCTTATATCCTCAACCGCCGTGGGGGGATCGTTTCTGAGCGCCTCAACAAGCGCCGCTATCTTCTCGGTTCCGTCAAGTCCCTTGAAGGTGAAGTTATCAAGAGCGTCAAGATAATAGCCGTACTTCTCGTACAGATCGTTAAGCGCATCTATAAGCGTCTTGTTCTGCGCCTGATAGTAAGCCGCCGCCTCGCAAAGCATCAGCGATGCCTGAACCGCATCCTTATCGCGAACGAAGTCGCCCATAAGGCAACCATAGCTCTCCTCGTATCCAAAGACAAACTGCTTCTTGTCGCCTATCTCGTGTGAATATATCTTGTCACCTATAAACTTGAAGCCTGTAAGCGTTTTCTCGACCTCAACTCCGTAAGCCTCGCATATTCTGTCGCCGAGGTCGGAGGTAACGATGGTATTGAACATAACACCGTTCTCGGGAAGAGTACCCTTTGCCTTTTTCTGTGAGAGCACGTACTCGAGAAGAACCGCCGCCGACTGGTTACCCGTCATACGGATATAATCTTCTCCCTGCTTAACAGCAACGCCAAGTCGGTCACAGTCGGGGTCGGTGGTGATAACTATATCGGCATCAGCCTTCTTTGCATACTCAAGCGCAAGAGTATAAGCACCCGCAACCTCGGGGTTGGGGTTTTCGGTCTTGCTGAATTCGGTATCGGGAACGCACTGTTCCTCAACGGGAATAACGTTATATCCAAGACGAGCGAGAACCGTTCTCACGGGGATATTTCCCGTTCCGTGCTGGGGTGAGTAAACTATCTTGAGATCGTCCTTTTTAAGATCTTTGTTTATAGCTATCGACATTACCGCATCATAGTACTTTTCGTCCACAGTATTATCAAGGCATATCACAAAATCCTTAGCCTCTTCTGCGCCCAGCGACTTGACCGAAAGCGGATCTTCTATCTTCGCTATGCAGTCGATGACCTTTGCGTTTATATGAGGAACGAGCTGACAGCCTCTTTCGTCATACAGCTTGTAGCCGTTATACTCGGGGGGATTGTGAGAAGCGGTTATCATAACTCCGCCGAAAGCCTTGAGCTCTCTTACCGAGAAGGAAAGCTCGGGAGTGGGGCGAAGAGAATCAAAAACATAAGCCTTAATGCCGTTTGCCGCAAGAACACCTGCGGTTTCGTTTGAGAATTCAACGCTGCAACGTCTGTTATCGTGCGCGATAACGACACCCGCGCGACAAGCATCCTCACCAGCCGCCTTTATATAGTCGGCATATCCTTGAGTGACCTTTCTTACGATGTATTTATTTATCCTGTTAGTACCTGCTCCGAGCACTCCGCGAAGTCCCGCTGTTCCAAATTCAATTTCCCTTGAAAAGCGCTCCTTTATCTCCGAATCATTATCCGCAATAGCCAAAAGCTCCTTTTTTGTATCCTCATCGGTAAAAGGACTCTCCAGCCAATGCTTGTAAGTATCTTTGTAGCTCATAAACAGCCTCCTTGAATTTATTTACGTACAAGTACATTATAACCCATACTTTATACTTTTTCAATACAGAATAGATATTCTTTATACATTTTTTTGAAATATATTTTTATTTTACCACAAAATTCATTTATCTATTGACAAAAATATCGAACTGTGTTATGATATATATGTTTTACTAAGGTAAAGCGATAAAACATCTTAATTTTAACCGCGACCTATGCGGTGGGAGGAACTCTATGAATATGAAAAAGGTTTTATGTTTGATACTCGCAGGCATTATTTGTATGTTTGCATTTGTTGGTTGTAAAAAGGAAGATGATACACTCGTTTGCGGTGTAACTATTTTCGAAAACATGAACGAAAAAGACGAAAACGGAAACTGGACCGGTTTTGAATCCGAATTTGCTATGGCTGTCGGCGAGATAATCGGTATGAAGGTCGAATTCCAGGAAATCGAATGGGAACAGAAATATAACGAGCTCAATTCCGGAGCTATCGACTGCATTTGGAACGGCTTTACCGCTAACTCCAGCGACAACGGCGTAAAGAGAAGCGACCTCGTTGATTTCTCTTATGGCTATATGCTCAACCAGCAGTGTATAGTAGTTAAGACATCTGAGCTTGCAAACTACACCTCTGCAGAAGTGCTTAAGGGCAAAACTGCTTGCGTTGAAGGCGGAAGCGCAGGTGAGGCTTATGCTAAGACCGCAACTGACGAAGCTAAAGTGCTTAAGGCTACATCTCAGATAAAGGCATTCCCCGAGCTTAAGTCCGGCGCTGTTGACTTTATCGTAGTTGATATCGTTTTGGCTCAGAACCTCTGCGGTCAGGGTGATTACGCTGATCTCTCTATCGTTGAAAATATTAAACTCGAATCCGAGATCTATGCTGTTGGCTTCAAGAAAGGCAGCGATCTTACCGCAAAGGTAAATGAAGCTATCAAAGAGCTTGAGCAGAACGGAAAGCTTTTGGAACTCGCAAAGAAATATGGCTTTGAAAATGTTCTCAAGGTTACCGAAACTATTGAGTAATATAGCGCTCCGGTCAGTTATTTTTACATTTACAAAGGATTTATAATATGGGTTTTTGGGAAGTCACCTTAAAATTACTCCAGGGACTTGAACAGACCTGCCTGATATTTGCGCTAACACTTGTGTTAGCGCTTCCTTTGGGTTTGGTCATATCTTTTGGCTCTATGTCAAAATTCAAGCCCCTTGCTTACATAACTAAAATATTCGTTTGGATAATACGCGGCGTCCCGCTTATGCTTCAAGTAATAATTGTTTTTTACGTACCGGGATTCCTTTTTGGAACGCCTCTCTTTTCCCGCTTTGGGTCTGTAGTGGCGGCCTTTGTTATCAACTACGCCTGCTACTTTTCCGAAATATATCGCGGTGGAATCGAAAGCATCTCCAAAGGTCAATATGAGGCTGGTCAGGTCCTTGGTATGACTAAAACACAGGTGTTTTTTAAGGTAATCCTTATGCAGGTCGTGAAGCGTATACTTGCGCCTATGTCTAATGAAATCATAACACTTGTTAAGGATACCGCTCTTGCAAGAGTAATTATGATAGTAGAAATTATCCAGGCCGCTCAGAACTTTGCAGCTTACGGTCTTATGTGGCCTCTGTTCTATACGGCTGTCTTCTACTTGATATTTGTCGGTCTGCTATCCCTTCTCTTCGGTTACTTTGAGAAGAAGCTCAACTATTACAAGGCTTAAAGGAGAATTTATGTCATTACTTAAAGTTTCAAATATCAAAAAAAGCTTTGGCAAGGTTGAGGTGTTAAAAGGCATAGACTTCGAACTTGAACGAGGAAAAGCTCTTTCGATAATCGGTTCTTCGGGAAGCGGAAAGACCACCCTGCTCCGCTGCCTTAACTTCTTGGAAACGCCCGACGAAGGCACTATGTCCATTGATAACAACGTTATCTTTGACGCGGCATCACATCAAAAGTTATCCGATGCCGAAATAAGACGAAACAGACTTCGTTTCGGTCTTGTTTTCCAGTCCTTCAATCTCTTCCCCCAGTATAACGTAATCGATAATCTGACCTTAGCTCCTAAGCTCAGATTGAAAGAGGAAAATTTATCAAAGGAGGAAAGAAAGGCTCGAATTGAAGAAATAGAGGCAAACGCTTGGTCGCTGCTTGAAAAGGTTGATCTCGTAAACAAAGCAAAAAATTATCCGTGTGAGCTCTCTGGTGGACAGCAGCAGCGCGTGGCTATTGCCCGTGCCCTTGCTCTCTCCCCCGATATCCTCTGCTTTGACGAGCCTACCAGTGCTCTTGACCCCGAGCTTACAGGCGAGGTGCTGAAGGTAATTTGCGACCTGAAATCGTCAAATACCACAATGATAGTGGTAACACACGAGATGGAGTTCGCAAAGAACGTTTCCGACGAGGTCATCTTCATGGCAGACGGCGTTATCGAGGAAATGGGTACTCCCGCCGAGATATTCGATTCTCCCAAATCTCCAAAAACTCAGGCATTTCTCAGAAAATCACTGGAAATGTTTTAATATTGAATTTCAAAATCCCCCGTTACGGGGGATTTTTTGGACAGTCGAGGACGCCTGTCCCTACAAATATGTCTTAAAATATATCTAAAAACACCCGACGGGAAACCTCAAAGAAGTTTCCCGTCGGTATCTTATTTTATTAGTCCTTGAAATATCCTTGATATATAAGGTCTGCATTACCCGTGAGAGTAACTCCGTCATCTGTATAGTTTACTATAAGATCTCCGCCGCGAAGCTTAACTGTGATATCCTCGCCCATCTTGCAGATGCCGTTCTCAACAGCCGCAACGACTGCCGCGCAAGCACCTGTTCCGCATCCGAGGGTCTCACCGTTACCTCTCTCATAGACTCGCATCTTAATAGTTGTGGGGTTTACCACGCGAATGAACTCGGTATTTATTCTCTCGGGGAATTCTGGAGCGTTTTCGAACATAGGACCTATCTTCTTAACGTCCACGCCGTCCACGTAATCGGTAAATACCACGCAGTGCGGGTTACCCATAGAAACGCAGGTCACCTTATATTCCTTTCCGCCAACCGTGAGAGGATAGTTTATAACTCTCTCGGCATCAATGGTGGTAGGAATATTCTTAGAAAGGATACTTGCCTTACCCATATCTACCGATACGGTCGAAACCTTTCCGTTTCTTGTGTAAAGCGTGAGATCCTTGATTCCGCTTCCCGTTTCTATAGCCATTCTTTCCTTCTTGACTATCTTATTATCATACAGATACTTTCCTACGCAACGGATACAGTTACCTGCCATCTTTCCTTCACTTCCGTCACGGTTGAATATTCTCATCTTCGCATCGGCAACGTCCGACTTCTCAAGGAGAACTATTCCGTATCCGCCGATACCGTAGTGTCTGTCGCACATCTTAAGGCAGAGCGACTCGGGACAGTTTATGCTGTTATCGAAATTCTCGATAAAGATATAGTCGTCACCTGTTCCCTCCATCTTGGAGAACTTGATAAGTCTGTGCTCAGACGCCATATTGTTGATATCGACAAGCTCGGTATTCTGCTGGTTGTACTTACTTGCGATTATATCCGCCAAAGCGTTAGCTGTATCGAGAGATGTAAGACAAGCCACAGAATGGTGAAGAGCCTTTCTGTGAAGATTGATATAATCGTTAAGGGTAGAATCAAAGAGTGTTCCTGTATAAACGATATAGCTTATCTTCTCTTGCTCAATGAGCTTATAAACGTCATCGCTGTCGTTTATAGAGCCAACGGCTGTGACCTTAGTGCCAAGTCCCTCTATAGACTGTGCGGTCTCCTTGGTAGCGTATATCTTCATTCCGATATCGTCAAGCTTCTTTGCAAGTGAAACTATCTCAAAGAGGTCGTGCTCACCTACGCTGATAAATACGCCAACGTCAACACCCGCACTCGGATGTTTGAGCTTAAAGCCCGCTGAGGTAAGTCCCTTGAATATAGCCTCATTGAGGTTCTTACCAAGTCCAAGCACCTCACCTGTGGACTTCATCTCCGGACCAAGGTAGGAGTTTGCGTCTGTCAGCTTTTCAAAGGAGAATACAGGCACTTTTACAGCATAGTAAGGCGGTATCTTGTAGAGTCCTGAACCAAATCCAAGCTCACACAGAGGTGTGCCAAGCATTACTCTTGTTGCGAGATCGACCATCGGGACACCCGTAACCTTACTGATGTAAGGAACTGTTCTCGACGCTCTGGGGTTAACTTCTATAACGTAGAGCTCGTTCTGGTATATAAGGTACTGAATGTTTACAAGCCCCTTTGTGCCAAGCGCAAGCGCAAGGTTCTCAGAGGTTTCAACAACAGTTTTAAGCATCTTATCATTTATGCTGTAGGGCGGATATACCGCGATAGAGTCGCCGCTGTGTACTCCTGCGCGCTCAACGTGCTGCATTATACCCGGTATAAGAACATCTGTTCCGTCGGATATAACGTCTACCTCAAGCTCTGTTCCCATCATATACTTATCAACCAGCACCGAATTCTCGATTCCTGTTGCAAGTATACGCTTCATATAGGTCTCAACCTCTCTGTCGTTATAAACTATAGACATATTCTGTCCGCCTATAACGTACGAGGGACGGAGAAGCACGGGGTATCCTATACTGTTAGCAGCCTCAAGCGCTTCCTCAAGCGTCATAACGCTTGTTCCCACAGGACGCTTTACGTTAAATCTTTCAAGGAGCGCATCGAACTTTTCTCTGTCCTCTGCCGTATCTATACCCTCTGCCGAAGTTCCGAGAATTCTTATTCCGTTGTCATCAAGGAACTTTGTAAGCTTGATAGCTGTCTGTCCACCGAACGCAACAACGACACCTATCGGCTTTTCAACCTTGAGGATATTCATAACGTCCTCGGGAGTAAGGGGCTCAAAATAGAGCCTGTCCGCGGTATCATAGTCGGTAGATACGGTCTCGGGGTTGTTGTTAACTATAACAACATCATATCCAAGCTCCTTAAGTGTCCATACGCAGTGTACAGAGGAATAGTCAAACTCTATTCCCTGTCCTATTCTTATAGGACCTGAGCCAAGGACCACTATCGTTTCCTTGCCCGACTTCTTGAAGGAGCGCGCCTCACAGGCGCTGTCATAGGTAGAGTAGAAATAGGGAGTCTGAGCGTCAAATTCAGCCGCACAGGTATCGACCATCTTATAGCTTGCGTTCATCTCAGGGTGTTCTATCTCACCGCCGATACGCATAAGAGCCTTGTCGGTATATCCCAGCTTCTTTCCTCTCTTATATTCCTCTATTCCCATTCCGTTCTCGGCGATATCAAGCTCGAAATCGGCAAGCTTCTTGAGCTTATTGAGGAAGAACATATCTATTCTTGTGATATCGTTGATAGCTTCAAGCGCAACTCCGCTCTTGATAGCTTCAAATACCGTGAATATTCTTCTGTCGTCCGATATCTTAAGACGCTCCATAACGGGAAGATCGCTTATAGGCGCGGCATTGAGAGTATCAAGAGATATCTCCGCACCTCTGACCGCCTTCATAAGCGCCATCTCAAAGCTCGGCGCTATCGACATTACCTCACCCGTAGCCTTCATCTGAGTGCCGAGCTTACGGCTCGCGCCCGTGAACTTCTCGAAGGGCCACTTGGGGAATTTTACAACTACGTAGTCAACTGTAGGCTCAAAACAAGCGCATGTCTTTCCCGTAATGTCGTTGGTTATCTCATCAAGTGTATATCCAAGTGCTATCTTGGTGGTTATCTTTGCTATCGGGTATCCTGTAGCCTTACTTGCAAGTGCCGAGGAACGGGATACACGGGGGTTTACCTCTATGACCGCATACTCCATAGAGTCGGGATTAAGAGCAAACTGACAGTTACAGCCTCCGACTATTCCGAGAGCCGAAACTATGCTCAAGGACGCGTTGCGGAGCATCTGATATTCCTTAGGCGAAAGAGTGAGCGCAGGAGCAACAACTATAGAGTCACCCGTATGAACTCCAACGGGGTCTACGTTTTCCATACTACACACGGCGATAGCGTTTCCAGCCGAGTCTCGCATAGCCTCGAACTCTATCTCTTTCCAACCGAAAATATACTTTTCCACAAGTATCTGCGAAATGGGAGAAGCATCAAGACCGTTCTTTGCAATTATTGCAAGCTCCTCTGCATTATAAGCAACTCCGCCGCCTGCACCGCCAAGTGTGAACGCAGGGCGTACTATAACGGGATATCCTATTCTCGCACCTATCATAAGTGCATAGTCTATATCATTTGCTATATCAGAAGGTATGCAGGGCTGACCTATCTCCTCCATCGTATCCTTGAAGAGCTGTCTGTCCTCTGCCTTATCGATCGCTTTAGCATCAGTACCAAGGAGTCTTACGTTATGCTCCTTGAGAAATCCCTCGTGCGAGAGCTGCATAGCAAGTGTAAGACCTGTCTGTCCGCCAAGTCCCGCAAGAAGACTGTCGGGCTTTTCCTTTTCTATAACTCTTTTTATAGTATCAACTGTGAGAGGCTCGAGATATATCTCGTCTGCCATAGCGTTGTCTGTCATTATTGTAGCGGGGTTGGAGTTTACAAGAACAACGTTTACTCCCGCCTCCTTGAGTACGTGACACGCCTGAGCGCCCGCATAGTCAAACTCTGCAGCCTGTCCTATAACTATAGGGCCTGAGCCTATTACAAGTACTTTTCTTATATCCTTACTCAGCGGCATCTTCCGTACCTCCCATCATTTTTATAAATCTGTCAAACACGAATGCGGTGTTGATAGGTCCTGTACAAGCCTCGGGATGGAACTGTACCGAAAAAGCGTTGATAGCAGGATATTCTATTCCCTCACAGGTTCCGTCGTTAGCGTTAACGAGTGTTACCTTTCCGCCGGTTATGCTGTTGGGTGCAACTGCATATCCGTGGTTCTGTACGGTTATATAGGTATTTATACCGTTAAGATCCTTAACAGGCTGATTAGAGCCTCTGTGGCCGTACTTGAGCTTGAAGGTCACTCCGCCGTTTGCAAGTGCCAATATCTGATGTCCAAGACATACTCCAAGCATCGGATATTTACCAAGGAGCTTCTTGACACACTCAATGCTATCGGTATTCTCAGCGGGATCACCGGGGCCGTTTGAAAGAACTATTCCGTTGGGAGCGATAGCGGTGACATCCTCTGCCTTAGCGTCTGCGGGAAGGACTGTTACCTTACAGCCTCTTGCCACGAGCTCCCTGATTATTCCGTTCTTCTTGCCGTAGTTTATAAGCGCTACGTTGAACTTTGCCTCTGCCTCGGGCGCTACCGTATATATCTCCTTATCGGTAACAGCGCTGACCGCATCGGTAACAGCGTAATCCTTAATAAAGTCGAGATTTTCGGGAACTTCATAGCAGATAGCCGCGTTCATAACGCCCTTCTCACGGATCATAGCAGTTATCTCACGGGTGTCCACGCCGTAAATTCCGGGGATCCCCTCCTCTTTGAGATACTTGTCTATATCGTACTCACTTCTGAAGTTAGAGGGAGTATCGCACCACTCTCTTACAACGTATCCCTTAAGGTAGCTCTTTCCCTCTGCATCCTCGGGAATTATACCGTAGTTTCCTATAAGCGGGAATGTTTGAAGAACTATCTGACCGTAATAGCTGGGGTCTGTCAAGGTTTCGGTGTATCCGACAACTCCTGTTGTGAACACCAACTCGCCAACAGATTCAACCTCAGCTCCAAAAGCTGTTCCTTCGAAAATATGTCCGTCCTCAAGAATCAAATATGCTTTCTTCATACAATACCTTCCTTATGCAAGACATTTTACAAGCACAGCCTTCTGAGCGTGAAGTCTGTTCTCTGCCTGATCGAATATCTCCTCCGCGTGCGCTTCAAAGACCTCTGCGGTTATCTCCTCCTCGCGGTGCGCGGGCAGACAGTGAAGCACCATAGCTTCCTTATCGGCAACCGCCATAACCTCGCTGTTTATCTGATATCCGCTGAATATCTTCTTTCTCTCTTCAGCCTCGCCTTCCTGTCCCATAGAAGCCCATACGTCGGTATAAAGAACGTCCGCATCCTTAGCCGCCTCAAGCACGTCATCTGTGCAAACGAAGCTTCCCGTAGACTCAGCCCACTTCATTATCTTTTCATCGGGCTCATATCCCTTAGGACAAGCAACAGACACGCTCATACCCATCTTTATTCCGCCAACTATCAAGGAGTTGGTCATATTATTACCGTCGCCGATATAGCAGAGCTTAAGTCCCTTGGTAGTTCCCTTATGCTCACGTATGGTCATAAGGTCAGCAAGTACCTGACAGGGGTGGCAATAGTCGGTAAGTCCGTTTATTACGGGAATGCTTCCAACAGCCGCAAGCGCTTCGACCTCCTCCTGATCGAAGGTTCTTATCATAATACCGTCAAGGTAACGTGAAAGAACTCTCGCGGTATCCTCTACAGGCTCGCCTCTGCCTATCTGAAGGTCTCTCGAGCTAAGGAAGAGTGCAGCTCCGCCAAGGTCGTACATACCCACCTCGAAGGAAACTCTGGTTCTTGTGGAAGACTTCTCAAAGATCATTCCAAGTGTTTTCCCCTCCAAAATGTGGTGCGGAATCTTATTTCTTTTCTCGTATTTAAGCTGATCTGCCGTGTTGAGTATCTCACATATCTCCTTCTCGGTCAGATCCATAAGCTTAAGCAAATGCTTCATTTTCTGCATACCTCCTTAAATATATCTATAGCAATTTTTAATTGTTCCATCGTGATATTGAGAGCCGGTAACATTCTTACCTTGTTCTTTGCCTTTATAACAAGAACTCCGCGCTCCATACATTCGGATATTATATCTGATGCGGGACGAGCCGTTTCAACGCCTATCATAAGTCCAAGACCGCTTACGCTCTTGACCCCCTCGGCATCCGAAAGCTCATCAAATATAAACTTGCTTCTCTTCTTGACTCCGTCAAGCATAGCCTCGTCAAGCCTTGATATAATGCTTATTGCCGCCGCGCAGGATATCGGATTTCCGCCGAAAGTCGAGCCGTGAAGTCCGGGTGTGTAGACCTCCTTCACCTTTTCGCCAAGCAGAGTAGCTCCTATCGGAAGTCCTCCCGCAAGTCCCTTAGCTGTTGAAACTATATCGGGTGTGATACCGTAGTTCATATATCCGTAAAGCATACCGCTTCGTCCGTTACCTATCTGAACCTCGTCTGCAATGAGAAGAATATCCTTCTCCTTTGCAAACGCGGCAAGCTCTGTGAGGTATTCTCGGTCAAGCGGATTTACTCCGCCCTCTCCCTGAACGACCTCAAACATAACCGCACAGCATTTATTCTCGGCGCACAAGCGCTTTATATCCTCAATATTGTTCGCCTCGGCGTATACAAATCCGGGAGTGAGCGGCTTGAAATCGTTATGGAAGGTATCCTGTCCCGTTGCCGCAAGGGTCGTCAAGGTTCTTCCGTGGAAGCTGTTCTTAAGGGTGATGATAGTTGTATATCCCTCTCCCTTTGTATTCTCTCCGTATTTACGAGCCGCCTTTATAGCGCATTCGTTCGCCTCAGCTCCCGAATTTGAGAAGAAGACCTTCTTCATTCCCGTTCTCTCGCAAAGCATCTTTGCAAGGTTGGCACAGGGTTCGCTGTAATAGAGATTGGATGTGTGCTGTATCTTTCCAAGCTGCGCATTTATCGCGCCTATCCACTCCTCATCGCCTATTCCAAAGGTATTGACCGCAATACCCGTTCCAAGGTCTATATATTCTTTTCCGTTCTCGTCATACACAAGCGAGCCCTTTCCGCTGACGAGCGTCAGAGGAAACCTCGCGTATGTATTAGCAACGTATTCCTTATCAATATCCTTGATCATCATATATTGTTACCCGAGAGGAACATCGTTCCGATTCCTTCATTTGTCAGCGTTTCGATGAGTATTGCATGAGGTATTCTTCCGTCAATGATAAATACCTTCTTAACTCCACGTCTTATCGCCTCTATGGAGCAGTTCACCTTAGGTATCATTCCACCGCTTATAATTCCGTTTCTCATAAGCTCGGGCGCATCACTTACGTATATCTTTGAAATGAGTGTTGATGGATCGTTCTTATCGCGAAGTATTCCCTCTATATCGGTCATCGATATAAGGCTTTCAGCGCCAAGCTGTCCCGCAATTCTTGCAGCGGCAGTGTCTGCATTTATGTTGTAGGAATTGCCCTCATCATCACATCCGATAGTCGATATAACAGGAATATATCCCTTCTCCAGAACGTCGAGAATAGGAGTGACGTTGACATCGGTTATCTCTCCGACGTAGCCAAGCTTCTTATCAAGCATCTCAGCCTTTATCATATGGCCGTCGATACCGCAAAGACCTATTGCCTTGCCGCCCTTATTCTGAATAAGGTTAACAAGGTTCTTATTGACCTTACCCGCAAGAACCATCTGTACGATATCCACGCTCTCCTTATCGGTAACGCGCAGACCGTTTACAAACTCACTCTTCTTGCCTATCTTTGAGAGCATATCGGTTATCTCAGGACCGCCGCCGTGAACGAGCACGACCTTGATGCCTATAAGTGAGAGAAGAACTATATCTCCCATGACCGCATCCTTAAGCTCGTCGTTTATCATAGCGTTTCCGCCGTACTTGACAACGATCACCTTATTGTAATATTTCTTTATATAGGGCAGCGCCTCTGTAAGAATGTTGGCGCGCTGCATAACACTCTGATCCATCTCTATCTTCCTCTTTCACTCAAATGCCTTATGTTCTGTAATCTCCGTTTATCTTGACGTAATCATAGGTAAGGTCGCAGCCCCATGCAACAGCCTCACCGTCACCGTCGCCAAGACCTATGAGTATATGTATCTCGTCACAGAGAAGTATCTCCTTTGCCTTCTCCTCGGAAAAAGCAACTCCCGAGCCGTTGTGGCAAACGTCTATGATTCCCTTTTCGGATTCAAACGCAACGTCTACCTTGTTGATATCAACGTCCGCTCCGCTGTATCCTACAGCACAAAGCACACGTCCCCAGTTTGCGTCAGCTCCGAACATAGCCGCCTTGAAGAGCGACGAGCAGACTACCGATTTTGCAACCTTTCTCGCGTTGTCGGTATCCTTTGCGCCCTTTACGGTACATTCGAGGAGCTTGGAAGCTCCCTCGCCGTCAGCAGCGATCATACGGCAAAGATAAGAAGTAACAGCATGAAGAGCCTCGCAGAACTTATCAAAATCCTCGCCCTTCTCTGTTATAGTCTTGTTACCCGCAAGACCGTTTGCCATAACAGAAACCATATCGTTGGTCGATGTATCACCGTCAACGCTTATCATATTGAAGGACGTCTTTACGTCCTCGGAAAGCGCCTCGGAAAGCATAGCGGGAGAAATAGCGCAGTCTGTAGTTACAAAGACGAGCATAGTTGCCATATTGGGGTGGATCATTCCGCTTCCCTTGGCTATACCGCCCATACGGCAGACCTCACCGCCTATCTCAAACTCAACAGCTATCTCCTTGACCTTGACGTCGGTAGTCATTATGCCCTCAGCGGCATACCCGCTGTTATCTCCAAGTCCCGCAACAAGCGCGGGAATTCCGTTTGCGATAGGTGTTATGTCAAGAGGCTGACCTATAACTCCCGTTGAAGCAACGATAACGTTGTTCGCGGGCATACCCAGCTCCTTGCCGAGAAGCTCACACATCTGAGTTGCTATCTCTATACCGTTCGCATTACAGGTGTTCGCGTTACCGCTGTTACATATCACCGCCTGCGCGATACCGTTGGATATATTATCCTTTGTAACGGTAAGGGGGGCTCCCTTAACAAGATTAGTTGTGTAAACAGCAGCCGCAGATGCGGGAACTTCACTATATATGAGCGCAAGGTCGCGCTTGGTTTTATTCTTTCGGATACCGCAGTGAATTCCGTTTGCGGTAAATCCCTTTGCGGCGCAAATGCCGCCTGTTATATTCTTCATTGTTATTACCTCTAAACTATATTATAAAACAAGACCTGTGGTTTTGTCAACTTTCATCACAGTATTCATACACTCTACCGCCGCGCCCGACGCTCCCTTTCCAAGGTTATCGTAAAGCGCGCAAAGGATGATCCTATCCTCGTTGCCGTTTACCGAAACGAGCATGATATCCTTGCCCGCTACAGCGTTAGCCGCAACAAAGCCGCCCTCATCAAGGCTCTCGGTATATTTTACTATCTCTGTGCAATATTTCTCGGCATAGACCTTTCGGATACTGTTTATATCATACCCCTCGTTAAGCTGTTCCTTGAAGAGCGGCACGGTAACCAGCATTCCGCTGTAAAAATCCGAAACTATCGGACAGAAGCAGGGTGCTTTGTCAATACCCGTAATAGCCTTCATCTCCTTGAGGTGCTTATGCTGCTGGGATATTCCATACTGTCTTGGAGCATCGAGAAGGACAGAACGCCCCACTGCAGCCTCATATTCTGCTATCATCTTTTTTCCGCCGCCACTGTATCCCGTTATCGAGTGACAGGTAAGATACGCGTCAGCATTGATGATCCCCTTCTTAATAAGCGGATAAACAAGCGCTATAAAACCGCTTGCATGGCAACCCGGCACTGCTATGCGCTTCGCTCCAAGGAGCTTCTGCTCATATTCCTCCGAGAGCTCGGGAAATCCGTAGCACCACGCGGCGTCTGTCCTATGCGCCGTTGACGTATCGATCACCGTCACCTTATCGTTTTCTATCATAGAAACCGATTCTCTCGCCGCATCATCGGGCAAACACAGAAACGCGATATCACAGGAGTTAAGCGCTCTCTTTCTTGCCTCGGGAAGCTTTCTTTCTTCCTCGGAGAGGGTTATTATCTCCACATCATCTCTTGCCTCAAGGCGCTCATATATTCGCAGACCCGTAGTGCCTGCCTTTCCGTCGATAAATACCTTGGTCATTTTGAAAGTTCCTCTTTTACGTAGGCTATCTGCTCCTCGACCGAGCCAACCGAAGTTCCGCCCGCGGATATTCTCTTCGAAACACAGGTCTCGAGAGATATCTCATCAAACAGATCAGCCTCAAACATATCGGTATGCTTTTTATATTCTTCAAGCGAAAGTGTATCGAGCACACAGTTCTTTTCAATACACTCTGCAACTATCTGTCCGACTATCTTGTATGCGCTTCTGAAGGGCATACCCTTCTTGGTCAGGTAGTCAGCAAGGTCGGTAGCATTGATAAAGCCCTTTTGCGCCGCGCGATACATATTCTCACGCTTTACCTTCATGGTCTTTATCATAGGCGCGAAGACCTCAAGGCATATCGCGACCGTATCGACCGAATCAAATATTGCTTCCTTATCCTCCTGCATATCCTTGTTGTATGCAAGCGGAAGTCCCTTAAGTGTGGTGAGCAGCGCCATAAGATTTCCGTACACTCTTCCCGTCTTTCCTCTGACGAGCTCCGCCATATCGGAATTCTTCTTCTGGGGCATTATAGACGAGCCCGTGGTAAAGGAATCGTCAAGCTCAACGAATGAAAACTCCCAGCTCGACCAAAGGATTATTTCCTCGGAAAACCTTGAGAGGTGCATCATCACTATCGAAAAATCGCTCATAAGCTCAAGGCAGAAATCTCTGTCCGAAACGCCGTCTATACTGTTTCTCGTGATACCGTCAAAGCCAAGCTTCTCTGCGGCAAACATTCTGTCAGTGTTATACGTCGTACCCGCAAGCGCGCAAGAGCCGAGCGGAGAATAATTCATTCTCGCAATAGCGACCTTTATTCTCGATATATCCCTCAAAAACATCATAGCGTAAGCCATAAGATGATGTCCGAAGGTTATCGGCTGCGCTCTTTGCAGATGGGTATATCCCGGAAGTATGACCCCTTTATTAGCCTCTGCCTGTTCGGTCACAGCCTCTATAAGCTCTTTGAGAAGCGCAATTATCTCTTCGGACTTGTCGCGCATATAAAGTCTTATATCGACCGCCACCTGGTCGTTTCGGCTTCTCGCGGTATGAAGCTTTTTACCCGCATCGCCTATCCTTGCGGTAAGCTCTGCCTCAACGAACATGTGTATATCCTCACAGCCCATATCTATCTCGAGTGCTCCGCTCTCTATATCCGCAAGTATAGCCGCAAGACCGTCTATTATTTTTTCGCAATCCTCGGTAGCTATTATCCCCTGCTTAGCAAGCATAGAAGCATGAGCCATAGAGCCCGTGATGTCCTGCTTGTACATTCTGCTGTCAAAGGAAATAGACGAGTTAAAATCATCCGCTTTCTGGTCGAGCGACTTAGAAAAGCGTCCTGCCCACATTTTTTCCATAACTTATTTATACACGTTTTGCCCGTCACCTTTCGGTGGCAGGCAAAACTTCTCCTCAGAGATTATTTATTCTTATTCTGCTCGTTTACCTGAGCCTGAACCTTTATCGGAAGTCCGAAGAGGTTGATAAATCCTGTAGCGTCTGCCTGATCAAAAACGTGATCCTCACCGAAGGTAGCTATCTCCTCGGAGTAGAGCGAATAGTCACTCCATGCACCCGCCTTGATTATATTACCTTTGTAGAGCTTGAGGCGAACCTTACCGGTTACGTTCTCCTGGGTCTTATCAACGAATGCCGAGAGAGCCTCACGAAGAGGTGTGAACCACTGACCGTTGTAAACGAGATCAGCGAAGGTTACAGAAAGCTCGTCCTTCTTGTGCGCTGTGTACTTATCAAGGCAAAGGGTCTCAAGATACTTATGAGCCGCATAGAGTATCTCTCCGCCGGGAGTTTCGTACACGCCACGGCACTTCATACCTACAAGACGGTTCTCAACGATATCGAGAAGACCGATACCGTTCTCCCCACCAACCTTGTTAAGCGCGAGAACTATGTTCTTCGCGCTCATCTTTTCTCCGTTGAAAGCAACGGGACGTCCCTTTTCAAACTCAAGTGTGATGTATGTAGGAGCGTCGGGAGCCATAATGGGAGAAACACCCATCTCAAGGAATCCGGGCTTCTCGTACTGAGGCTCGTTACCCGCATCCTCAAGGTCAAGTCCCTCGTGGCTGAGGTGCCACATATTCTTATCCTTGGAGTAGTTGGTCTCACGGTTTATCTTAAGAGGAACGTTGTGCGCCTCTGCGTAATCTATCTCTTCCTCACGGGATTTGATATCCCACTCACGCCAAGGAGCGATTATGGGCATATCGGGTGCGAAAGCCTTTATTGTAAGCTCGAAACGAACCTGGTCATTTCCCTTACCTGTGCAGCCGTGGCAGATAGCATCTGCTCCCTCTGCCTTAGCTATCTCAACGATACGCTTTGCTATAATGGGACGCGCAAAAGAAGTACCAAGCATATACTCCTCGTACTTAGCGCCCGCCATAACAGTGGGGATAACGTAATCGTCAATAAACTCATCGGTGAGGTCTTCTATGTATATCTTAGAAGCACCGGTCTTTATAGCCTTCTCCTCAAGACCGTCAAGCTCATCGCTCTGACCAACGTTACCGCTGACAGCGATCACCTCACAGTTATTATAATTTTCCTTAAGCCACGGAATGATTATGGAGGTATCAAGTCCTCCGGAATATGCAAGAACTACTTTTTTGATGTCGGTTTTATTCATAACTTTCTCCTTTATGCATATATATTCGCATTACGGTGAATATTATACATCATTTCACCTTTCTTGTCAATACCTTTAATGACAATATTTTTCAACATTATATACCCTTTTACGGTCAATATGCACAACAATGAATATTATTCACACATTTATTCATTTTGCGCCTTGAAATACCTATAACGCCTTGAATACAGCAACAGAAATATTCATTTTTCTTTTTAAAAAGATTTTTTTATTTTTTTCGCAATTTTTTTGAACTGTATGGCTTTTCCTTTTTGAGCAGAATTACCCGCCCCAAAAATTTCCTATTCACAATAAATACTTAATGAATAATATTCATATTTTTTGTATATTTTCAAGCGTGGAAATACGGGAAAAGCATCTGCTTCTCCCGTATAACTAAATCAGTTTACCTTGACTATCCAACCGAAGGTATCTTCTATCTTGCCCCACTGAATACCTGTAAGGGTATCGTAAAGCTTCTGCGCTATAGCTCCAATCTCTCCGTTGTTTATCGTCATCTTTATGTTTCCGTCATCGAGAAGTCCTATAGGCGATACAACAGCCGCTGTACCCGTACCGAACGCCTCGTTCAGCTTACCCGCCTTATACGCCTCGATAACCTCTTCCTCGGAAAGCTTTCTCTCCTCTACCTTGTATCCCATACTCTCGAGCAGCTTTATGCAGGATGCGCGTGTGACACCGGGAAGGATATTGCCCTCGTTCAGCGCGGGAGTAACAACAGTTCCGTCGATAACGAAGAAGACGTTCATCGCGCCGACCTCATCTATATACTTATGCTCGATACCGTCAAGCCAAAGCACCTGAGAATATCCCATCTTCTCTGCTTTCTCCTGGCCGATAAGAGATGCCGCGTAGTTTCCGCCTATCTTCGCAAATCCCGTTCCGCCTCTTACTGCTCTTACGTACTCACGCTCGACAAATATCTTTACAGGCTTTATTCCCTCTGCGTAGTACGCGCCTACGGGAGAGAGTATTATCATAAACTTATAGCTCTTTGAAGGATGAACTCCGAGCTGAACGTCTGTAGCTATGATAAAGGGACGGATATAAAGAGATGTTCCCTCAACGTCGGGTACCCACTCCTTCTCGACCTCAACGATAGCCTTGATAGCGTCAAGCGCGTCTGCGGGGTCTATCTTAGGAATGCAAAGACGCTCGTTGGTGTTGTTCATACGCTCGATATTCTTATCGGGTCTGAAAAGCTGTATCTCTCCTGTGGGAGTTCTATACGCCTTAAGTCCCTCAAACATCTCCTGAGCATAGTGGAATACCATACAAGCAGGGTCAAGCGAAAGGTTCTGATAAGGCACCACGCGCGCGTCATGCCATCCCTTTCCTTCTGTGTAGTCCATAATGAACATATGGTCGGTAAAATATTTTCCGAAGCCAAGCTTATTAAAATCGGGCTTCTCTTTTCTGTTTGCAACCAATTCGTACTTAATGTTAAGCATTTTATCAGATCCTTTCTCTAATTATATATTTGCCGCGATTATGCTGCCCATCTCGGAGCACTTGACCTTAGTAAATCCGTCCTTGTAGATATCCGCCGTGCGGTATCCGTCGTCAAGCGCCTTGTTTACTGCCGCCTCTATATCATCGGCTTCCTTTACCATATCAAAGGAATATCTGAGCATCATAGCGCAGGACATTATCGTTCCTATGGGGTTCGCTATATCCATACCCGCGATATCGGGAGCTGAGCCGTGTATAGGCTCATACATACCGAGTGTGCTGTCCGAAAGACTTGCCGAGGGCATCATTCCTATAGAGCCTGTCAGCATACTTGCCTCATCGGAAAGGATATCTCCAAACATATTCTCGGTAACTATAACGTCAAACTGCGAGGGATTTTTAATAAGCTGCATAGCCGCATTGTCAACCAGCACGTCGCTGTATTCAACGTCGCTGTACTCCTCTGCGAGTCTGTGCATCACAGCTCTCCAAAGACGAGAGGAATCAAGCACGTTTGCCTTGTCCACCGACGCAAGTCTGTGTGAGCGCTTACGCGCCGACTCAAACGCAACTCTGCCTATTCTCTCTATCTCGTGCTCACTGTATTTCATTTCATCAACAGCGACCTTTTCGCCGTCAACTACCTCTGTTCTGCGGTCGCCGAAATAGATACCACCCGTCAGCTCTCTGACTATCATAAGGTCTATTCCGTTACCTACGATGCTCTCTTTGAGCGGAGAGGAATCGGCAAGCTGTGCGAAAAGCTTTGTAGGTCTGAGATTTGCGAAAAGACCAAGCTCACTTCTTACAGCCAAAAGCGCCTTTTCGGGTCTTATGGACGGGTCAACACTATCCCACTTAGGTCCACCGACCGCTCCGAGAAGAACGCTGTCCGCACTCTTGCAGAGCTCCATTCCCTCTTTTGTTATCGGAACGCCGTGCTTATCTATGCTGCAGCCACCGATATCTACTTCGGTATATTTGAAGCTATGGGAATATTTCTCGCCTATCTTATCAAGCACCTTTATAGCCTCATTGACTATCTCAGGTCCTATTCCGTCACCCTTGAGTACTGTTATATTCTTAACCATTTAAACTCACCCTCTTATCTGTTCTTAATAGAATTCAGAAGTCCGTCAGACTTTATGATATTCTTAACAAAATCCGGGAAGGGCTCTGCCTTGTAGCTCTCTCCCTTAGTGTAGTTGGTTATAACACCCGTGTCGAAGTCTATAGCGACCTCGTCGCCGTTATCTATCTTCTCGCTCGCCTCGGGACACTCGAGTATAGCAAGACCTATATTTATCGCGTTTCTGAAGAATATTCTCGCAAATGTCTTTGCTATAACGCAGGAAACTCCCGAAGTCTTTATAGCAAGGGGCGCGTGCTCACGTGACGATCCGCAACCGAAATTCGCGCCGCCCACAATGATATCTCCAGCCTTTACCTTCTTTGTAAACTCCTTGTCTATATCCTCCATACAGTGCGAAGCGAGCTCTACGGGATCGGATGTATTAAGGTATCTTGCGGGGATTATAACGTCCGTGTCAACGTTATCACCGTATTTATGTACGTAACCTTTTGTATTCATAACGCTCCTCCTCTCACTTCACATCTCTGGGATCGCATATTCTGCCCATCACCGCGGTAGCCGCCGCAACCTCGGGACTTGCAAGATATATCTTTGAGCTAACATGTCCCATACGTCCCACAAAGTTTCTGTTTGTGGTAGCCACAGCTATCTCGTCCGCGGCGAGTATTCCCATATATCCGCCGAGGCAAGGACCGCAGGTAGGTGTGGATACAACGCACCCCGCGTCTATAAAGGTATCTATATATCCAAGTTTGATACAATCCTTATATATCTTCTGTGTTGCGGGAATAACGATACATCTGATATCCTTTGCGATATGTCTTCCCTTAAGTATCTCTGCCGCCGCCTTCATATCCGAAAGTCTGCCGTTGGTACAAGAGCCTATCACTACCTGATCGGGTATTATACCCGAAAGCTCTCTTGCTTCCTTGGTATTTTCGGGAAGGTGAGGACATGCAACTGTGGGCTCTATCTCAGAAAGGTTTATCTTATAGACCTCGTCATACTCAGCATCCTCATCTGCCTTGTATACTGTAAAGGGTCTTGTAACTCTCTCATTTACATAAGCCAAAGTTATCTCATCGACCTCAAATATGCCGTTCTTAGCACCCGCCTCGATAGCCATATTAGCCATACAAAGTCTATCGTCCATAGAAAGCGACTTAAGTCCGCTTCCCGTGAACTCCATAGATCTGTAAAGCGCTCCGTCAACACCTATCATACCGATGATGTGAAGAATAACGTCCTTACCTGAAACGAAGGGACGAAGCTCGCCCTCAAGCTCGAATTTTATAGCCGAAGGCACTTTGAACCAAGCCTCGCCTGTAGCCATTCCCGCAGCCATATCGGTGCTTCCGACACCTGTTGAGAATGCTCCGAGCGCACCGTAAGTACAGGTGTGTGAGTCAGCTCCTATAACAGCCTCACCGGGGGCAACAAGTCCTTTTTCGGGAAGCAGAGCGTGCTCTATGCCCATCTCTCCAACATCATAGTAATTCTTTATAGAAAAATTCTTTGCAAACATACGGCACTGCTTACACTGCTCTGCCGCCTTGATATCCTTGTTGGGCGCAAAATGGTCCATTACCATAGATATCTTTTCATTATCAAATACAGACTCAAATCCGCTCTTCTTGAACTCGTTTATAGCCACAGGAGATGTAATATCATTTCCAAGCACCATATCGAGCTTCGCCATGATGAGCTGACCTGCTCTCACAGAGTCAAGTCCCGCGTGTGCCGCAAGGATCTTCTGTGTCATCGTCATAGCCATTTTTATCACCTCTGTTAGATTATTTTGATAAAAGCTTACGGTTTATAGCCGAAACGAGCGCATTGACCGACGCAAAGATAATATCGTCGTGAACACCCGCGCCCCAGCTTATCTTACCGTCCTCAAAGGTAACGCTTACGTAGGTAGCCGCCTGAGAGGACGAGCCTACAGAGAGCGCGTGCTCTGAGTAAGTGAGGTTGGAGTACTCTATTCCAAGGTACTTCTTGAGCGCGTTACTTACCGCGTCAAGACGTCCGTTACCTCTTGCGGAGACGTCAACGTGTCCCTCGGGAGCATCGATGGTTATTATAGCCTTAATGCTATCGCTGTTTCTTACAAAGTGACAGTCGATAACGTTAACGGGAGTTTCAAGATTGATATACTCGTTGCGGAATATATCTCTGACCTCATCGGCAGAAAGCTCCTTGTGCGAACGGTCGGAATAGCCCTTGACGGTATATCCCACGTCCTCGCGCATCTTCGAGGGGAGAACGTATCCGTAATTGTGTTCAAGCAGATATCCGATACCGCCCTTGCCCGACTGAGAATTGATCCTGATAACGTCTGTCTCGTATTCCCTTCCAACATCCTGAGGGTCGATAGGAAGATAGGGCACAGTCCAATAACGGCAGGTATGATCCTCTCTCCACTTCATTCCCTTTGCTATAGCGTCCTGATGTGAGCCCGAGAATGCCGCAAATACAAGCTTTCCGCCGTAAGGAGTTCTGTCGTAAACGTGCATACGGGTAACTCTCTCATAAACCTCGGTTATGCGGGGCATATTTCCAAGCTCAAGACCGGGGTCAACACCCTGAGAATACATATTGAGCGCAACTGTAATGATATCAACGTTACCCGTTCTTTCGCCGTTTCCAAAGAGAGTTCCCTCAACTCGGTCAGCTCCCGCCAAGATTCCCATCTCGGTATCTGCCACCGCGCATCCTCTGTCGTTATGAGGATGGAGAGATATCAATACGTTCTCACGGTATTTGAGGTTTTCGGACATATATTCAACCTGATTTGCGTAAACGTGAGGCATAGACACCTGAACGGTAACAGGAAGGTTTATAATAACCTTTCTGTCGGGTGTAGGCTTCCAGACATCAAGAACCGCGTTGCATATCTCAAGCGCAAATTCGGGCTCTGTTCCTGTAAACGACTCGGGCGAATACTCAAAGCGGTATTTATTGCCCTCCTCGGCATTATACTTATTGAAGAGCTCAGCTCCCGCAATAGCGATATCTATTATCTCCTGCTTGGGCTTCTTGAAGACCTGCTCACGCTGAGCCACCGAAGTGGAATTATAAAGGTGAACTATAGCGTTCTTAGCTCCTCTGAGACTCTCAAATGTCTTCTTTATTATATGCTCACGCGACTGTGTAAGCACCTGAACGGTTACGTCATCGGGGATAAGGTTCTCTTCTATAAGGGTGCGAAGAAACTTATATTCTGTTTCGGACGCTGCGGGAAAACCGACCTCTATCTCCTTAAATCCGATATCGACCAAGAGCTTAAAGAACTCAAGCTTTTCTTCAAGATTCATAGGAACCATAAGAGCCTGATTTCCATCTCTAAGGTCTACCGAGCACCAAACAGGGGGCTTTGTAATATAATTCTTCTCTGCCCATTTCATCTGTATTGAAGGCGCGGGAAAATACTGTCGTGTATATTTTTCTGTGTTCTTCATTTATATCCTTATTGCAAAGCAATCCTTTCAGTTTTATTTCATAACAGCGCCGTTTTCAGCACCGCTTACAAGCTTCGAGTAGCGCGAGAGCCAGCCTGTCTTTATATTAGGCTCACGGGGTACGTAGCTCTCTCTTCTCTTGGCGAATTCCTCGTCGCTTACTCTTGCATTAAGAGAAGCGTTCGGAATGTCTATATCTATTATATCGCCCTCTCTGAGCAGCGCGATATTTCCGTGATCCGCCGCTTCAGGGCTCACGTGTCCAATAGACGCTCCTCGCGAAGCTCCCGAAAATCTTCCGTCGGTGATAAGCGCTACAGTTTTATCGAGCTTCATTCCAGCAAGGGCGCTCGTGGGGTTGAGCATCTCTCTCATACCCGGTCCACCCTTAGGTCCTTCGTATCTTATTACAACAACATCACCGTCAACTATCTTGCCGTTATATATAGCCGCGATAGCCTCATCCTCAGAGTCAAACACTCTTGCAGGACCGCTGTGCTTCAGCATCTCGGGAGCCACGGCGCTTCTCTTTACGACCGAGCCGTTCTGCGCGATATTGCCCCACAGTATCTGTATACCGCCTGTTGCGCTGTACGGATCGTCGATAGGTCTTATTGATCTCGTATCCTTTATGTAAGCGCCTTCTATATTCTCGGCTACAGTCTTAGAAGTAACGGTAAGCGCAGTTCCGTCGATAAGTCCGCGCTTAAGGAGCTCTGCCTGTACGGCGGGTATTCCGCCCGCCATATCAAGATCCTGCATATGTGTAGGCCCTGCGGGGGCAAGGTGGCAGAGGTTCGGAACTCTGTCACTCGTCTTATTGAAAAGGTCAAGATCAAGCTTAACTCCCGCCTCGTTTGAGATAGCCAGAAGGTGGAGCACGCTGTTAGAGCTGCAACCAAGCGCCATATCACAAGCAAGGGCGTTCATTATAGACTTTTCATTTATTATATCGCGGGCGCAGATATTATTCTTAACAAGCTCCATAATAGCCATTCCCGCGTGCTTTGCAAGTATCACTCTCTTGTTGCTTACAGCAGGTATCGTTCCGTTGCCGGGAAGCGCTATACCAACAGCCTCGCAAAGGCAGTTCATACTGTTCGCCGTGTACATTCCCGCGCAGCTTCCGCAACCGGGACAAACACCTGTTTCGCATTCGTGGAGCTTACATTCGTCTATCATACCCGCCTTGTAAGCGCCCACAGCCTCAAACATTTTCGAAAGGCTGACCTCTTCTCCGTCATAACGTCCCGCGAGCATAGGTCCGCCGCTGCAAACGACTGCGGGAACGTTCATTCTAACCGCCGCCATTACCATACCGGGAACTATCTTGTCGCAGTTGGGAATGAGCACAAGACCGTCAAGCTGGTGCGCCATAGTCATCGTTTCAACGCTGTCGCATATAAGCTCACGGCTTGCCAGAGAATACTTCATTCCTATATGTCCCATAGCTATACCGTCACAAACGCCTATCGCGGGTATAAGCACGGGTGTTCCGCCCGCCATTCTTACTCCCGCCTTGACCGCCTCGGCGATCTTATCAAGGTGTATATGTCCGGGAACTATCTCGCTATGTGCGCTGACAACACCAATAAGAGGTCTTTCAAGCTCTTCCTTGGTGTAACCCATCGCGTAAAACAGACTTCTGTTCGGCGCTCTCTCCGCGCCCTTTGTTACGTTATCAGAACGAAGTGACATGATCTTTTCCTTTCAAAATATCTACGATATATTTTTAATTTTTCTTTATTAATTTCTTTGTAGCTATCTTAGTAACCGTGGATATCGCGGGGGACACCACAGCATTGATAGAAAATTCGATTATAAAGTTTATTCCTATAAGTCCTGTAAGTATATAGAGCATAACGTTAGTTCCGCCGCTCCAAGCATACAGAGTTTCTGTGAAAAAGGTTGACAGACCGATTATAAACAATCCTGTATTGACCACAGGTGCTGTCAGCGAGGCAAGCACCGCCGCTACGAGAATGCGACCGTCTTTGGGCTCTTTACCCGCTATTGCCTTGTATACAACTCCGGGAACAACACCTGCCGCAATTCCCTTGACAAGGCATATAAGCGCTGTCAGAAAAGGATTTATACCCCAAAGGATAAATCCGCCCGCGTCGATACCGCTAAAGCATTGAATTATAACAACAACGCCAAATGCCGCGCCTATGAACGCTCCACCCTTAGGGCCTGTCAAAATAGCGGCAACAACTATCGGTATCAATACAAAGGACGGCGAAAACGGTCCCACCTTAATAAATCCCGCAAAGATCTGAAGGACTATGACAAGCGCGAGAAGCATTGCCAAAATAGCCATGTTTAATATTCTCTGCTGTTGATTTGCCCTCATAATGACACCTCCGAAAGTACAGCCATCTGTGCTGTCTTTAATAATGAAAACCTGAACATCTCTGTTCCTCTCTCCGAGACTCTCACTCGGTGCTGCCGTCCGTTATAGGTACGACGCGTAAAAATATATAATAAAGGCAACGCCTGTTATTATCAAACCTTAGTTTCTTTTGATCTTTGATATATGAAGTAGAGTCCCTTCAAGGTAAGCTCTCGCTCATATTCAAAAGCGCTTCGGCATAGCGGTATCACATGCTTTGCGTATTCTCCCGTGATAACACAAGAGAACGCCTCCGCCTTCATCTCCTTAGCAAATTTTGTAACGAAACCGTCTATCATAATGGCGTGTCCGAGCATAACGCCCGACAATACCGCCTCCTGTGAATTTTTACCGATCGCCTTCGTCTGTGACAGATATGAAACGTTGGGAAGCAACGCCGTTTTCCCGTGGAGTGCTTCAAGCGACATCTGCACTCCGGGCATTATCGAGCAACCAACGTATTCCCCGCGCGCGTTTATCGCGGACACCGTGGTAACGCTGCCAACGTCTACGATGACAGTTGCTCTCATATCATTTTTCTGTTTCATTACAGAAACGACTGCGGCGGCATTTGCCACCATATCTCCGCCAAGCTCAGCGGGCGAATCGATCTTTATCGGAAAGCCCGTTTTAACCCCCGGTCCTACGACCAAGGGCTCTTTGGAGCAAAATCTGCTGACCGTTTCACAGATAGTTGCGGTAAGCTGAGGCACTACAGAAGAAACTATTCCTCCGTCCGCCTCTCTTAGGTCAACTCCGCGCTCGGCAGCTATTAGCTTTATAGTTAAAAAATATTCATCAACCGTCTTTGAGGGGTCGGTAGATATCTCAAAGGCGTATTTTACCGAGGAGTTATCATCATCAAAAAAGCCCACGGATATTCTGGTATTACCCACATTCACCGCCATCAGCATATCTATCCCCTCCTCTTTTTATTCTGTTCGGGGGTGTTTACCCCCGAACAGAGATCTAAGTAAAATTATTTCTTGAGCCAGCTCATCATCTGACGGAGCTCTGCTCCTGTCTTCTCAAGCTGGTGCTCACTCTCCTTGCGGCGTGTTGCAAGGAATTTAGCCTTTCTTCCTGCAGAGAATTCCTGCATAAACTCAGATGCAAAAGTACCGTCCTGGATCTCGGAAAGTACCTTCTTCATCTCCTTACGGGTCTCCTCGGTGATAAGTCTCTTACCTGTTCTGTAATCACCGTACTCAGCTGTGTTGGATATCGAATATCTCATCATAGCAAAGCCGCCGTTGTTGATAAGGTCAACGATAAGCTTCATCTCGTGGATACACTCGAAGTAAGCCATCTCGGGCTCGTAGCCTGCAGCTACGAGAGTATCAAAGCCTGCCTTCATAAGCTCGGTAACACCGCCGCAAAGAACAGCCTGCTCACCGAAGAGGTCGGTCTCGGTTTCCTCTCTGAAGGATGTTTCGAGGATACCTGCTCTTCCCGCTCCGATTCCGCTTGCGTATGCGAGAGCGTAATCCTTAGCCTTGCCTGTGTAGTCCTGATGTACCGCGATAAGGCTGGGAACTCCCTTGCCCTCCTGATACTGGCTTCTGACGGTGTGTCCGGGTCCCTTGGGAGCGACCATGATAACGTCTATGTTCTTAGCGGGCTGAATGAAGTTGAAGTGAATGTTGAAGCCGTGCGCGAACATAAGAACGTCGCCGTCCTTCATGTAGGGAGCTACCTGCTTGTTGTAGATATCCGCTGCAAGCTCATCGGGAACGAGCATCATAACGAGATCTCCCGCCTTAGCAGCATCCTCTATCTCCATAACCTTGAAGTTAGGATGTGTTGCGGCGAAATCCTCTGCCTTCTTCCAATGAGCGCTTCCACGTCTAAGACCAACAGCAACGTTTACTCCGCTCTCAGCGAGGTTCATCGAATGAGCGTGTCCCTGGCTACCAAAACCTATAACCGAAACTGTCTTTCCGTCAAGCAGACCGATGTTACAATCGGTATCATAATACTTTGTGATCATTTTTTCTATCTCCTTAAATATTTTAATTTAATTATTTGAGTTCATAGTCTATAAGACCGCGTTCAAGTGCGATAGCACCCGAGCGGCACATCTCTATAATCTTGAATGCCTTCACAGCCTCAAGAAAAGCGTCTATCTTGTTAGGCGCTTCCGTAAGCTCGGCAACGAAGCATCCGTGTGACATATCGATTATGTGAGCGCCGAAATCCGAGATTATCTTCTTAAGCTCATCTATATCCTCCGTAGCTCTTGAAAACTTCACCATAAGCGTTTCGCGTATAAGGCTGAATTCGGGCTCTACCGAGAATATCATCTTTGTTTCAACAAGCTTGTCTGTCTGCTTCATTATCTGGCTGAATGTCCTGCTGTCTCCCGTTGTCATAACGGTTATTCGCGAGACGTTCGGACAGTCGGTCGATGAAACGGTAAGAGAATCTATGTTAAATCCTCTCTGCATAAAGAGCGAGGTTATACGAGCAAGAACACCCGCATTGTTCTGAACAAGAAGAACCATACATTGCTTTCTCATATTCGTATCCTCCTTATTTGAAAATGGTGTCGTGAACAGTCTGTCCCGCAGGGATCATAGGAAGAACCTTTTCCTCGCGGTCTATTCTGCAATCTATCCAAACGGGTCCCTTTGCCGTCATCGCCTTCTTCATAGCTTCTTCAAGCTGAGCGGGAGTTTCGCAAAGGTAACCCTCTGCTCCAAACGCCTTTGCCACGGCTACGTAATCGGTCTTTCTCTCGGGCTCACTTGCGGAAAATCTACGGTCGTAGAATACCCCCTGCCACTGTCTTACCATTCCGAGAACGGCGTTGTTCATAATGACCGTTACAACGGGAAGCTCAAAGCTTACTGCCGTGCAAAGCTCGTTCATATTCATATGAAGCGAACCGTCCGATGTGAAGTGTACCACGCGCTTATCGGGATTTGCCACCTGAGCACCGATAGCCGCTCCGTATCCGTATCCCATAGTGCCAAGTCCTCCGCTCGTGAGGAAGTTTCTCGGCTTAACGTGACGGAGATACTGTGCCGCCCAGAGCTGGTGCTGACCTACGTCGGTAACGTATATCGCCTCCTCTCCCGCGTGCTTGCAAGCTATATCTACCACCTGATGGGGCTTGAGGACATCTTCGCTATCCTCGGGAATATAATCATCGCGCTTCCACTTCGCTATCTGCTCGCTCCAAGCCTCGTGCTTTGCGGGCTTGACGTATTTAAGAAGCTCCGTGAGAACCTCTTTAACGTCTCCAATGATGCTGTGGTCTGCAACGATTATCTTATTTATCTCACCGGGGTCTATATCAATATGTACGATACGCGAGTTGTGGCCGAACTTCTGTGTGTTCAGCGCAACGCGGTCGCTAAAGCGAGTACCTATCGCAAGCATCAGGTCCGCCCTGTTTGCCGCGGCGTTTGCCGAATAGCAGCCGTGCATACCGATAAGTCCGAGGTTGTTCTTTTCGTTGTATCCGAGAACGCCCGCCGCCATAAGCGTGTGCGCCGCGGGTATATCCGCTCTCTCGATAAGCTCACGGAGCTCATCTCCCGCTCCCGAGATTCTCACTCCGCCGCCAAAATATATGAAGGGCTTCTCTGCGTGATTGATAAGCTCGGCTATCTCCTTAACGTTTCTGAGTCTTGCGGGAGTGCGCTCGGGCTCAACCTTCGGCGCGGGAATAAAGGTGGTCTTGTTTGCCGTAACATCCTTTGGGATATCTATAAGAACAGGTCCGGGTCTGCCGCTGGCAGCTATCTTGAACGCCTCTCTTACAACGTCGGCAAGCTCCTCTACCTTTCTTACCACAAAGTTGTGCTTTGTGATGGGCATCGTGATACCCGCTATATATACCTCCTGGAAGCTATCGCAACCAATAAGCTGTGTGGGAACGTTTCCCGTTATCGCTACCATAGGAACGCTGTCCATATAAGCGGTAGCTATTCCGGTAACAAGGTTGGTAGCGCCGGGGCCGCTCGTTGCTATAACAACTCCCGTCTTTCCGGTGGATCTTGCATATCCATCCGCCGCGTGAGCCGCTCCCTGCTCGTGCGCTGTAATGTAATGATGTATCTTGTCGCTATAC
The DNA here is from genome assembly GCA_015063305.1 of Oscillospiraceae bacterium. GTDB lineage: Bacteria > Bacillota > Clostridia > Oscillospirales > CAG-272 > HGM12713. The sequence continues at coordinate 11,502 of SVUJ01000006.1, read as the reverse complement.
TTATAAAGCGCGTCGTATATATTGAGCACAGACCCTCCCGGGTATCCGAATACGGTATCAACGCCCTGCTCTATGAGTACGTTTACAAGTATCTCAGAGCCATTTAATATCATTTTTACCTCCTTTTATGCGGGAATTGCAAGACCCGCAAAACATATTTCAAAATAACAAATTTACCGCATTACCTAAAAAAGACCTTTATCTCTTAAGTTCAAGAGACAAAGGTCATTAACACTCTGCGGTACCACTCTTATTGCCGTTACACGGCCGCTCTGCTTCACCAATCAGTGAACTGTCTATGATAACGGTGACATTCCGTCCGCGTCTACACAACCGAAAACGGTCTTCAAGCGGAGGCTGGGGGAGGAGATTCACACGGTCGCAATATCGGCTCGCATCGACCGCCAACTTTCTGAAAATGCCAGCGTGTTACTAATTCCCTTAAACGCCTAAATAAATATTGCAGTTATTTTACCACAAAAAACTGCCCTTGTCAACAATATTTAATTACTTTTTTTATTTTTATAAATATGCACAGTTTTTTTCGACATTTGGCGGCATTTTGTATCAAATCAACGTATATTTCAGCCTCAGAGCTCTGCTATTACCTCTACCTCTGCAAGAACTCCGCGAGGAAGCTCCTTTGCCGCCACGCAGGAGCGCGCGGGCTTAGAGGTGAAATATCTTCCGTATACCTCGTTAAATACCGCAAAGTCTGCCATATCAGCGAGGAAGCAGGTAGTCTTTACAGCCTTGTCCATAGAAGTTCCCGCCGCCTCAAGCACGGCACTCAGATTTTTGCATATCTGCTCTGTCTGTCCCTCTATAGTCTGCGCCTCGACCTTTCCGCTTGTGGGGTCTATAGCTATCTGTCCCGATGTAAAAACAAGTCCTCCGCATTTGACTGCCTGGGAATAAGGACCTATTGCCTCGGGCGCATTTTTTGTATATACCTTTTCACTCATCGTAATATTCTCCTTTAAATAAAATTTACTGGACCGATACTATACCAAAGCCCTCATCGGCAAGCGCCTTGGTTATCATTTCTATATGCTCGTAATTCTTAGTTTCAAGAACAAGTCTGAGATAGCATCCGTTGATATCCTTGGTCTCACTCGCTCTCTCGTGGTGTACAGAGATAACGTTAGCTCCGAGAGATGCGATTATCCTCGATACGTCCATAAGCTGACCAGGCTTATCCATAAGCTCGATGCAAAGGTTGCAGGTCCTTCCCGATGTCAGAAGACCTCTCTCGATCACTCTGGAAAGTATAGTAACGTCTATATTACCTCCCGAGACCACGCAAACGACGTTCTGACCCTGTACGGGTATCTTGTTGTGCATTACAGCCGCCACGGAAACCGCACCCGCGCCCTCCGCGATCATCTTATGCTGCTCTATGAGCGCAAGTATCGCCGAGGATATCTCGTCCTCGTTCACCGTAACTATATCGTCAACGTATTTGGAGCAAAGCTCAAAAGTGTTCGCGCCCGGTTCTTTCACGGCAATTCCGTCTGCGATAGTAGAAACGCTCTTAAGGCGCTCTATCTTTCCGTCCTTTATAGAGTTATACATACTCGGCGCGCCCGCAGACTGTACTCCGTAGACCTTTACGTGGGGAGCAAGATGCTTTACAACGTATGCGATACCCGAGATAAGTCCTCCTCCGCCTATCGGCACTACAACAGCATCAACTCCGTCAAGCTCGTTGAGTATCTCAAGTCCGATAGTTCCCTGTCCCGCGATAACGTTATCGTCATCAAAGGGGTGAACGAAGGTATATCCCATCTCGTCACGCAGCTCGAGAGCGCGTTTGTAGGCGTCGTCGTAAACTCCCTTTACCATAACCACCTCAGCGCCGTGACTCTTGGTAGCCTCGACCTTGGATATAGGCGCTCCGTCGGGAAGACAGATAGTTGCCTTTATTCCGTATTTTGATGCCGCAAGAGCAACTCCCTGCGCGTGATTTCCCGCAGAACAAGCTATAACACCCTTTGCCTTTTCCTCCTCGGTAAGCTGGGATATCATATATCCCGCTCCTCTCACCTTAAACGAACCTGTGACCTGAAGGTTCTCTGTCTTAAGATAGGTCCGGCAATCGGGATTGATATTCGATTTAATAAGCGCGGTCTCTCTTATAACGTCCTTAAGGACGTACGCCGCATGATAGACTTTGTCAAGTGTAAGCATTTTATGCTCCTTTCTGAAAATAAAAAACTCTCCGTCTCATAAAAGAGACGGAGAGTAAAAGCTCCGCGGTACCACTCTAATTCCCCCAAAAGATCCTCAGGGGCACTCAATGTACTTTTCATACATTTTTCTTTAACGCAGAAATACGTACCGTTCTACTCTTCCGATAAGATCATCAAAATTTCGACGGTCAGCTCAAGGGTGATTTAACCTTGCCGCCCTTTTCCGTCTCGCACCGACCGACGGATCTCTGAAAAAGACTCGACAACGCCGCTCCCTATCACAGCATTGAGTATATGATACTCCTTTTATCCGAAATTGTCAATATTTATTCTCCACAACATTTCGTTCTATGCTAAAGTATTTTTTAGGCATAACTCACAATTATTTTTAATATTCTTTGTAAATATCGCATATTCTTGCCCCTGCTTCGGCGGTATTGAGCTTATCGACCGAATAGGCGTATCTCAAAAGCTCTCCGGGAACGAATCTATCGTACTTTTCAAAGACAGGAAGCTCCTTAGAGGATACGAGCGTGAGTGGGTCTATCCCATACCTTTCAACGTACTCTCTCATATATCTTATAAGCTCCTCCCCGTCTCCCTTCTCCATTCTGAAGGTAATGTAATAGCACCCCTCAAACTCTATACCCGAGATGCCAAATCTATGGGCGTGAAGAGTGATAAATTTTCTCAGCGTTCTGAAGGAGCGCGTTCCGAGCCAAGGGAAAAGACACCACGTGTATCCGCCAAGGTGAACGAGAGAATTCTTCGTCATACCCGTTGCTCTTGCAACCCTTCTCGCAATGTCCAAGCGGCGGCGCGCGTTTTCCTTGAGATAAGGATAGACGGTATCCTCGCATAGTATCTGCTTCATTCGCTCAAGTATTCTCGTGTGTATCTCACCGTAATCTCCGGGCCAGGATATCTCCATCTTCCCCTCGACGCTCTTTACGTAAACAAGTCTTCTTGATACGTCTGTTTCAATTACCTCCCAGACCTTACCCGCAAGGGCAAATCTGTCGCCCGCGGGCGGCGGAGTGGTTATAGTTCCTATCTCCTCCGACTCACATCTGACGGTAAAATCCTCGCTGTCGTTAAAGACCGCGTAAAACTTGAAGCTTCCAAGCAATCTCTCTCCCGAAAGTCCAATGATAAGACCCTTTTCCTCGGTCATCTCTATCATATCCGAATTGAGCATAGACACGATAAGCGCCTTATAATCATCTCTTGATATCTCTTTAAACGGCGGCAAGGACAAAACTCTCTTCGCAAGCTCCGCCACGCTCAGCTCCCCGCTTGATGCCAAGACACTGAGTGTCTGATGAAAGAGCAGACTCATAGGCTGCTTTTTCTCCGTGGGCGGTTCTATAAACCTCTCCTCAATATAAAGCTGAGTTATAGCTATAGCTCTCAGAAGTCCCCAAGGTATAAGCTGCGGCAGGGGCGCGTTCGGAAGCGGCTCTTCCTCGCGGAAGACCGTCATCATCTCGGGCGGCTGTCCGCGTCTGCCCGAGCGTCCAAGCCTTTGTAAAAAGCTTGACACCGAGTTTGGCGCGTCGTTCTGTACTATCCGCTCAAGCTTTCCAATGTCTATTCCAAGCTCCATAGTGACAGTCGCGCAGGTGACGGCGTGGATATCGTTATCCCTCATCTTCATCTCGGCCTCCTCACGGAGCGATGCCGAAAGATTTCCGTGGTGGATAAGGAATATATCCCTCTCTCCCCTCTTCTCGGCTATCTGACGGAGCGTGGCGCAGACGTACTCTGTATCCTCTCTCGAGTTAGAAAAGACAAGCGACTTTTTATCCTTTACACAGTCATACATATATTCGTATCCCGCGTCAAGCGCCGTGGAATTGTCGGCAATATTGCCCTTTTCTGTCGCTCCGCTCTGGTCGAGCGACTTATCGTGTATAAAGAAATGCTCCATACCCAAGCGCCACCTTATCTGCTCGGCTTCAAAGACGGGAATATCGGTCTTTCTTCCACTTCCCGCGCTGAGCCAATCAGCCGCGCTCCTCGGCTCTCCTACTGTTGCCGAAAGTCCTATTCTTCTGGGGGAACGTCCTATGAGCTTCGATATTCTCGCAAGCTGACATATTATCTGATTTCCCCTGTCGCTCCCCATAAGTGTGTGTATCTCGTCTATCACCACGTATCTCAGATCCCCAAAAAGGCGCGGGATATCGTTAGAGCGGTTTATGAGCATAGCCTCAAGCGATTCGGGGGTTATCTGAAGTATCCCCTCGGGCTTTGAAAGCAGCTTCTTTTTGTGTGAGGCGGCAACGTCGCCGTGCCAATGCGTCACCTTTATTCCGCTCTCCTCAAGCAAGGTATCTATTCTCTCAAACTGGTCGTTGATAAGACTTTTGAGCGGCGCTATATAAAGCGCGCCTATACTTGCGGGCGGATCATAATAAAGCTCTGTGATGATAGGAAAGAACGCTGCCTCTGTCTTGCCGCTGGCGGTGGACGAGGTCAGGAGCAGATCATTGTCGCTCTCAAATATAGTCTTTGCCGCGGCTATCTGTACGGCTCTGAGCTCTTCCCAGGAATTTGAATATATAAACTCTTTTATAAAATCTGGAAATCTTTCAAAAACTCTATCGGCTTCTGTCATATTTCTCTCCTAAAAAACAATATCCTCGGGTGTGTAATTATATCTTGTATCCTTCGGGACAGCCGTTGTGGTCGGGGCATCACCGTCAACCTCGGTCTTAAGGGTCACCGCCGTACCCACTATATCCTCAAATGAAAGCTCCTTGTTCTGCATCAACAGATTCATCACCGTCATATAGTCCCTTAGCATCTCGCGGGGGGTTATCATACTGTCAGCGCCCGCGCGGGATAGGCATATCTCAAGAAATTTTACCTTTTCCTCGTCGCTTATACGAACCTCTACTCCGTAATTCTGAGCGTAAAGCTTTGTCACTCTCGATATGAGCGCGAAAAGCTCGTCATCGCTAAGACGGCGAAGTCTTATGACAGGTCCTATGAGGTTCACCGCTCCGTCAATGGCAAAACGGCTGTCGCAAAGTCGGCTTCTGAGCGCCTCATAGCTGAAAAGTCCCCTTCTGGTGTCATCAAGAAATTGAGGCGTTCCGCCGAGTATAAGCCCAAGGCCGGGCGCTCTTCCCTGAAGGGTGTCGTTAAACATAGAGAGTATCTTCTCGTAATTGTTCTCTCTGCTCACTCTATGGTTTATCTTATACAGATTGACGCACTCGTCGATAAAGACTATAAGACCTCTGTATCCCATAGTCTTAGAAAGACACGCCCAGAGCTTCAGAAAATCGTACCAATTCTCATCGTCGATTATCACCGAAACCGAAAATCCAAGCGCTCCCCTTGCCTCGGTCTTACTCGCAAATTCTCCCCTGAGCCAGCGCAGACAAGCGCTTCGCTTGTCGTCATCTCCGTTCACATAAGCCTTGTAGTATTCGCTTATAACGCGTGAAAAATCAAAGCCGCCAACAAGGAATTCCATATCCCTCAGCTTCTCCGAAGCGCACACGCCAAGCGCTCTGGCAAATTCATCACTTCCCGCCTCTGCTCCTGTTGCAAGTATCTCGGACTGCATAGTGTCTATCCAACGGGCGATTATCCTCGGCAGAGCTCCGCCGTCGGGAGAGGATTTTGATGCGAGGTTCTTTATAAGCTCTCTGTAGGTCGCAACTCCGCTTCCCGACGAGCCGTAAAGACGGCGCTCGGGCGAGAGATCGGCGTCAGCCGTGAGAAAATCCCTCTCAAGAGCATATCCGCGTATGAGCTGCATAAGAAAGCTCTTTCCGCTTCCGTATCTTCCTATGATAAAGCGCATAGTTCCGCAGCCCTCGTTGACCGCGGAAAGGTCGGAAAGCAGCGCCGATATCTCGTCCTTTCGCCCTATGGCGATATAGGGCGCTCCCGTCCTCGGAACTACCCCTGCAGACACAGACGCAAGGAGTGAATTCAATACTCTTTTAGGTATCTTTTGTATGTTTATATCCTGTTCCATCTATTCCTCCATATAACACTTATAATCATCTATCACAACGTATTTTTCTCCGTCGTGCTCTATCAGAATGTCGCCAATAACGTCATAGCTTATCTCGTTTATTTTGTCAACGATGCTATCGGGCATACTTCCGAGCGCGGCGGACAGCTCCCTTTGCTTGTTAACATCAGAAATAAAGACCGCGTGGGCAAAGTCGGCATATTTTCCAAGAGCGCCGATAAGCTCCGACTCTTCTTTAGCATCGGTCTTGGCGCTATCGTAAACGAATATCTCCTCGCTCTGTTCAGCCTCGATATCCTCTTCACCGTCAAACGCCTCGATAAGGTCTTTCGTCGTTTCCCACGACTCCGCCTCTATCCTCTCGGCGTGTGAGAGCGAGAGCGGTTTTACAGGAAGATCATAAAGAACGTCATACTCCTGCTTCTTGGTCTTTATCTGCCGTTTTCTCTCCCTGACGAGGTTGATATCAAAGAATTCGTCAAGTATCTTTCTCATCTCCACACTCAGCGAATAACAGCTAAGCCGCGATTTCACACCGATATGCGCCCTTATTTTGTTCTCGCAATATTTAACCATATCCCCGATCATATACCGAAGATCGTTCGTTCTTGAAAAAGAACAGTATTCTATCTCTATGCGCCTTTTTATGCGGTGTGAGCAAAGCGCACCCGAATAGGCATCGCGCGGCAGAGTGCAGTCGTTAAACCCGACGTCTGAGAGTATTCCATTGCCCGAAAGCGCCTTCAGCGCTACCGCAAGCGCCTGCGGCACGTATTTTTCATATATTAGCAGATTTTCACCCGTGGCAAATTTGCTTGTGTGAAAATCGTACGAGCTCGAAAACGCCAGAAGTATCCGCGCGTAATCCTCGTAATCGTTTCTGCCCTGAGCCACAAAAAATTCCTTCAGGGTGCAAGAGGCTGCAACCCTTTGAAGATCAAGCCCAGCGGGCGGCGTAAGACGGTGTATCAAGCTGTAATCGCATATCCATTCAAGCAGCATTTTGTTGATACGCGGATATTTTTCGGAATAAGCGCTCCACAGAGCGGCGAGCTGTGACTGCCCGAAGCGCACGTCCATCGCCTCGCCAAGATTTATTATCTCATAAACGTATAGAAGTATATAGCTCTGATCGGCTTCAATGTACTCCCCTTGCCTTGCGCGCTCTCTGAAATACAGATAAAACGCCATCTGCTTTTTGTTAAGCTGGTTGTATTGCGGAACGTAAGAAAAGAACGGAACGTGTTCGGTCTTACTTCCCCTCTGTGCCATAAGCCTCAGGGCATCTTGGTAAAAGTCCTCGTAATAGTTGTAGGGCGACCCCCACTTAAAAACACTAACCTTGTGTATGAGTGAATTCCGAGGGAAATATTCAAGCTCGGGGGGCTCTGTCTGAGCTTTTGGCGGTGTGTCGACGGGAGAGATATACTTGTGTATCGTTCCGCCATTATTTAAGTTTGACGATAGCTTTTCGGATTTGAAGATATTATCGTCAGCCATACTCTCAAGGACAGATGAAACCGTGATCTCAACGGTATCGGTCGATTTGCCCGATGGGCGAAGCGGCTTCGAGACTTTTGGAGTTATCATATAGATATCCCAAAAATCGTCAAGCTCTTTTTTTCTTGAACGGTCGTTTTTAAAGTCCATATCATCACCTCCCCCGAAAATTCGTATTATATTATTTTAACATTCCTAAGGAGTGTTTGTCAATAAAATGATATATTTTTTATATATTTTTAAAAAAGGACTTGAAAAATAAATTTCTTTGTGATATAATACCGCTGTTGGTTTGATGAAAGCGAGGGTGATTCTCATTTTCTATCAAAATTCCAACAATCAAATATGTACAGTATGCATCATGGAGAGATATATCGCCTGCGGCGATGATTCGCTACGCGAATGCGAAGTGGATTCAATGAGCAAAGCTCATTGAGCCGCATCGAATCAAGCTCCATAATTATGATGCACACTTGTGCATCATAAAATCAAAAATGTACAGTATGCATCATGGAGAGTTATCTCGCCTTTGGCAAGGATTCGCTAACTCTACGTCTGGTGAGCAAGCTCCCCGACCTCCGAGTTGCGAATGCGAAGTGGATTCAATGAGCAAGCTCATTGAGCCTCATCGAATCAAGCTCCATAATTATGATGCACGCTGTTGCATCATAATTATGGAGAGATATCGAAGTGGTCATAACGGGGCTGACTCGAAATCAGTTTGTGCGCAAGCACACGAGGGTTCGAATCCCTCTCTCTCCGCCAAAAAGAAGAACCACCCAATCGGGTGGTTCTTTCTTTTTCTAAACGGCGGAGAGAGCGGGGTTCGAACGCAGTGAACAAAACAACACGGTGTGTTGTTTTGTGAACGGTGACCGAAGATTTTTGCACGACGTAACAAAAGATAATATCCGAAACGTCGGGCAAAAATCAAGAACGAATCCCTCTCTGCTATATTCTAAAAAAGGATTGCGGTTTTTACTATTTTGTGGTATAATAATCTCATCGATAAATAAGAATTTGAAGGAGGTTATGTATGCTTGAAAAAATGAGTGATTTCTTTGAAGCGCGACTTGACGGATATGATGAGCATATGATGACCAACATTGAATCCGCAAACGAGTTCTATCCCTTTACAGCAAAACAATTGCCGATTTCCGAAAGCTGCCAAATACTTGATTTGGGATGTGGTACGGGATTGGAACTGCAAGAATATTATACGTTTAACCCAACAGCAAGGGTAACAGGAATAGATCTTTCGCAAGGAATGTTATCTGAACTCAAACGAAAATTTGTTGGCAAGGATATAACCTTGATACATGGCTCATATTTTGATGTGCCTCTCGGCAAGAATGTGTTTGATGCCGCCGTATCAGTGGAAAGTCTGCATCATTTCGAAAAAGAGGAAAAGGTTGCGTTATACGCTAAACTACATATGGCATTAAAGAATGACGGTTACTTTATCCTTACGGATTATTTTTCGCTATCCGACGAGGAAGAACAAATGCACAGACGGAATCTAAGGTCTTTGAAAGAAGAACAAGGGATTGCGGATAATAAATTTTATCATTACGACACTCCACTTACTGTAAAACATGAAACAGAAGCACTTGCCCAAGCAGGCTTTTCATCAATTGAAGTGTTAAATAATTGGGGTGCAACTTATACCATAAAAGCAGTTAAATGAACCGTCAAATTCCAATTTGTCAAATTGTTAATTTCCTAAGGGCTACCGTCTGGTAGCCCTTTTTCATTCCCATTTAATCCGTCAACGCATCGTATATCGCCGCACCGGTCTGTACCTTACTGTGACTGTCAAGGTGGCTATAAATGTTTCCGGTCGTGCCGATATCCGAGTGGCCAAGCCACATCTGAATATGTTAGTTTGCCGACGAACGTACCTCAAGGTCGCAACACTACAATATCACAAAGGCAAGGAAAAGTCCAGCGGAAGTATTGAAATATACGAGATTTTTTGATATAATTTAATATAGTGATCATTACTCGAAAGGCAAAGCTATGAAGAACAAAAGAAAAATACTGATTATATCGATTTCTATTGTCGCGGCACTTGCAATCATCTTTGGAGCATGTGCGATATATCTCGGTGATTACTACCGTGCGGACGAGGGGGCTATAGCAGTATTTACTCCCGAGGACAACGTTTCGGTCTCCACGATTGATGGCGGGAACGTTGTATTTGAACCGCAAAACGCAACGGTCGGATTCATCTTCTACCCAGGCGGAAAGGTCGAGGCAAATGCTTATCAGCCCTTGTTGGCGGAGCTTGCCCGCGAGGGTGTTCTCTGCGTACTTGTGGAAATGCCCTTTAATCTCGCCGTATTCGATATCAATGCGGCTGACGGAATACAGGAGCAATATCCCCATATCGAAGATTGGTACATCGGCGGTCATTCCCTCGGCGGCTCTATGGCGGCGTCCTATCTTGCCGACCACGTGGACGAATATGAGGGGCTGATATTGCTCGGCTCTTATTCCACTGCAGATCTGTCCGATACCGACCTTGACGTGTTGTCGATCTTTGGCAGTGAGGATAAGGTACTGAACCGTGAAAAGTACGACGAAAACAAATCAAACCTGCCCGACGGCTTTTGCGAGGTCGTCATTGAGGGCGGCTGTCACGCCTATTTCGGTATGTACGGCGCGCAGGACGGCGACGGCACTCCTACGATCTCAAACCACGAGCAGATTCGATTGACAGTTGAAAGTATAATAAAGGTTTTAAAATGAAAAAATATATGAGTCTCTTTCTCACGATGATGAAGATCGGTTTATTCACCTTTGGCGGTGGGTATGCAATGATCGCTCTGCTTGAGAATGAATTTGTTGAGAAGAAAAAGTACATAGAAAAAGACGAGTTTCTTGACATGGTGGCGATTGCCGAATCGACACCCGGCCCTATTGCCATAAATGCTGCAACCTATCTCGGCTACAAGCGTGCGGGCTTTCTCGGCTCGCTTATGGCGACGGTTGGCGTTGTCATTCCGTCCTTTATCATCATTTTTGCGATCTCGCTGTTCTTTGATGCCTTTCTGTCATTTACACTTGTGGAATACGCATTCCGCGGCATACAGGTATGTGTCATTTATCTCATTTTCTCGGCAGGACTTAAGATGCTTAAGTCAATGAAAAAGACAGCGTTTTCAATAACCATTGTTTCAGCGGTAATGCTGTGTATGATCCTATTTTCTCTGTTTGCCGTTAAGTTCTCGACTATCCTCTATATTCTCATCTGCGGTTGTATCGGTCTTTTCGCCTATTTTCTTAAAGCGATGAAGAAGAAAGGAGAGACGAAATGATATATCTCAAATTATTTCTGACCTTCTTTGAGATCGGTATGTTCACCTTTGGTGGCGGGTATGCCATGATCTCGCTCATACGCGACAAGGCTTTGGCACTCGGTTGGCTGACCGAGGAAGAGCTACTGAACATGATAGCGGTATCGGAATCCACTCCGGGTCCTATCGCTGTGAATATGGCGACCTTTGTCGGCTCTACACAGGGCGGAGTTCTCGGCTCGTTTGTTGCGACGCTTGGCGTTGTGCTTCCTTCGTTTATTATCATTCTGCTCGTGTGCGCCCTGATCCGCAATTTCCTCAAGTACAAGGGCGTTCAGGCGTTTCTCGGCGGTGTTCGTCCTTGCATAGTAGCACTCATTCTTGCAACGGCTGTTACGATGGCGGCAAGCACACTGCTCAGCTTCACAACTCTCACAGGCGGATTTGCCCCCGACGTCAGAGGATTTATCATACTTGCAATTTTGGTTGCCGTCGCCCTTGTTTTCAAGAAGAT